>NZ_JALHLX010000003.1 GCF_022844385.1 Hydrogenophaga sp. | reverse complement strand
CGCAGGCTTGCGCCATTCTTTCGGCGGCAGAAATGAAAAAACCCTGCAGCTTTTGGCTACAGGGTTTTTTGTTTGGTGCGGCTGGCAGGAATTGAACCCACGACCCCTTGGTTCGTAGCTACCAGATCATATTTAAGTTGTTGATTTATATAGGCTCTGTGACCGCCCAATGTACCAAAACTACTCTGTTTAGACATGTATTTCAGAGCCCAGTCCCGCAAAAGTCCCGCAGAGAAATTGCGTGCGAAGTAGCATCGATCAGTTTCTGCGAACGGGGCGCAGACGTTTTCTGTAGCGTGAGCAGTCGCCCGGTGAGAGTTGTGAAGCGACAAAAATGCGCTCGCTCCTTCTGAGCTGTCGGGGAGATAAGTTTCAATAACTATATCTTATCGAAAGTAATTTACATCACGGAAGAGGGCGATGCAAACCAAAAGTACGAGAGTGTCCCAAGGCATCCAAGTCAATGGGGTTGGGCCGCTGCCGACGACGTGCTCGCCCGGAGCGAGCGGCCCACGGTCGAGCGCGTGTGCACGCACCTCGGCCGGGGCTCAGGCCAAGTACCACCAGATCGCTGATTTGGTGCGCCAGGTGTCCGACTGCAAAAGGGCTCGCGGGTCGGGACGGTGAAATGGGTTCCTTGTGCGTACTGCATGCTGAGGCAACGCAGGCGCTGCAGGTAGACGCCCAGCAATTCGCTCCATGCTTCAGCCAGGCGCTTTGCGGCATTGATGTCCTTCACTTGCGTGCTTTTGTCTCCGCCGCACAGCAGGACGATGATCGTGCTTCCTCTCTTCTGGAAGTAGATGCGGTATCCATGGCCATGGTGAACACGCAATTCGCTGATTCCCTGCCCTACGAGTTCCACATCGCCCGCAAGACCAAAGGCCCAAAGGCGAGACGGACCAAGTATTGACTACGCGTCAACCATACGCTGTACAGCGTATGGAATGTTCCTGCTGGATAGTTTATTTCCGTTTCGATCGAGAAAATGGATCTTGTTATTTCAGTCTCTGCGCGTGTTGATCTATTAGGCTGAATCGGCCCACGCTGAATGCCAACGGAAACAAGCACTTAAGCGGGTCGCTCAGGGTATTCCCGCGATGCGGGATCGTTGGCGCACGACTTGCGATGAACATGCGCCCCCACCTGAAAAGTGCGCCGCGTTCTCTCTGCATTCCTTGCACGGGACGTGGCGATCATCAAAAAGCAACTGGAGACATTACTCTATGGAAACCTTCTACGAAGTCATGCGCCGCAAGGGCATCTCGCGCCGCAGCCTTCTGAAGTACTGCTCGCTCACCGCCACCTCGCTCGGGCTGGCGCCCTCGTTCGTGCCGCAGATCGCGCACGCCATGGAAAACAAGCCGCGCACCCCGGTGATCTGGCTGCACGGGCTGGAATGCACCTGCTGCACCGAAGCGTTCATCCGTTCGGCGCACCCGCTGGCAAAAGACGTGGTGCTGTCCATGATCTCGCTGGACTACGACGACACCCTGATGGCCGCCGCCGGCCACCAGGCCGAGGCCCTTCTCGAAGAACTCATCACCAAGTACAAGGGTCAGTACATCCTGGCGGTGGAAGGCAACCCGCCGCTGAATGAAGATGGAATGTTCTGCATCCAGTCGGGCAAGCCCTTCGTCGAGAAGCTGCAGAAGGTGGCCAAGGACGCCAAGGCCATCATCGCCTGGGGTTCGTGCGCCTCCTGGGGTTGCGTGCAGGCCGCCAAGCCTAACCCGACGCAGGCCACACCGATACACAAGGTCATCACGGACAAGCCCATCATCAAGGTGCCGGGTTGCCCGCCCATCCCCGAGGTGATGACGGGCGTGATCACCTACATGCTGACGTTTGACCGCATCCCCGAACTGGACCGCCAGGGTCGGCCGAAGATGTTCTACAGCCAGCGCATCCACGACAAGTGCTACCGCCGTCCTCACTTCGACGCCGGCCAGTTCGTCGAGGCCTGGGACGACGAGTCCGCGCGCCGTGGCTACTGCCTTTACAAGGTTGGCTGCAAGGGGCCAACGACCTACAACGCCTGCTCCACAGTGCAGTGGAACGAGGGCACCAGCTTCCCGATCAAGGCCGGTCACGGCTGCATCGGTTGCTCGGAAGACGGCTTCTGGGACAAGGGCTCGTTCTACGACCGCCTGACCGACATCCACGCCTTCGGCATCGAGGCCAACGCAGACCAGATCGGTGGCACCGCCGCCGGTGTGGTGGGGGCGGCGGTGGCGGCGCACGCCGCCATCTCGGTGGCCAAGCGTGCCCGCGACAACGCGCGCAAGCCCGACGCCTCCACACCCACCAACCACTGACACGACCGAGGAACAAGAACATGGGTGCTTACGAAACTCAAGGCTTTCGCATGGACAACACCGGCCGGCGCATCGTCGTCGACCCTGTCACGCGCATCGAGGGCCATATGCGCTGCGAGGTCAACCTCGACAGCAACAATGTGATCCGCAACGCGGTCTCCACCGGCACCATGTGGCGCGGTCTGGAGGTGATTCTGAAGGGTCGCGACCCGCGCGACGCCTGGGCCTTCGTGGAGCGCATATGCGGCGTCTGCACCGGCTGCCACGCGCTGGCCTCGGTGCGCGCGGTGGAGGATGCGCTGGGCATTCAGATTCCGCTCAACGCTTATCTCATCCGCGAGATCATGGCCAAGACGCTGCAGGTGCACGACCACGCGGTGCACTTTTACCACCTGCACGCGCTGGACTGGGTGGACGTGCTGTCGGCCCTGAACGCCGATCCGAAGAAAACCAGCGAGCTGCAGCAGATGGTGTCGCCCTCGCACCCGCTTTCCTCGCCCGGCTACTTCCGAGACGTGCAGAACCGCCTGAAGAAGTTTGTTGCCAGCGGTCAGCTCGGCCCCTTCGCCAACGGCTACTGGGGTTCCAAGGCCTATGCGCTGCCAGCCGAAGCCAACCTGATGGCGGTCACGCACTACCTCGAAGCGCTGGATCTGCAAAAAGAGTGGGTGAAGATCCACACCATTTTTGGGGGAAAGAATCCGCACCCGAACTACCTCGTGGGCGGGGTTCCCTGCGCGATCAACATCGACGGCGACGGCGCGGCCGGCGCACCCATCAACATGGAGCGTCTGAACTTCGTCGAGGCACGCATCAACGAGATCATCGAGTTCAACAAGAACGTCTATGTACCTGACGTGCTGGCCATTGGCACCATTTACAAACAGGCTGGCTGGCTCTACGGCGGCGGCCTCTCGGCCACCAATGTCGCCGATTACGGCACCTATGAGAAAGTGCCCAACGACCGCAGCACACAACAGTTGCCCGGCGGCGTGATCCTCAATGGCAACTGGGACAAGATCCATGAGATCGATCCGCGCGACCCCGAGCAGGTGCAGGAATTCGTGAACCACAGCTGGTACAAATACGCCGACGAAAGCAAGGGTCTGCACCCCTGGGATGGCGTGACAGAGGCCAACTACAAGCCCGAAGGTCCCAACTTCAAGGGCACGCGCACCAACATTGAGCAGCTCGACGAGTCCGCAAAATACTCCTGGATCAAGAGTCCGCGCTGGCGTGGCCACGCGGTCGAGGTCGGTCCGCTGTCGCGCTACATCCTGGGCTACGCCCATGCGGTGCAGGGCAACAAATACTGCCAGCGCGTCAAGCAACAGGTGGACGAGTCTGCCGTCGCGATCAACAGGGCCCTGCCCAAAGCACTGGGCCTGCCGGAAACCAACTACACGCTCAAGCAACTGCTGCCCACCACCATCGGTCGTACCCTGGCCCGCGCGCTGGAGAGCCAGTACAGCGGCGAGATGATGTTGGACGACTTCAAGCAACTGATTGGCAACATCAAGGCTGGCGACACCAGTACCGCCAACATCGAGAAGTGGGATCCGGCCACCTGGCCCAAAGAAGCCAAAGGCGTGGGCACAGTGGCCGCGCCGCGCGGCATGCTGGGCCACTGGATCAAGATCAAGGACGGCAAAATCGAGAACTACCAGTGCGTGGTGCCCACCACCTGGAACGGCTCGCCACGCGACACCAAGGGTCAGATCGGCGCTTTCGAAGCTTCGCTGATGAACACGCCCATGGTCAACCCGGAGCAGCCGTTGGAAATTCTGCGCACGCTGCACAGCTTCGACCCCTGCCTGGCCTGCTCCACGCACGTGATGAGCGAAGACGGTCAGGAAATGGCCCGCGTCACGGTGAGGTGAGATGACCCCCTGCGCCGCTTCGCGTCTTCCCCTCAGGGAGACTACGCCCCGGGACCGGCAAAGCCGGATTCTCTGCGTGCGCTGGATCGGGGCACGCGGGCACGGCGCCCATCCCGGAAATGAAATGAACCCACACGAGGAGATAAACATGCAAGTGAAAAAAAACCTGCGCCAACTGGGCACAACCGCACTGCTGCTGGGCCTGACGGGCGCCGCGCAGGCCCACGATGGTCACGGCCCCCACGAGCTGTGGGACATGCTCACCCACGCCGTCGGCGTCGAGCAACTGCTCGCGCTGTTCGGAATCGGGCTGGGTGTGATGGCTGTGCGCCAGTGGCGCGCACGCCGGGGCCAGGCCGTGTCGAAGTGACCGTCGTTCCCCACTCGGAGCACATCATGTCCACTCTGTCTGCCCAAGAACTGGCCCAGCAGCGCCAGGCCGATGCCACCGGCATCGACAACAACGCCGTCTTGCTCGGCGATTCCATCAAGTCGGTCTACGTCTATGAAGCGCCGGTGCGCATCTGGCACTGGATCAACGCCGCAGCGATCACCGTGCTGGCCATTACCGGCTACTTCATCGGCGTGCCGCTGCCGACCATGCCGGGCGAGGCCAGCGACAACTACCTGATGGGCTACATCCGCTTCGCGCACTTCACCGCTGGGTACATCCTGGCCGTGGGCCTGCTCGGGCGCGCCTACTGGGCGATCGTCGGCAACCACCACGCTCGCGAACTGTTCTGGGTCCCGCTTTTCCAGAAAGCCTACTGGCGTGAGGTGATTCAAGTGCTGGCGTGGTACCTGTTTATCGCTCCCAAGCCCAACCAGTACGTGGGACACAACCCGCTGGCCAGGTTCGCCATGTTTACCCTGTATCTCGGCATTGGCCTGTTCATGATCGTCACCGGCTTTGCGTTGTACGGGGAAGGCACACAGCCGGGATCCTGGGCGCACACGCTGTTCACCACCTGGGTGATTCCGCTGTTCGGCCAGAGCCAGGATGTGCACACCTGGCACCGCTTGGGCATGTGGGGCATGGTCATCTTCATCATCTTCCACATCTACGCTGCGATCCGCGAGGACATCATGGGTCGCCAGAGTATCGTGAGCACGATGATCTCCGGCCACCGCACGTTCAAGGATTAACCCCCCGCGCCGCCTTCGGCGCCCTCCCCAAAGGGGCGTTATTGGCGGCCCGTCCTGAGCTTGTCGATGGACGGTTCCGCGGAACCCTGGGTTGAGGCATTTCGCTCCGAGTTTATTTTTATTGGTCGCGCAACGTTCATTCGATTTAGATGTCGCTCTCCGCTCATCCCCGCTGGCTCGCTGCTGCTTCGGTGCTTCCTCCGAAGGGGGTGCCGGTGCGCACGCCCATGCACCCGGGTCGGCTGCTGGCGCGCACCTGCCTGGCACCGCTCTCGCTCAACCAGAGCGAGGCGGCCCGGCTGCTTGGACTGTCGCGCCGCCGGCTGCACGAGTTGGTGCACGGTCAGCGCGCCATGTCGCCCGACACCGCCATCCGCTGTGCGCGGCAGTTCGGTATCGATACGGCCTTCTGGCTCGCACACCAGTCCGCCTGGGACAGCTTCCATGCCTGGAAGCGCCTGTATGCGGTGGCGCACAGATCCCCGAGCGGTGCCGCACCCTTTTCTTCTGATTCTCCCTGAGCGTTTATCGGGACCACCCCACATGAGCAGACATCCGTCCGAAACCACCTGTCACCCCAGGGGTGACAGCCCTGCCCAGCCGCCAGCGATCGTGGTGCTGGGCATTGGCAACCTGCTCTGGGCCGACGAGGGCTTTGGCGTGCGCTGCATTGAGACGCTGCAGCGCCGCTACGAGTTCGCCGGGCATGTGTCGCTCATCGACGGCGGCACGCAGGGGCTGTACCTGATCCAGCACGTGCAGGCGGCGGACTGTTTGTTGATCTTCGACGCCATCGACTACGGCCTGGAGCCCGGTACCCTGAAGCAGGTGCGCGACGACGCTGTGCCGCGCTTCATGGGCGCGAAAAAAATGAGCCTGCACCAGACCGGTTTTCAGGAAGTGCTTTCGCTGGCGCAGCTCACCGGCAAGTTCCCGTCCCAGATGTTGCTGATCGGCTGCCAGCCCCAGGAGTTGGAAGACTACGGCGGCAGCCTGCGCCCGGTGGTGAAGGCTGCGATGGAAGACGCGCTGGCCCTGGGTGTGGACCAGATCGCGCGCTGGGGTGGCGAGCCCGTGCCGCGCCGCACGCCGCTGGGCGAACGCGAAGCGGTCACCCTGGACGAGCTCGCGTTGGCCGCCTACGAGACGCAGCGTCCCGCGCCTGAGCAAGCCTGCCGTTCGGGTGACGAACGCTTTTTCCCCAAGGACCTCTGACATGTGCATCGGCATCCCCATGCAGGTCAGCGCCATCGAGCCCGGACACGCCTGGTGCGAAGGCCGTGGCGAGCGGCGCCGGGTGAACACCGCGCTGGTCGGTCCGTGTGAGCCCGGCGACTGGTTGCTGGTGTTCTTGGGTGACGCGCGCGAACACATCAGCACCGAGCGTGCCGCCGAAGTCAACGCGGCGCTGGACCTAGTGCAAGACGCCATGCAGGGCCGGAGAGCCCGTGGCGATGCCGGCTTTGAACTGCCTTCACAGATGACCACCGAACAACTCAGGCAGTTGTCCGGACAGACCTGACACCCACCCCCACACACAGGAGATGACATGAACACCGCCACCGACACCACCGGCCGGGCTTTTGCCCTGCCACTGCCCGACACCAACCCCGCGCCACCGCTGGTGATGCGCCTAGTGCGCGACTTCGATGCCGCCTGGGTGGACGAAACCAGCGTGGCCGCATGGAGCGCGGGCGGCGGCGACCGCTTGGTGCTGCTCGCGGGCGACCCGGTGCGGTTCCCCGAAGGCCAGGACGTGGCGGCCGTGCTGCCCGAACTGATGAAGGTTTTTCCAAACCGCTTTCAGGTGGCCGTGGTGCCGCGAGACAACGAGGACGCGTTGGCGCGCCGTTACGGCTCGCAGCGCTGGCCCACCCTGCTGTTCTTTCGCGACGGTCAGTACGTCACCGCCATCGCCGGCATGCAGGACTGGGACGTGTACCAAAGCGGTGTGGCCGCCGCGCTTGCCATGCCACCCTCACGCCCGCCCACCATCGGCATCCCCGTGGTGAGCCAGGGCAGCACCAGCAAAGACAGCGGCTGCCATTGAACCGACCGACACCGAGGACACCCCATGAAAGACTTCCCCATCCCCCTCGTGGCCATCGGCCCGGGCACCCAGCCCGAAGACGAAAAGCTGGACTATGTGCACATGCCCACAGACATGGGCACCTACCGCCCACCCGTGCTGCCCGAGCCCGAAGAGCTGGCCGGGCGCGAAGCCGCGCGCGCGGTGTTGGGTCAGGTGCTGGCGCTGCTGGACCGCACTGCGCAAGGTGGCCCGGGCGGCCAGGTGGCGCTGACCACGCTGCCTGCGCAGGACCTGCAGCTGATCAAGCAGATCATGGGTGAGGGCGAGGTCAGCGCCCTGGTGCGCGAAGAAGACGGCGCGCTGGAGGTGCGCATCCAGGAAGCGGTGCTGGCCGGCGTGTGGCGCCTCATCACGTTCCGCACCGTGGACGGCGAGCGCACCATGATTGACGACGTGATTGAGGTCAGCCCGGTGCCGGCGCTGCTGCGCGCCATGGCGGTGGACGACGTGTGGCCGCAGGACGCCATGCCGCATTGGGCTGGTCCGTTGCCACCCAACGTGCAGAACGCGCCCCTGCTGGTGGAAGAAATCCGCGACCAGGTGCTCGGCTGGAAACCCGGCCAGGTCTCGCACGTGGTCAACTTCACACTGCTGCCGGTCACGCCCGAAGACATCGGTTTCCTCGACCACCATCTCGGTACCGGCCGCGTGCTCATGCTCTCGCGCGGTTACGGCAACTGCCGCATCTCCAACACGCGCCTGCCCAACTGCTGGCGCGTGGTGTACTACAACTCGATGGACAAGGTGATCCTCAACACGGTCGAGGTGGTGGACATGCCCGAGGTAGCGATGGCCGCCCCCGAAGACCTGCGCGATTCGCACGAGCGGCTGCTCGATGTGATCACCTACCTGGAGTCGGTGTGACGTTTCCCGTCCACCCGGCGCACCATGAGCAATGACCATTTCGAAGGCTTTGAAGGCTCGTACCTGGGCAACCGCGATGTGCTGCGCCCCGGCTCGCGCCTCGAATGCAAAATCTGCTGGTGGGTCTACGACCCCGCCCTGGGCGATCCACAGTGGCAGATTCTGCCCGGCACACCGTTCGCGGATCTGCCTGCGCACTGGCGCTGCCCGAACTGCGACTGCGATGCCGAGCAGTTCCTGATGCTGGTGGATTGAGATGAACCCCCTGCGCCGCTGGGTTCAAAGACCCTCTCCCGCTGGAGGGAGATGGGGCTTGACTCCCTCGCCCCTCTGGGGAGAGGGTTGGGGTGAGGGGCCAGCCGCGCCAAACGCGTGTGTCGCAGGCAGTGCACCGCACGATAGAAAGAACCCATGAGCCCGCTCACCCTCATGGACACCCCCTCAGCGGCGCCCGCCCAACTGGCCGAACGCGTGCAGAGCCTTGTGAATTTCTACCGTCACGTTCAGACCGAGCGCATGCAGGGCATTCCTTTGCTGAACCCGGCGTTGCAGGTCGAGGCGGTGGGGTTCGAATGGGCGAATCCGGTCGAGTCAGGCGACCCACAGGTGGCCGAGGGTGTGCTGATCACCCCCTGGTTCATGAGCCTGCTGCGCCTGCCGTCGGTGAATGGGCCGCACGGCAACCGCGTGGGCCGCAAAGCCGTGCGCGACTTTGGCAGCGAACGATTTGAATTCATCGGTGGGCACGACCCTGCCATCGGCTACCACGAGACTTGCGCGCTGTTTTCCCCCATGAACGGCTTCACCAGCCAGGACCTGGCGCGCGAGACCGCACTGGCTTCGCTGGCCCTGGTCAGACCGGCACCCGTGCCTGAGCCGACCCGAGCGCCCGTGGCCGAGCCGCTGCCATCGCGGCGGGCCTTTTTCCTGGCCCGTCGGCCGGACACCGGGGCGACGTCGTGAACGCGCTCGGTCTGACCGGGTCAACCGGCCTGTCGCAGCTGGCCGGTGCCCTGCGCGTGGCACCCGGTGTGGCGACGCCCATGGCCCTGCAAAGCAGCCGCCAGGACTGGGCGCCGCGCCTGGCCCGGGCGCAGGCCGTGAACGCCGTGCCCGGCCTCATGGCCAGCCTGTTCAATCTCTGCGGCCACGCGCACCGCCTGTGCTCGCAGCTCGCCATCGAAGCGGCGGCGCCGGGTCTGCTCCCTGCGCCGCAACAGGTGGCTCAGCGCCTGCGCACCGAGACCGCGCAGGAACACATCCGCCGCATCGGGCTGGACTGGCCGCGCCTGCTGGCCAACGATGGCGATGAGTTGCTGGCAGCCCAGGCACAGGCCGCGCTCAGGGCCTGCCCACTGCTGGCCCCCGCTGCCAGCGCGCTGGCCGATCCCTGGCACGCCACGCTCGTCTGGTTGCAAGACCATCTGCTGCACCAGCCCGCCACCACCTGGCACGGCGCCTGGCAAACCAGCGGCGCCGACTGGTTGCTGGACTGGAGCCACCGCCACGACGGCTGGCTGGCCCCACTGCTCAGCGCCGCCCGCCAGATCGACGACGGCGTGCCGCTGGACCCAGCCAGCGCGCTGCGCGCCCATGCGGATGCCTCGGGCCAGCGCACCCTGGCCGCGGCGCTGGCCCTTGAGCCCGGCTTTGCCTTGCGCCCGCAGTGGCACGGCGCCTGCGCCCAAAGCGGCAGCTGGACCCGGTTGAACGATCCGACGCCATACCGACCCCTCACACCCTGGGCCTTGCTGGGCAGCCGCGTCGCCGAGCTGATCCGCCTGTGCCTGCCCGACGCAGCGGGCCAGAGCGGCGCGGGCTGGCTGTCCTTCGGCTCGCTGGCCACGGGGCCACGCCAGGGTCTGGCCTGGGTGGAAATGGCGCGTGGCCTGCTGGTGCACCAGGTCGAGGTCGACAGCACGGGGCGCGATGCGCGGGTGCTTGCCTGCCGCGTGCTCGCGCCGACCGAGTGGAATTTTCATCCGCAGGGTGTGGTGGCGCAGCGCATCGCCGCGCTGGACGCCGCCGAACCACCGGCCGCCGTGGAGCGCCGCGTGCGCCTGCTCATGGCGGCGTTCGACCCTTGCGTGCCGTTTGACGTGACGCACCCGGTGCGCGCCGGGCAGGAGCTGCCACATGCATGAGGCCAGCCTCGCCGGTGGCGTGTTGCAGCTGGTGGAAAGCACCGCCGCACGCGACGGTTTTTCCCGTCTGTTGTCGCTGCGGATCGAGGCCGGGCAGCTCGCGGGGGTGGATGTGCGCGCCCTGCGTTTTGCGCTGGATTGCTTGGCACCAGGAACCGTGCTCGAAGGCGCCCAGATCGACATCGAAGAACCACCCGGTCAGGCCTGGTGCCTGGGCTGTGCGCAGACGGTGGAGATCGCCCAGCGCGGCGACGCCTGTCCCCTTTGCGGTGGCTACCAGCTCCAGCCCACCGGCGGCATGGCCTTGCGTGTGCTGGACATGCAGGTGGAATGAAAACGGAACACACTGTGCCGCTTCACGACCGCCAGAAAACCCTTGGGGCAACGCAGACGGTCTGCGGCGCCTAGCATCACGATTGAACAGGAGACAGACTATGTGTGTTGTGTGTGGATGCAGTAACAACAGCCCGGCCCATGCCCGGCATGTTCAGACCCAGGCCGGCGACGCCAGCGTGGTGCAGGTGAACCCTGCCAACGGCGACCTGCACTTCGGTACCGGTGCGGCCCGCGTGTCGGTGCCCGGCATGAGCCAGGCGCGCGCCATCAAGCTGGAGACCGACATCCTGGGCGCCAACAACCGCGTGGCGGTGCAGAACCGGGCGCATTTCGAAGCGCACGGCGTGACCGCGCTCAACCTGGTGTCCAGCCCCGGTTCGGGCAAGACCACGCTGCTTTGCGCCACCATCGAAGCCTTGAAGGCCCGCTCGCCTGATCTGCACCTCGCCGTGATCGAAGGCGACCAGCAGACCAGTTTCGATGCCGACCGCATCCGCGCCACCGGCGCCCCCGCCATCCAGGTCAACACTGGTAAGGGTTGCCACCTCGACGCGCCCATGGTGTCGCAAGCTTTCGCGCAACTGCACAGCCACGATCACCATGGCCACGACCCTGCAAAAGAGCACTCGCACGATCACAACCACCACGACGAACACAGCCTGCTGTTCATCGAAAACGTGGGCAATCTGGTCTGCCCCGCCGTGTGGGACCTGGGGGAAGCCGCCAAGGTGGCCATTCTCTCGGTGACCGAGGGCGAGGACAAACCGCTCAAGTACCCCGACATGTTCGCCGCCTCTTCGCTCATGGTGCTCAACAAGATCGACCTGCTGGCGCACGTGAAGTTCGACGTCGCGCGCTGCATTGAGCTGGCGCGCCGCGTGAACCCGACGATCGAAGTCATCCAGCTCTCGGCCACTACCGGCGAAGGCATGGACGCCTGGCTGCACTGGCTGGACCACGCCATGGGCGCGCAGCATCACCACCACGACGAGCCAGCTTCCGAAGAAGCGGTTTTGCGCGAGCGCGTGCAGCGGCTCGAAGCAGAGCTGGCCCGCGCCAAAGCCGCGCTGCCCGCCGACGCCGCCGCCTGACGGACGGTTTGTCATGTCCACCACCGTGCTCGCTGTCGGCGCCTGGCTCAAGAATGCGGCCTGCCTGGTGCTGCGCGGGCAGGTGCACTGGTCGCCGGTGCATGGCGACCTGAGTGACCCGACCGCCTGCGCGGCGCTGGAGCAATCGGTGCAGGAGCTGCTGCAGCAGGCCGCTGCGGTCGGCGCGCCGGTGCAGGCCATCGCCCACGACCTGCATCCCGATTTTTTCAGCACCCAGCTGGCCATCGCCACCGCACACGCGCTCGGTGTGCCCGCCATGGGCGTGCAGCACCACCACGCGCACATCGCCGCCGTGGTGGCCGAGCACCGCATCGAAGGCCCGGTCATCGGCCTGGCGCTCGACGGCGTGGGCCTGGGCACAGACGGGCAGGCCTGGGGCGGAGAACTGTTGTGGGTGGACGGCGCACGGTGGCAACGCCTGGGCCACTTGATGCCGCTGGCTTTGCCGGGCAGCGACCGCGCCGCGCGCGAGCCCTGGCGCATGGCCGCGAGCGTGCTGCACGCGATGGGCGATGGCGATCAGATCACCCCACGCTTTGCACCGCAGGTCGGTGCGGCCGTGGCCGCCGGTGTGCAGCAGATGCTGGTGCGCGGCCTGAACTGCCCGGCCACCAGCAGCGCCGGGCGCTGGTTCGACGCGGCCGCCGCTGCGCTGGGTCTGAGCGTTCGCCAAACCGATGAAGCACAGGCCGCCATTGCGCTGGAAGCCGCCGCCGCGCGCTGGCTTGCGCAAACCCCACACACCACAGCCCTGCCCGGCGCGGTCATCGACGCGCTGAACCGCCTGGACCTGCGCGGCCTCATGCCCGCGCTGTTCGAAGCCACCGCCGATGGCGTGGACGCCACCGCTGCGGGCTTTCACCTCGCGCTGGCCGACGCCCTGGCCGACTGGGCCACGCGGGCCGCCAACGAACGCGGCTGTCGCAGTGTGTGCCTCGGTGGCGGCTGCTTTTTCAACCGCGTGCTGCGCGAGCGCCTCACGCAGCGCCTGCAGGCCACTGGGCTGCGCGTGCACCGCCCGCTGGACAAGGGCTGCGGCGACGCCGGTCTGGCGCTGGGCCAGGCCTGGGTCGCGGCGCAACAAATGGCGACGACGCCGCAGAACATCTCGACAAAGGAAGCCGAATCATGTGCCTAGCCATTCCCGCCCAACTGGTCGAGTTGCGCCCCAACGACCAGGCCGTGGTCAACCTCGGGGGCATCCGCAAAGAAATTTCCATTGCCCTGGTGGCCGATGTGCAAGTGGGCGACTACGTGATCGTGCACGTCGGCCACGCCATTGGGGTGATCGACCCGGAGGAGGCGCGAAGCACGCTGGCGCTGTTCGCCGAAATCGCGCAGTTCGCGTCTGATCCCACACCTGTGACACCCGCATGAAATACATCGACGAATTTCGCGACGGCGAGCTCGCCCGCCAGATTGGCGCGCGCATCGCCGCCGAAGCCCATCCCGAGCGCAGCTACAGCTTCATGGAGTTTTGTGGTGGTCACACCCACGCTATTCAGCGCTACGGTGTGCTTGAGTTGCTGCCGCCCAACGTGCGCATGATCCACGGCCCGGGCTGCCCGGTCTGCGTGCTGCCCATCGGCCGCATCGACCTGGCGATCCGCCTCGCACTGGAACGCGATGCCATCGTCTGCACCTACGGCGACACCATGCGCGTGCCGGCGTCGGACAGCCTGTCATTGATCAGGGCCAAGGCACGCGGCGGCGACATCCGCATGATCTATTCCGCCGCCGACGCCATGGCCATCGCGCGGGCCAACCCGCAGCGCGAGGTGGTGTTCTTCGCCATCGGTTTCGAAACCACCACGCCGCCCACGGCGCTCGCCATTCGCGACGCGGCGCGCGAGGGCCTGGCCAACCTCAGTGTGCTGTGCTGCCACGTGCTCACGCCCTCGGCCATCACCCACATCCTCGAATCGCCCGAAGTGCGCCAACTCGGTACCGTGCCCATCGACGGCTTCATCGGCCCGGCACACGTGAGCATCGTCATCGGCTCCGCGCCCTACGACCACTTTGCCGAGGAGTACCGCAAACCGGTGGTGATCGCCGGCTTTGAGCCGCTGGACGTGATGCAGGCTGTCCTGATGCTGGTGCGTCAGGTCAACGAAGGCCGCGCCCACGTGGAAAACGAATTCACCCGTGCCGTCACGCCCGAGGGCAACCAGAAGGCCCAAGCCCTGGTGTCCGAGGTGTTCGAGCTGCGGCCGAGCTTCGAGTGGCGCGGCCTGGGCGAGGTGCCCTACAGCGCGCTCAAGATCCGTGAAGCCTTTGCCGCCTTTGACGCCGAGCGCCGTTTCGACCTCAGCTACACGACCGTGGCCGACAACAAGGCCTGCGAGTGCGGCGCCATTCTGCGCGGCGTGAAGAAGCCGACCGACTGCAAGATCTTCGGCACCGTCTGCACGCCGGAAAACCCGGTCGGCTCCTGCATGGTGTCGAGCGAAGGCGCCTGCGCCGCGCACTACACCTACGGCCGTTTTCGCGACATCCCCATTGTCCCTGCCACCACCCCTGCCATCGCAGTGACCATCGCATGAGGGCCGACAGCGACCCATCCGCCGCTGGCGAGGCGCCCGCACCCAAGCCGGTGAAAAAGAACTACATCCGTCCGCTGGACATCAAACACGGCCGCATCGACATGGGCCACGGCGCGGGCGGCAAGGCCGCGGCGCAGCTGATCGAGGAGCTGTTCCTCGCCGCCTTCGACAATGAGTTCCTGCGCCAGGGCGACGACGCTGCGGTGCTGGCGCTGCCTGCGTTCGACCCGGCTCACGGTCGCCTTGTCATGGCGACCGACGGGCATGTGATCTCTCCGCTGTTTTTTCCCGGCGGCGACATCGGCTGCCTGTCGGTGCACGGCACGGTGAACGACGTGGCGATGATGGGCGCGCAGCCGCTGTACCTGAGCGCGAGCTTCATCATCGAAGAAGGCTTCCCGCTGATCGAGCTGCAGCGCATCGTCAAGTCCATGGCGGCTGCGGCGCGCCAGGCCGGTGTGCCGGTGGTGACCGGCGACACCAAGGTGGTGGAGCGGGGCAAGGGCGACGGCGTGTTCATCAGCACCACCGGCGTGGGCGTGCTGCCGCCGGGCGTGCAAATCAGCGGGCGCCATGCGCGCCCCGGCGACGTGCTGCTGCTCTCCGGCAGCATCGGCGACCACGGCGTGGCGGTGCTGTCGCAGCGCGAGTCGCTGGCCTTCGAGACCACGATCCAGAGCGACACCGCCGCGCTGCACACCCTGGTGGCGGCCTTGCTGGCGGCCGCGCCCGGCGCGGTGCGCGTGCTGCGCGACCCCACGCGCGGCGGCCTGGCCACCACGCTCAACGAGATCGCGCGCCAGTCGGGCGTGGGCATGCTGCTGCAGGAGGCCGCCATTCCGGTGCGCGCGCAGGTGGACGCCGCCTGCGAGCTGCTCGGGCTCGATCCCCTGTACGTGGCCAACGAGGGCAAGCTGGTCGCGGTGTGTGCACCGGAGGCGGCCGACGCGGTGCTGGCCGCGATGCGCGCGCACCCGCTGGGCACCGATGCCGCGCGCATCGGCGCGGTGACGGCCGACCCGCACCACTTTGTGCAGATGGCCACGCGCTTCGGCGGCCGCCGCGTGGTGGACTGGCTCAGCGGCGAGCAGCTCCCACGCATTTGCTGACGCGGCACCCCACACCGGAGGAACGCATGCCCGACCCCGTGTTCCAGAAAACCGAGCGCGGCCGCGCTGAGATCGCGCAGCGCTCGGCCGGCCTGCAGGCGGCGGCGCGCTCGGTGCTGATCATGGTGAACAGCCAGGACACGGTGGCGGCGCTGGCCGCGCGCGGCCTGCCCGATATGCGCGAACACCTGCGCCAGCTGCTCGCGCTCGGCCTGATCGAGGTGGTGGCGCCGACGCCTCCTCCCCCCCCACCGCCTCCCCCCGCGGTGGCACCGCCGCCGCCCGCGCCACCCGTGCCCGAACTCGACGCG
The DNA here is from genome assembly GCF_022844385.1 of Hydrogenophaga sp. Lineage (GTDB taxonomy): Bacteria > Pseudomonadota > Gammaproteobacteria > Burkholderiales > Burkholderiaceae_C > Hydrogenophaga. The sequence continues at coordinate 72,226 of NZ_JALHLX010000003.1, read as the reverse complement.
CTGCGCCGCCAGGTGCTGGCCCGCCTGAAGCCTCACTTCGGCCCCGACACCGGCACCGTCGCCCAGGCCCTGCGCGCCGCGCGCACGGCGGCCGAGTTCAACCAGGCACTCGACGACATCGAATCCAAGCTCGCCATCTACATGGGCCGCAAGCAGGCCGCACGCGAACTGCAGGGGCTTCGGCCGCCACCGTGAACACCGTGTCCCAGGGCCTTCGCATCCTGCTGCTGTGCCACAGCTTCAACAGCCTGGCGCAGCGGCTGTTCGCCGAGCTGCGCGCGCGCGGCCACACGGTGAGCGTGGAGCTCGACATCAACGACCGCGTGACCGAGGAAGCGGTCGCGCTGTTCCGGCCCGACCTGCTGCTCGCGCCCTTCCTCAAGCGCCGCATCCCGGCCACGGTGTGGCAGCGCCTGCCCTGCCTGGTGGTGCACCCCGGCCCGCCGGGCGACCAGGGCCCCTCGGCGCTGGACTGGGCCGTGCTGCAAGGCGAAAGCACCTGGGGCGTGACCGTGCTGCAGGCCACCGGCGACTTCGATGCCGGCCCGGTGTGGGCGCATGCGGCCTTCCCCATGCGCCCGGCCAGCAAGGGCAGCCTGTACCGCGGCGAGGTCACGCAGGCCGCGCTGCAGGCCACGCTGCAAGCGGTGCAGCGCTTCGCGCAGGGTGATCGCGAAGCCGGCCCGCCGCCCCCCGCGCGCTGGCGGCCCGCCATGCGCCAGGACGAGCGCGCCATCGACTGGGCAAGCCACAGCACGGCCGAGGTGCTGGCGCGGCTGCGCTGCGCCGACGGCCAGCCCGGCGTGCTCGATGCGCTGTGGGGCCAGGCCTGCCACCTGATGGACGGCCACGCCGCCAGCGCCGCGCTGATGGCCGGGTTTGCCGGTGCCGAACCGGGCCGGGTGCTGGCGGTGCGCGATGGCGCGCTGCTGCGCCGCACGCGCGACGGCGGCGTGTGGATCGGCCACGTGCGGCGCACCGCGGCGCTCGAAGCCGACCCGAGCCGGGTCGGCTTCAAGCAGGTGGCGGCCCAGGCCTTCGCCGCCCAAGCCGCCGCGCTGCCCGACAACCCCGCGCCGCTGGATCGGCCCGAGGACGAGTGGGGCGAGCTGCGCTACACCGAACACGGCCCCGAGGGCGCGCGCGTGGGCTGCCTGGCGTTCGACTTCTACAACGGCGCCATGTCCACCGACCGCTGCGAGCGCCTGCGCGCCGCCCTGCTGGCGGTGCGCGAGCGGCCGACCCGGGTGCTGTTGCTGCTCGGTGGCGCGGACTTCTTCAGCAACGGCATCGACCTCAACAGCATCGAGGCCGCGGCCCACCGGCCGGGCGACAGCGCGGCCGACGCCTCGTGGCGCAACATCCAGGCCATGAACGACGCCGCCCTGGCCGTGCTGGAAACCACCGACCGGCTCACCGTGAGCGTGCTGCGCGGCAACGCTGGCGCCGGTGGCGCATTCCTCGCGCTCGCGGCCGACGCGATGTGGGCGCACGCGGGCGTGGTGCTCAACCCGCACTACAAGAACATGGGCAACCTGTACGGCTCCGAGTACTGGACCTACCTGCTGCCGCGCCGCCTGGGCGAGGCCGGCGCGAAGGCGCTGATGGCGCAGCGCCTGCCGCTGCTGGCCGGCGAGGCCGCGCGCATGGGCTTGATCGACCTTTGCGACGACCAGGCGCGCGCGGGCTTCGAAGCGCGCTGCTTACAACGCGCACTGGCGCTTGCAGCCTCCTACAATCTGCCTGAGAGGCTGGCGGCCAAGCAGGCCACGCGCGAGCGCGACGAAGCCCACCGCCCGCTGGCCCACCACCGAGAACAGGAACTGGCGCGCATGCACCGCAACTTCTACGGCTTCGATCCCAGCTACCACGTGGCGCGCCACCATTTCGTGCACAAGCAGCCGCACGCCTGGACGCCGCGACACCTGGCCACGCACCGTTGAAATCCCATTTGTCCCCCGACGCCCTGCCCACCGTGCTGGTGGTGGATGACGAGGTGCGGTCGCAGGACGCGATGCGCCGCACGCTCGACGAGGATTTCACCGTGTTCACCGCCAGCAGCGCCGACGAGGCGCGCGGCCTCCTGCAGCGCCAGCCGGTGAGCGTGATCCTGTGCGACCAGCGCATGCCCGGCATGACCGGCGTGAGCTTCCTCAAGGAAGTGCGCGAACAGTGGCCCGACGCGGTGCGCATCGTGATCTCGGGCTACACCGACAGCGAAGACATCATTGCCGGCATCAACGAGGCCGGCATCTACCAGTACATCCTCAAGCCCTGGGCGCCCGACCATCTGCTGGACTCGGTGCGCAACGCGGTGGAGGCGCAGGCCCTGCAGCGCCAGACCAGCCGGCTCGACCTGGAGCTGCGCACCAGCACCGGCGTGCTGCGCCAGCGCACCGCCCGCCAGATCGACCGCGCGCGCGCCAGCTTCGGCTTCGACCACATCGTGCGCGCGCCCGGCAGCCCGATCGACGCGGTCTGCGCCATGGCGCACCGGGTGGCGCGCTACGACCTCTCGGTGCTGGTGCTGGGCGAGTCCGGCACCGGCAAGGAACTGATGGCGCGCGCGATCCACTACGCCTCGCCGCGCCTGAGCGGCCCCTTCGTGGTGGAGAACTGCGCCGCCATTCCAGACACGCTGCTGGAGTCCGAGCTGTTCGGCCACAAGCGCGGCGCCTTCACCGGCGCCTACGAAGACCACCCCGGCCTGTTCCAGCGCGCGCACCGCGGCACGGTGTTCCTCGACGAGATCGGCGAGACCTCGCAGGCCTTTCAGGTCAAGCTGCTGCGTGTGCTGCAAGAGGGCGAGGTGCGGCCGGTGGGCGGCGTTCGGCCGGAGCCGGTGGACGTGCGCGTGATCGCCGCCACCCACCGCCAGCTCGAGCAGCGCGTGCGCGACGGCCTGTTCCGCGAAGACCTGTACTACCGCATCGCCGGCATCACCATCACCGTGCCGCCCCTGCGCGAGCGCGTGGCCGACATCGCGCCCATCGCGCGCCAGTTGGTGCAGGACGTGGCCAGCGAACTCGGCCACCCCGGTGCGACGCTGCCCGACGACACGCTCGCCTGCCTCGTGAGCTACCCCTGGCCGGGCAACATCCGCGAGCTGCGCAACGAAATCGCCCGCGCGCTGGCCTTGCAGGACGGTCCCGAGCTGCAGGCCGCGTCGTTTTCCAGCCGCGTGCTGCAAGGCCACGGCCAGGGCAGCGGCGATCTGCAGGCCGCCCTGCCCGCCCACGGTACACTTGCGCAGCGGCTGGATGTGATCGAGGCCATGGTGCTGCGCGAGACGCTGCAGCGCCAGCGCTGGAACAAGACGCGGGTGGCGCAGGAACTGGGCCTGTCTCGCGTCGGCCTGCGCGGCAAAATGCAACGTCTCGGCCTGGAGAAATGACATGCCCTTGAACGTGTTGTGGTTGCAGAGCGGCGGTTGCGGCGGCTGCAGCATGTCGCTGCTTTGCGCGGACACGCCCGATTTCCAAGGCCACCTGCGCGACGCCGGCATCCACCTGCTGTGGCACCCCTCGCTGTCGATGGAGAGCGGCGACGAGTTGCTGGACCTGCTCAATGCCGTGCTGGAGGGCCGCCTCCGGCTCGACGCCCTGTGCGTGGAAGGTTCGCTGCTGCGCGGGCCGAACGGCACCGGCCGTTTTCACATGCTGGCCGGCACCCAACTGCCCATGATCGAGTGGGTGCGCCGGCTCAGTGCGCGCGCACGGCACGTGGTGGCGGTGGGCAGCTGCGCGGCCTGGGGTGGCATCACCGCCGGGGGTGACAACCCCACCGATGCCTGCGGCCTGCAGTACCAGGACGACGAGCCCGGCGGCCTGCTGGGCGCGCCCTTCCGGTCCAGCAACGGCCTGCCGGTCATCAACGTCGCCGGCTGCCCGACGCACCCGAGCTGGGTGATCGACACGCTGATGGCACTGGCCGCGGACACCTTTGCCGCCAGCGATCTCGACCCGCTGAACCGGCCGCGTTTCTACGCCGACCAGCTGGTGCACCACGGCTGCACGCGCAACGAGTATTACGAGTTCAAGGCCAGCGCCGAGAAACCGTCGGACCTGGGCTGCATGATGGAGCACATGGGTTGCAAGGGCACCCAGGTGCATGCGGACTGCAACACCCGCCTTTGGAACGGCGAGGGCTCCTGCACGCGAGGTGGCTACGCCTGCATCGCCTGCACCGAGCCCGGCTTCCAGGAGCCCGGCCACCCGTTCCACCAGACGCCCAAGCTCGCGGGCATCCCCATCGGCCTGCCGACCGATATGCCCAAGGCCTGGTTCGTCGCGCTGGCCTCCCTGTCCAAGAGCGCGACGCCCAAACGGGTCAAACAGAACGCGGTGTCCGACCACCTGGTGGTCAAACCCGCCGTTCGCAAAACCCCCCTCAAATGAGCCGCCTACTTGTCGGTCCGTTCAACCGTGTCGAGGGCGACCTGGAGGTGCAGCTCGACGTGCAGGATGGCCGCGTGGCCTCGGCGCAGGTTAATGCCACCATGTACCGCGGTTTCGAGCAGATCCTGCAGGGCAAGGCGCCGCACGATGCGCTGGTCTACGTGCCGCGCATCTGCGGCATCTGCTCGGTGTCGCAGTCGGTGGCGTCGGCGCGCGCGCTAGCCCACCTCGGCGGCATTGAGATGCCGGCCAACGGCCAGCACGCGACCAACGTGATCCTGGCCACGGAAAACCTGGCCGACCACCTCACGCACTTCTACCTGTTCTTCATGCCGGACTTCACGCGCCCGGTGTACGCGGCCCATGCCTGGCACGCCGAGGCGGTGCGCCGCTTCGCGCCGAACCACGGCGAGCAGGTGCGCGCGGCCACGGCGGCGCGCCAGCGCTGGCTCACCCTCATGGGCACGCTGGGCGGCAAGTGGCCGCACACGCAGTCCATCGAGCCGGGCGGCTCCACGCGGCCGATCGACGCGGCCGAGCGCGTGCGCCTGCTCGCGCGCGTGCGCGAGTTCCGATCGTTCTTGGAGCGCCAGCTGTTCGGCGCACCGCTGGAGGCCATCATCGGCATCGAGAGCGAGGACGCGTTGTGGGACTGGCATGCGCGGGACCCGCTGGGGGGTGACCTGCGCATCTTCCTCACCCTGATGCGCGACCTGCATTTGCAGGCCCTGGGCCCCGGCCCGGGCCGTTACCTGAGCTACGGCGCCTATGCTCAGCCCGAAGGCGGCTTCGCCCTGCCCGGCGGGCTGTGGCGCGCCGATGCGGCGCGGCTGGACGCGGTGGACGCGGTCGCGATCACCGAAGACGCCACCCACGCATGGCTGGCTGACGCCGGTGGCCCCTTGCACCCGCTGGTGGGCCAGACCCGACCCGACCCCGACAAGGCGCGCGGCTACACCTGGAACAAGGCGCCGCGGCTGGCCGGCGAGGTGGTCGAGACCGGTGCCATCGCACGCCAGCTCGCGGCCGGCCACCCGCTGGTGCGCGATGCGGTGGCGCGGCACGGCGGCACGGTCTACACGCGCGTGCTGGCGCGCCTGCTCGAACTTGCGCGCGTGGTGCCGCTGATGGAAGACTGGCTGCGCGCGCTGCGGCCCACCGAGCCCTTCTGCGTGCCGTCCGACCTGCCCGCCGAAGGCAGCGGCATCGGCCTGTCGGAAGCGGCGCGCGGCAGCCTGGGGCACTGGGTCGTGGTGCAGCGCGGGCGCATCGCCAACTACCAGATCGTCGCGCCCACGAGCTGGAACTTCTCGCCGCGCGACGCCGCCGGCACGCCCGGCGCGCTGGAGCAGGCCCTGGTCGGCGCACCGGTGCGTGAGGGCGAGAAGACGCCGGTGGCCGTGCAGCACATCGTGCGCTCGTTCGACCCTTGCATGGTCTGCACGGTGCACTGATGGGCATGGCCCCCCCTCTGCGCCGCTTCGCGGCTTCCCCCCTCTCTGGCGCGCCTTCGGCGCTTGGAGGGGGGATGGCATCTTGGGCCGTCTTGCCCCCTCTCTCTCTGGGAGAGGGTTGGGGTGAGGGCCGCGCTGGAGTGTCCAGATGAACGAAAAGCACTCCCGTATCCCCCTGCCCGCCGCGCCCATGGAGGGTGTGGACGAGTCCACCTGGATGGACGTCATCCAGAAGATGGACGAGGTCTACACCCGGCTGATCGACGACGAGGTGGAGCTGGAGAAAAAGAACGCCGAGCTGGAGCAGTCGCAGCAGTTCATTTTCAGCGTGCTGACCTCGATGTCGGACGTGCTGGTTGTGTGCGACGCGAACGGCCTGATCGAGCAGGCCAACGCCGCGCTGTGCGAGCTGGCCGGACGGCCCGAGGACCAGTTGCGCGGCACGCAGCTGTACGCGCTGCTGGCCGACGCGTCCAGCGTGGCACTGGCGCGCGCGGCCATGGATAAGGCCGACGCGCCGCGCGCGGGCGAGGCGATCGAACTCAACCTGCTGGACCGGCAGGGCCAGGCGGTGTCGGTGGACGCCAACTGCACGCCGCGCATCGGCGGCAACGGGCGGCGCGTGGGCACGGTCTGGGTCGGGCGGCCCACGGCCGAGCTCAAGCGCGCGTACCACGAGATGCGCGCCGCCCACGAGGCCCTGAAGCGCACCCAGCAGCAGCTGCTGCATTCGGAAAAGATGGCCTCGCTGGGCCAGCTCGTGGCCGGCGTGGCGCACGAACTCAACAACCCGATCAGCTTCGTGCTGGGCAACGTGCATGCGCTGCGCAAGTACTGCGACCGGCTACAGACCTACATAACCGCCGTGCACGCGCACGCGCACGCGCACGAGCCCGAGCCGGTGCTGCAGGCGCTGCGCCAGATGCTGCGCATCGAACACCTCATGGGCGACCTGCCGTCGCTGATCGAGGGCACGCTCGAAGGCGCGCAGCGCACCGCCGACATCGTGCACGGGCTCAAGCGCTTCTCCGCCATGGACCCGGAGGAACGCAAGCCGGTCAACCTGATCGAGGTGATCGAGCGAGCGATCCACTGGGTGCAAAAAGGCCGCGCCACGCCGGTGGAGGTGCGCTGGCAGCCGGGCGGGCAGTGCATGGTGATGGGCAGCGCGGGCCAGTTGCAGCAGGTGATGATGAACCTGCTGCAGAACGGCTTCGACGCGGTGGGCCACAGCCCCTCGCCCCGCGTCTGGGTGTCGGTGGAGGTCGCCGACGGCCAGGTGCGCGTGGCGCTGCGCGACAACGGCCCGGGCATTGCACCCGAGCACCTGCTGCGCATCTTCGACCCCTTCTTCACCACCAAGCCGGTGGGCAAGGGCACGGGCCTGGGGCTGTCGATCAGCTACGGCATCGTCGAGCAGCATGGCGGGCGACTGAGCGCGCGCAACGCCGCCGGGGGCGGGGCCGAGTTCCTGCTGGAACTGCCTCAGGCGTAGCTGGCGGCCATGGTGTCCAGCGACACCGCCTTCATCCGGCCCGCCTGTCCCGCGCTGCCGAAGGCCTCGAAGCGCTGCTGGCAGATCGCGCGCGCGGCCTTCCTGGCCGCCATCAGCGCCTTGCGCGGGTCGAACTCGCTGCGCTCCCGGGCGAAGGTCTGGCGCATGGCGCCGGTCATGGCCAGGCGGATGTCGGTGTCGATGTTCACCTTGCGCACGCCGTTGCGGATGCCGCGGCGGATTTCCTCCACCGGCACGCCGTAGGTTTCCTTGATGTCGCCGCCGTGCTCGCGGATGATGGCCAGCCATTCCTGCGGCACGCTGGAGCTGCCGTGCATCACCAGGTGGGTGTTGGGCACCCTGGCGTGGATGGCCGCGATGCGGTCGATGGCCAGGATGTCGCCGGTGGGTTGCCGGGTGAACTTGTAGGCGCCGTGGCTGGTGCCGATGGCGATGGCCAGTGCGTCCACGCCGGTGCGCTGCACGAAGTCGGCCGCCTGCTCGGGGTCGGTCAGCATCATGTCGTGCGTCAGCGTGCCCGCGGCGCCCACGCCGTCCTCTTCGCCCGCCTCGCCGGTTTCCAGCGAGCCCAGGCAGCCCAGTTCGCCTTCCACCGACACGCCCACGGCGTGCGCCATGTCGCAGACGCGGCGCGTGACCTCCAGGTTGTAGTCGTAGCTCGCGGGGGTCTTGCCGTCCTCGCGCAGCGAGCCGTCCATCATCACGCTGGTGAAGCCCGAGTGGATCGACTGCATGCACACCGCAGGCGTGGTGCCATGGTCCTGGTGCAGCACCACGGGCAGGTCGGGGTGGGCTTCCACGGCGGCCAGCACCATGTGGCGCAGGTAGGCCTCGCCCGCGTACTTGCGAGCGCCGGCCGAGGCCTGCAGGATCACCGCAGCGGGCCGGCGCAGGCCACGGGCGCGGACTCGGCGATGCCGTAGGTGGTGCCCTCGGCGCGGTGCGAGGTGCCGAAGGCGTCGTGCACAAAGATGTCGCACAGGGCGCCGAGCTTCTTCGCGAGTTCGGGGCTGTTCTTCTTCTCGCCCACGTTCAGGCGGCAGTTTTCCAGCAGCACCACCTCGCCGGGAGCCACCGAAAAATCACCGTCAACCCAGTCGGCGACGAGGCGCACCGGGCGGTCCATCAACGCGGCCAGGCGCGCGGCCACCGGCTGCAGCGAGTCCTCGGGCTTGAACGCGCCTTCGGTGGGCCGGCCCAGGTGGCTGGTGACCATGACGGCCGCGCCCGCGTCCAGCGCCATCTGGATCGCCGGGATGCTGGCGCGGATGCGGGTGTCCTCGGTGATGCGCCCCGTGTCGTCCTGCGGCACGTTCAGGTCGGCGCGGATGAAGACGCGCGTGGCGAGCGAAAAACCGCTCGCGCACACATCGCTGAAGCGCAAGGCCGTCATGATCGGGCGCCCACGACGCGCACCATCTCAAGGCACTTGTCCTTCGGACTGGGCCTTCATCTCCGCCTTGATCTCGTCGTAGCTGGCTTCGGTTTCCAGCTCCACCGTCAGGTCCACCACCGAGACGTCGCTGGTGGGCACGCGGAAGCTCATGCCGGTGAGCTTCTTGTTCAGCTCGGGGATCACCACGCCCACGGCCTTGGCCGCGCCGGTGCTGCTGGGGATGATGTTCTCCAGGATGCCGCGCCCGCCGCGCCAGTCCTTGTTGCTCGGGCCGTCCACGGTCTTCTGGGTGGCGGTGGCCGCGTGCACGGTGGTCATCAGGCCGCGCTTGATGCCCCACTTGTCGTTGAGCACCTTGGCAATCGGCGCCAGGCAGTTGGTGGTGCACGAAGCGTTGGAGATGATGGCCTCGCCCTTGTAGGTCTTGTTGTTGACGCCGAAGACGAACATGGGGGTGTCGTCCTTGGAGGGAGCCGAGAGGATGACCTTCTTCGCGCCGGCGTCCAGGTGTTTCTGGGCCGTGACCTTGTCGAGGAACAGGCTGGTGGATTCAATGACGACGTCGGCGCCGACTTCATTCCACTTCAGACTCGAGGGATCGCGCTCTTGCGTGAGGCGGATCTTCTTGCCGTTGACGATCAGGGTGTTGCCCTCGACCGAGACCGTGCCCTTGAAGCGGCCGTGCACGCTGTCGTACTGCAGCATGTAGGCCAGGTAGTCGGGCTCGAGCAGGTCGTTGATGGCCACCACTTCGATATCCTGGAAGTTCTCAATGGCGCTGCGCGGCACGTTGCGCCAGATGCGGCCGAAGCCGTTGATGCCGATCTTGAGCGGTGTGGTCTGTGTCATGGGGCGTGGGGCGTGGGGCGTGGGGCGGAAAGGGAATCAGTGCAACAGGGCTGAGATGTCTTCACTGACGTGGTCGGGCGCACACGCGGCGATGGGGTCGCCCATGTTGTAGCCATAGGGCAGTGCCCATACGCAGACACCGGCGTTGCGCGCCGTGGCGACGTCGATGGACGAATCGCCGACGAACCCTCGCACACGTCCTCGTCCTTGCAAGCGACATCGGCGATCGTGCGCTTCTACCGGTCGGTGCGTTTCGGAGTGATCTTGGCAATCTGCTGAAAGCACAGGGACGCGAGGTGCTGGCGAGAGACGCTCCCGAAGTCCTGGGCTTTCTCAAGCGCATCAATGGCACTGATGCGGATGGTGATCTTTTCGTAAGCGCCGGGCTCCCCGCAACGTGCCTTGAGGGTGTCACCGTCGGAGGCAGCTACAACCAAACACAGCAGGGCACCCACTTGCAAAAAGACAGATGCTTGCGGCTCACTAAAACTTCCACGCCGGCCACAGTGCGTCTTCATGTCGTTGCTCCAGCGCCCACAAGCGCCACAACGAATTGCTGCAGGCACACGGCGTGCAAGTCATCGACAACATAAACATGGTGACCTGCGGTGGGCAGGCGACGATCCCGATCGTGGCAGCCGCCTCACGGGTCTCGAAAGTGCACTACGGCGAAATCGTCGCATCGATCGTGAGCAAGTCGGAGGGCCCCGGAACGCGGGCCAACATTGATGAGTTCACGGAGACCACGCGCGCGGTGATCGAGAAGCTCGGCAGGGCCGAACGCGGCAAATCCATCATCGTGCTCAACACGGCAGAGCCACCGTTGATCATGCGCGATACCGTGTTCGGTTTGTCCGAACTGGTCGACCAGGCGTTGGTGGAGAAATGCATTCTGGACATGGTGGCGGACGTGCGTGCCTACGTGCCGGGCTACCGCCTCATGCAAGAAGTCCCGTTCGAGGTGGTGCCGCCGCACGCACCGCTGAACGCGCCCGGCATCGGGCCTGGGGTCCGTCTTCCCTTGGGCATGCCTGAAGATCAAGGACGGCGGCTATGCCAATCGTCACTGTTAGTTCTAATTTCTGCTCGGCGAAGCGTTCATGGCCCGGCCGTCGTGAAGGAGCGCCCACCCTCTGGCGCGCCCGCTTGATCTCATCGCCGTGCAGGCGACGCATGCCGCAGGTTGTCCCGCACGGTGGTAAGTTTGGCCCCGAGCGCGAGCGCATAAGTGGCATGGGTGTGGCGCATACAGTGCGGGCTGACACGCCGCAGTTTCTCAGCCGTGGACGGATTGTCCGCCTGGACGACTTCCGCCACCTTCGTGAAGAAACGGCGCATAACACTCCACTGCCGTGAGGCAGTGATGCCAGCTGCATCCTCCTGATCGAGGCTGCCAATGCGCGGCGCTCGCGGGTCCCAGCGCGCCGGCGTGATCGGCAACTTGCGCTGCATCAGGTAGCGAGACAGCGCCGCACGGGCCAGCGACGGCAACGCCACTTTGCCGGGTTTGCTGCCCTTGCCCACCAGGTGCAGCCCGTCGTCCCCATGCGCATCGACCTCAATCTGCCCCAGCGTGGCCCCACCAATTCCCCGATGCGTAGGCCCGTCGCGTACGCGAAATCCAGCACGAAGCGAAGGCGCTGCGCCGCTGGCGCTTGCCATCCATGTCCCAATTCCAGGCCTTCGGCCACGGTCTGAATCGGAGTATGCCAACCGTGCGTAGCGCGCGGTCTGGTGTTCAAGCTATCGGCAATGTCATCGAGTTCGGCCTGGCTGAAGATGAAGACGCTGAGGCCGGTGCCCTTGGGTAAGTACTGACGGATGAGCCCGTTGGTGTTCTCGCAGGTGCCGCGTCCGCCTCAGCGTGACGGACCCGGCCGTGGACGGTGCTCGAACAGCCAGTCCTTGAACGCCAGCGCTGCGGGCGAGAGTCGCTTGCCGCGCGGGTACACCACGTGCCAGCGACGGATCAGCGGGAACCCCACCACGTCCAGCAACACCAACTCGCCCAGCGCCAGTTCCGACACCACGGTGGTGGCCGACAGCACCGCCAGCCCCAAGCCGCCGGCCACGGTCTGCTTGATGGCTTCGTTGCTGCCGACTTCGAGCCGCGTTTTCAGCCTGACGCCTTGGCCAGCGAAGAACTTCTCGGTAGTCAGCCGGGTGCCCGAACCGGGCTCGCGCAGGACGAAGGGCTCGTCCTTCAACCGCTTCGGCGACAGTCGCTGCCTGCCCACCAGCGGATGGCTTGGCGGCGCCACCAGCACCAGCGGGTTGTCGGCAAAGTCTTCGCAGACCACGTCCATATTCTCAGAAGGCTGACCCATGATGTACAGGTCATCCTGGTTGCTGGCGAGCCGCAGCAACAGGTTCTCGCGGTTGCACACCACCATCGCCACGTCGATGCCCGGGTGGGCCGCACAGAAGCCGCCCAGCAGCTTGGGCACGGTGTATTTCACCGTGGTCAGTATGGCCAGTTTCAAGCTGCCTTTTTCCACGCCCTGCAGGGCCGCAAGGTCCTGCGACAGGCGCTCCATACGCGACTCGATGTCGGCGCAGGCGTCGGCCAGGGTCTGACCCGTCGCGGTCAGAAAGATCTTCTTGCCCAGCTGTTCAAACAGGGGCTGCCCCACCGTCTCGGACAGTTGCTTGACTTGCAGGGACAGGGTCGGCGGCGAGAGGTGCAGCTCCTCCGCTGCGCGCGCAAAGCTGTTGTGGCGCGCCACGGCCAGAAAGATGCGCAGCTGGTGCAGGGTGGCGTGGCGCAGGTTCATGATTTATTCTAGTAAAAGATAACAATACAAACATTTTACTTTTTCTTATTCTGCACCACGCACACAATCCGCACCAGTTCAGCGCACATCCACCCCAAAACGGGACGCACTGGGCGCCCCATTTGCAACCCCCAAAGTTTTCAACGAGGAGCGAACATGGCTGTCAAGACTTACAACGCCGGCGTCAAGGAATACCGCCAAACCTACTGGATGCCCGAGTACACCCCCTTGGATACCGACATCCTGGCGGTGTTCAAGATCACGCCGCAGCCTGGCGTGGATCGCGAAGAGGTGGCGGCCGCCGTGGCGGCGGAATCGTCCACCGGCACCTGGACCACGGTGTGGACCGACCTGCTGACCGACATGGACTATTACAAGGGCCGCGCCTACCGCATCGAAGACGTTCCGGGCGACGACACCTGCTTCTACGCCTTCGTGGCCTATCCGATCGATCTGTTCGAAGAGGGTTCGGTGGTCAACGTGTTCACCTCGCTGGTGGGCAACGTGTTTGGTTTCAAGGCGCTGCGCGCCCTGCGCCTGGAAGATGTGCGCTTCCCCATCGCCTACATCAAGACCTGCGGCGGTCCTCCCATGGGCATCCAGGTCGAACGTGACATCATGAACAAGTACGGTCGCCCGCTGCTGGGTTGCACCATCAAGCCCAAGCTGGGTCTGTCGGCCAAGAACTACGGTCGTGCCGTGTACGAGTGTCTGCGCGGTGGTCTGGACTTCACCAAGGACGACGAGAACATCACCAGCCAGCCCTTCATGCGCTGGCGCCAGCGTTTCGACTTCGTGCAGGAAGCCACCCTGAAGGCCGAGCGCGAGACCGGTGAGCGCAAGGGACACTACCTAAACGTGACCGCCCCCACGCCCGAAGAGATGTACCGCCGCGCCGAGTACGCCAAAGAGATCGGCGCGCCGATCATCATGCACGACTACATCACCGGCGGCTTCTGTGCCAACACCGGCCTGGCCAACTGGTGCCGCGAGAACGGCATGCTGCTGCACATCCACCGTGCCATGCACGCCGTGATCGACCGCAATCCGCACCACGGCATCCACTTCCGCGTTCTCACCAAGATCCTGCGCCTGTCGGGCGGTGACCACCTGCACACCGGCACCGTGGTGGGCAAGCTCGAAGGCGACCGCAACTCGACACTGGGCTGGATCGACCTGCTGCGCGAATCCTTTGTTCCCGAAGACCGCTCGCGCGGCATCTTCTTCGACCAGGACTGGGGTTCTATGCCCGGTGCGCTCGCAGTGGCCTCAGGCGGCATCCACGTCTGGCACATGCCTGCGCTGGTCAGCATCTTCGGCGACGACTCGGTGCTGCAGTTCGGTGGTGGCACCCTGGGTCACCCCTGGGGCAACGCGGCCGGCGCCTGTGCCAACCGCGTGGCACTGGAGGCCTGCGTGCAGGCCCGCAACGAAGGCCGCCCGCTGGAAAAAGAGGGCAAGGACATCCTTACTGCTGCCGCAGCGCACTCGCCCGAACTCAAGATCGCCATGGAGACCTGGAAAGAGATCAAGTTCGAGTTTGATACCGTGGACAAGCTCGACATCGCCAACAAGTGATCAGTTCACAGCGCGTCCGACCCCACCCCTCATCCCCTCTGAAAGGAAACTGACATGGCTGTCCAGGCTTACAAATCGACCCAGAAGTACGAGACCTTCTCTTATCTGCCGCCCATGACGGCAGAGCAGGTTCGTCGGCAGATCGCCTACTCCATCGCACAGGGCTGGAACCCGGCGGTGGAGCACACCGAAAAGGGCACATCCGCCACAAGCAACTTCTGGTACATGTGGAAGCTGCCGCTGTTTGGCGAGCAGTCGGTGGATGCCGTGCTGGCCGAGGTGGAGGCCTGCCACCGCGAGTTCCCCAACCACCTGGTGCGTGTGATCGCCTATGACAACTACTCGCAGAGTCAGGGCATGTCTTTCGTCGTCTATCGCTGAGAGAACAGGTGCGGCCACTGGCCGCACCCAAGAACTGAACCGATCCCCATTGCAAGAGGTTTGACATGACATCCATTGGCTCAAGCGCAGTTCAAGTGACCCTTTCGGGTCGCGAATTGGCCCTGCAGCGGCGCCAGGCCATGGCTTTGCGCGGCAAGGCCGGTGTGGTCAGGTCCGCTGCAGCGCAGTCGGCGGTTGCCGCAGTGCCCAGGCCTGCGATGGCGATGGCCAGGTCGACGCCACGCACCGCCGTGGCTGCTGTCGAGCGTTCGGCAGCGGTCATGGCGCCGACGACGAGCGCGGCCCGCCAGCGCCGTCAGGCCTTGAGTCAGTCGGGAAAATCGGCGTTGGGTGTGCAGGCTGCGGCCACGCGACCGGCGCGGACACGGGCACCGGTGGCCTTGCCGCAGCAAGCGCTGGCTGCCGACTGCGGCTGTGGTTGCAAGGGTGCGGGCTGCGCGACCGCTTCAGGTCCGCTCGAGTCGTCTGTTGTGCAACCCGCTTTCAGTGGGGCACACGCTCCATATGCACCCGCCATGGACACGGGTTCGACCCGTGCGCTGGCCCGCGCCCGCCGTGTTGCCCTGGCCACCGATGGAAAGAAGGCCATGCTTCGCGTGGCCCAAGCCACCCGGCTGGCCGCCGTGCTGCCCCAGCAAGACTGGCAGCAGGCGATTGAAAAAGGTGCGTCGGGCCGCGAAGTGGCCAAGCAACGCCGCCTGGTGCGTGCGCTGGTTGGTCGCGAAGACACCGGCTCGGCAGCACCCCGGCCCAATGGCCGCATGCGCGCCAAAAATGAAACGACTGCTGCGCCGCCCAAGGTGGCCATCGGTCACACACTGTCCGGCCAGTCCGTCACTGGCACCCCGGTGGACAGCAGCCGCAAAGTGACCGGCAACGAAGCCGGTGCCTGCAAAAGCATCACCGGCACCGAATACCTGAGTCTGGAGCAGTTCAGCTCCGTGTGTGGCACCCGGCCCGCGCCAGGTCCGGCCAAGGTGGCGGTGAGCAGCACCTTGCGCGAACAGAAGGTGACGGGCACCGAGGTCGGTCGTTCGGCCCATGTGACGGGTGACGAGGCCGGATCGTGCCGCAGCGTCACCGGCACAGAGTACCTGTCGCGTGAGCAGCAGCAGACGGTTTGTGATGCCGTGCCCCTGCCCGGCCCGCGCAAGGTCAGTGTCATGTCGTCGCAAGGCGGACAAGCGGTGTCGGGTGTCGAGGTCGGGCGTTCCGTCAAGGTCACGGGCAACGAGCCCGGTGCCACGCGGCAGCTGACCGGCAGCCAGTACTTCAACGCCACCGACTTTGGCCAACCCGCCGGTCGCGAGGCTCCCCCGAAAGTGGCCACGGTGCAGACCCTGGCGGGCAGCACGGTCACCGGCACCAAAGTCGGCCTGAGCTCCAAAGTGACCGGTGACGACCGCGGCGGATGCCGTGCCGTCACGGGCACCGATTACATCAGCGCCCGCCAGCAGGGGGCGGTGTGTGCCACCACCGAGCTGGTGCAGCCCGTGCGCAAGGTGGGGCAGGACCAGACCTGGAACAACCAGACCATCACCGGCACCCGGCTCGGGCGCTCAAAGCAGGTCACCGGCGACGAGCACGGCGGCTGCGCACCGATCAGCGGCACGGCATACATTGGCACGCAGCAGTACCAGGGCTTTTGCGAACCCGCGCAACGGGACTCCCAGCAGGCACTCGGTCGCCGCGAAACGCTGATCTCTGCCGCCACCGTGACGGGCGACCGCCCGGGGGCCGGTGGCAGCGCGATGACGGGTGACCAGCGCGGCGCCTGTGGCCCCATCAGTGGCACCCCTTATTTTGGCGCCGACAACCTGCCCAAGCAGTGCAGCACCAGCGGTCGTTTTGTGGTCCCGGCTCGCCCGGAAAAAACCGCCACGCCAGCCGCCGCGGCCAAGGACTTCAGCATCCGCCCACCATCGCGCCAGGCGCAAGAACGGGCCTCGGGCGCCGTCACGGGTTCGGCGTTCAGTGGTCAGCGCATCACCGGCACGGTCAACAAAGGCGGTGGCCTCATTACCGGCACCCCCGAGTTTCGCCACCGCGAGAGCGAGCCCGTGGCAGCGCCGCAGCAGGAAGAGGTCAGCGCGGCTGCGGCCACCCGGCTCACCGGTGAAGGCAGCCAGTCGGGTGCCCGCATCAGTGGCTCGGCCTGGCAGACTTCCGGTCGTGTGACCGGGACCGAAGGCACTTCATCGCTGGCCCGCAACCCGTCGCAGCGCGGTGAGGCGCGTGGCCAGGGCATGTCGGCGCTGCAGTTCCGCAAGGTCGAACGTGTCGAGCAGCCGCAGAGCCGGGTCACCGGTTCGTCCGGCAACACCGCCAAGGGTGCTGCCGTGACCCTGTCGGGCGGCGCGCGCGGTTGAGTACCCAAGGCTCCAGGGACACCACGGTGAACACGCTCAAACGCCTTGCCGCCATGCGCTCAGTCGCAGGCCTGCGCCAGCCGCAGGACCTGGACAACCCGGCGTGTGTCGTGGGTGCCAACCAGCGCTGCGAACACGCGTTGGTGGACCAAGCGCTGAACGAGCGCCTGTATGCCTACGAGCAGCGGGTGCGCGGGCGCTTCGCTCCTATCGGTGGCTTGCTCAAGACCTTGTCCGCGTTGCAGCATGAGCTGGACTTCGCGGTGCGTGCCCAGCAGTTGGCGCAAGCCCAGCTGGGCTATGCGCTGCCGCAAGCGCTGCTGAACGACGCCTGGATCAGCGGTCTGGATCTGCGTGCCCTGCATGCGCACTGCATCTTTCGCAGTTTCAAGGCCTGCATTGAAGGTGCTGCGGTCGACCAGGCGCCCTGGCTGGAGCGCATGGCGATCAATGAAGCGTTCCTGCGCTCGTGTGGTTACCACACGGTGGATCTCAGTCCCTGTGCCGACGGTCGCCTGCAAGGTCTGCTGCCATTCGTGCTCCGCATTGCGCCGAACGACGCGGTCACCGTCAAGGCTTACGCCGGTGCGTTGTTCGATGTCGAGGCCGACGTGGTCGACTGGACGCGCCGCGAGCTGGAACGTCTAAGCGGTGGCATGGTGGGTGCCGAGAGCTGCAACTACTTGAAGATCGCGGTCTACCACTACAGCACCTCCAACCCCTGCCACCAGGGCTGCGCCGCCCACGGCAGCCAGGACCACCTGGCCACCATGGCGGCAACCGCCAAGCTCGATGAACTGCGCGCCGCCGTGGACAACAGCTTTGGCCGGGGCGCTGCGCCCGAGACGCTGCTGATCGGCATGGACACCGACACCGATGCGATTCGCGTGCACCTGCCCGATGAGCAGTCGGCCAACTGCCCGCTGCGCTATGCGGAGAGTGCGCAGCTCTTTCGCGACACGCTGGGCCTGAGCGCGCCCGCTGCGCGCGAGGCGATTGCCCGCGCCGTGGAGAGCGCCGCGCGCGATGGCGGCCTGCGTCCCGGCATGCGCCAGCTCGTCGAGCGCCTGCTGGAGGCCAACTTGTCGCAGATCGAATACGTGATCCAGCACCACGAAGGCCGCTACGCCGACATCGGGCACAACGAACGCTTCATTTGCGCGGGCGAGGCCATGAGCGAGCTGCAGTTGCGCAACAAGTTTTACTTCGCCCACCTCGACACCGTGGAAGAGGGAGCGCCCGACCTGGACGTGGGCATCAAGATATTCACCGGGCTCAACGTCAGCCGCGGCCTGCCGGTGCCGGTGCTGGTGCACTTCCACTATGCGTCCCGCGTGCCCGGTGCCCGCGAACGCGCGATCAGCCGCTGTCGGCGGGTCAGGTCGGCCATCGAGTCGCGCTACGCGTCCCTGCATGCACAGGGTCTGCTGCATTGCCAGATGGCGGTGAGCGACCAGGACGGCAGCGAGCGCTGCGCCTGGATCGACGCGTCCACCGTTACCAGCGGTCATTGAAGTCCACAGCCGACAAGAGGCATTTATGAAGATCATGAAAGTCGAGAAAACGCTGGTGTCGACAAACCGGATCAACGCGTTTGGACACCGGCCTTTGCTGGTGGTGCAGGACAAGGCGGGCGGCGCGCGCAGCGTGGCGGTGGACGCCGTGGGTTGCATCCCCGGAGACTGGGTGATTTGTGTCGGTTCGTCGGCAGCGCGGGATGCTGCGGGGAGCCGCGAGTTTCCGTCCGATCTCACCATCGTCGGGATCATCGATCACTGGCAAGGGGAGGCGGTCTGATGGACATCATGCGCGTCAAAGACGAGTTGGTGTGCACGCGCCGGGTGCCGGGCTTGCGCTCGGCTTCGCTTCGGGTGCTTCAGAGTCAGCAGGGTGATCTGTCGGTGGCCACCGATGCGGTGGGCGTGCCGGAGGGCAAATGGGTGTTCACCACCAGCGGCAGCGCGGCGCGGCTGGCGATGAGCGACCCGCAGGTCATCACCGACCTGACCATTTGCGGAATCATTGATCAGTGGGATCCGTGAGACCGCGATGGACGGGCGGTGGGGTAGACGAAGGCCTTGAGACTTCGAGGTGGTTTGGTTTTAGTTCTGGTTCTTTTTGTTCATGAAGGAGTATTGAAATGGCTGATAACAGAGGCATTGCCCTGGGCATGATTGAAACGCGTGGCTTGGTGCCCGCCATTGAAGCGGCGGACGCGATGACCAAGGCCGCCGAAGTGCGTCTGGTGGGTCGTCAGTTCGTCGGTGGCGGCTACGTCACAGTGCTGGTGCGTGGCGAGACCGGTGCCGTCAACGCCGCGGTGCGCGCCGGTGCCGATGCCTGCGAGCGCGTGGGCGACGGCCTGGTGGCCGCGCACATCATCGCCCGTGTACACAGCGAAGTGGAAGGCATGCTGCCCTCCACGCCTTCCGCCTGAACGTTCTGCACCCCCGCAGACTGGGCACCCCCCATCACCCCCAACGAGGAGATAGACATGGCTGACAACAGAGGCATTGCCCTGGGCATGATTGAAACGCGTGGCCTGGTGCCCGCCATT
The DNA here is from genome assembly GCF_022844385.1 of Hydrogenophaga sp. GTDB lineage: Bacteria > Pseudomonadota > Gammaproteobacteria > Burkholderiales > Burkholderiaceae_C > Hydrogenophaga. Next base: position 52,934 of record NZ_JALHLX010000003.1, on the reverse strand, counting down.
GAAGCGGCGGACGCGATGACCAAGGCCGCCGAAGTGCGTCTGGTGGGTCGTCAGTTCGTCGGTGGCGGCTACGTCACGGTGCTGGTGCGTGGCGAGACCGGTGCCGTCAACGCCGCGGTGCGCGCCGGTGCCGATGCCTGCGAGCGCGTGGGCGACGGCCTGGTGGCCGCGCACATCATCGCCCGTGTGCACAGCGAAGTGGAAGGCATGCTGCCGTCCGCACCGACCCCCTGATCTGGCTCCCAGATCCGATACCCACAACAATGCTCTGCGGAGCGATGGAGAACCCAAATGGCCAATGTACGAGCTGCGGTGAGCGGTGTTGCCCTGGGCATGATTGAAACGCGCGGCCTGGTGCCCGCCATTGAAGCGGCGGACGCGATGACCAAGGCCGCCGAGGTGCGTCTGGTGGGTCGCCAGTTCGTCGGCGGCGGCTACGTCACGGTGCTGGTGCGTGGCGAGACCGGTGCCGTCAACGCCGCGGTGCGCGCCGGTGCCGACGCCTGCGAGCGCGTGGGCGATGGCCTGGTGGCCGCGCACATCATCGCTCGCGTGCACACCGAAGTCGAAGGCATGCTGCCGACCGCCCCCGATGGCGAAGGTGGTGGCCTCGACGGTGAAATCACCATGGTGCGCAGCTAACGCCCTGTCGGTCGCCGCTGACACCCTTGGACCATGAACGCAGATCCCCGCACCCTGGGCTGGCTGAGTCGGGCACTGACGCATGAACTCGGTGCCGTTCAGCAGTACCTGGCGCAAAGCGCGTTGGCGCGACTCTGGGGCGAGGTGCAACTGGCCGGGCATTTGCAGCGCGAAGCGGCCGAGGAGCTGGGGCATGCCGAGCGGCTCATGGAGCGTTTGATTTTGCTGGGGGTGGCCCCCAGCGCCAGCGTTCTGGCACCTGTCCGGCTGGGGCGCACGGTTGAACAATTGTTGCGGGCCAACCGGCAAATGGAGTTCGACGCGGTGCACCTGTACCAAGAAGCCCTGTTGCACGCCACCCGTGTGCGCGATGGGGATGTGGCCGAGCTGATGAGGTCCATTCTTGAAGAAGAAATGGCGCATCTGGCCGACATGGATCACCTCATGACGGAGCAAATCAACCATGGCTGAGCAACCCGATGGCTGGGAGTCCCGCGGCAAGCAGCCGACGCTGTTCCGGCGCTTTGATTTCGAGCGCTATGGTCAGACGCGTGACTTCGTGGACGCGTTGTCGGCGCTGACCGAGGCCCAGGGCGTGCACCCGCAAAACATCAATTTTGGCAGCACCTATGTGAACGTGACGCTGGATCCGAACGCGGCCGGTCTGGCCGATGCCGATCTTGCGGTGCGTATCAACGCTTTGTACCACCCTGCGGGCGTCTGACCATGCCGACCCAGGTCACGGCGGTCATCAACCAGAAGGGCGGCGCGGGAAAGACCACGCTGGCCATGAACCTGGCCGCCGGCCTGGCCCGGCGCGGCAACACGGTGGTGATCGACCTCGATCCCCAGGGCTCTTCGGTGCAGTGGGCCAGCCAGGGCAGTGCGCCGTTTCCGGTGTCGGTCAAGCAGCTTCAAGGAAAGTGGGATGCGCGCAGCCTGCGCCAGACGTTTCGGGCCTTTGCCCACGTGGTGCTGGACTGTCCACCGTCGCTGGAGAGCCATGCTTCGGTGCAGGCCTTGCGTGCCTGCGATCTGGCGCTGATTCCAGTGTTGCCTTCGCCGGTGGACCTGTGGGCCAGTCTGCGCCTGCCGCTGGAGATCGAAGAGGCGCGCCGCCTGCGGCCTCAGATCCGGGCCTACCTCGTGCTCAACCAGATGGAGCCGCAGAGCGCGTTGTCCGGGGCCATGACCGAAGCCCTGGCCGACTTCGGACTGCCGGTTCTGCAGGCCACCGTACGGCGCCGTGCCGCCTTTCGCACCGCTGCGCTGGACGGCGTGTCGGTCTACCAGATGGGTGGGCGTGGCGCGCCCGCCGCCGCAGACATCGAAGCCATCATCCACGAGATTCTTGAACCATGACCAACCTAAAAGACAAGCTCTCGGCTAGCGTGCGCCAGGCCAAGACCCGCACGCAGCCGGTTGCACCTGTCACCGCCAAAACCGGTCGCTCCCCGGTACCTACCGCCACCAAGGCGACGGCGCCCAAGCCCGTTGCCGCAAAGCCAGTGGCCACCCAGGCGCCGACCCACAGCGGCATCGCTTTCCCGGATCGCGTGTGGCCCGATTGAACCCAGGTTGAACGATGTTTGAGGGGACCCTCCATGCCTAACGATTTCTACTCCAGAACCTATTCGCCGCGCCAGGAAGCGCTGGCGCGCGCCAGCCAGCAGGCGCCCCAGGCCTCGCTGCGCCAGGCCTCGGCCACCTCCACAGACGCTGATGTGCTAGCGCCGCACCGGGTGCGCAGCGAGCCCTACTACCGGGTGGTGGCCGACGAGGTCGAGCTGTACGAGGCGGCGTACTCGGTGCGCATGCCCATGATGCTCAAAGGCCCCACCGGCTGTGGCAAAACACGCTTTGTCGAGTACATGGCGTGGAAGCTGGACAAACCATTGATCACCGTGGCCTGCAACGAAGACATGACCGCCTCCGATCTGGTGGGTCGCTATCTGCTGGATGCCCAGGGCACGCGCTGGCAGGACGGTCCGCTGGCGGTAGCGGCACGCCATGGGGCCATCTGTTACCTGGACGAGGTGGTTGAGGCACGCCAGGACACCACCGTGGTGATCCACCCGCTGACCGATGCGCGCCGCGTGCTGCCGCTGGAAAAAAAGGGCGAACTGCTGCAGGCGCACCCCGACTTCCAGATCGTGATTTCCTACAACCCGGGCTACCAGTCGCTGATGAAGGACTTGAAGCAGTCCACCAAGCAGCGCTTTGGCGCGCTGGATTTCAGCTACCCCGAGCACGACACCGAGGCCGAGATCGTGGCGCACGAGTCGGGTGTGGGCCTGGATGTGGCCAAGAAGCTGGTGCACATCGGCGAGCGCGCGCGCAACCTCAAGGGCCACGGCCTGGACGAGGGCCTGTCCACCCGCATGCTGATCTACGCGGGTTCGCTGATTGCCCAAGGCGTGTCGGCGCTGGCCGCCTGCCGGGTGGCGCTGGTGCGCCCCATCACCGACGACCCCGACATGCGCGACGCGCTCGACGCGGCCGTCACCACCTACTTCTGAGTCGGCAGCCGCACCGCACCCGTCCCATGGCCATCCACCTCGACGACCACGCTGAGCTTCTGGCGGACTTGCCGCAAGACGCACAGGAGGTGCTGCGCGCGGCCTGGGGCGAAGCGGCGCGGGTGTTTTCGGCGCGCGGGCTGGACAACTATCTCAAGGGCGCGGTGGCCCTGCACCAGCTGGGGCGCGGCGAAGAACTGGTGGTGAGCTTCATCCAGACCATGCCCGAGGTGGCACGCGCCATCGGCGAGGATGTGCTGCCCGACGTAGTCAACTTCCTGCTCGGCATGGCGTCCAAGACCTCCGGTGCGGTGCTCGCGCTGATCGTGGGCACGGCGCCGCTGGCGGCCAGCCGCCTGGGTGACGAAGAGCTGTTTCGCCACTACCTGAACGTCTTGTCCATCGTGTTGGCACAGGCGCCACGCGGCCTGCGCCCGATGCTGGAGAACCTGGACCGCCTGCTGTCCCAGCTCACGCTGGGCGGGTTGCGGCGCTGGGTGATGTGGGGCGCGCAGGCCTACAAGGCCGACTTTGAGGGCCAAGTCAGGTACTTCTCGCTGCAAAGCGGCGATGCGTTGTCGGTGCTGCAGCAAGAGCGCAAGGGCACCTTGTTCGTGGACGTGCAGCGCCGCCTGAACATCTATCTGCGCGCCATGTGGGGTCGCGACGTCTTTCTGCGCCCGACCGCCGGCGACTACGAAAACCGCGACGGGCTCAAGCCGTACATCGAGCGCTTCTGTGTCCACATCGCCGATGCCTACGACGACTTCCGCCCCCAGGGCGATGACACGCCGGACGGCGGCGTGGTGGCGGGGGTCGAGGTCTACCGCGCCGTGGTCAACCACTGCGCGGCGCACCTGATGTTCACGCAGGCGCCGCTGTCGCTGCAGACGCTGAACAACACGCAAAAGGCGATCATCGAGGTGGTGGAAGATGCGCGCGTGGAGGCGCTGGCCTGCAGCCGGTTTCCCAACATGCGGGCAGCCTGGCTGGTGTTTCACGCGCCCTCCGATGCGGCCGAGCCCACCAGTCTGGGCGACCTGCTGAACCGCCTGGCGCGGGCTTTGCTGGAAGAACAGTCGAGCGACCCGCACCCCTGGGTGCAGGAAGGCGTGGCGCTGTTCCGGGCCGAGGCCGACCTGTCCAGCAACCAGCTGAGCTGGAACATCGGCGTGGCCCTGGCGCACAGCCTGGGCCCGCTGGACCTGCCCGAATACAACCCGCGCACCGACGGCCTGCGCGCGCTCTACCGCGACGACAACCGCACCGTCTGGGCGTCCGAGGCCTACGACGAGGCGGCGGCGCTGGAAGCCACCTGGGCCCCGAAGCAGGTGCGCAAGAAGGTCCGCCTGATGGAGATGGTCAACGAGACCAACAACGAATTTGCCGGCGATGACGCGCAGGAAATCTGGGTGCTGCCGAGCGAGTTCTACCTCGACCAGGAAGGCGTGAGCATCAATTCGCTGGAGGGCCGCCCGCCCGTGGCCGACCCGGTGCATTACCACGAGTGGGACCACCAGATCCAGCTAGAGCGCCCGAGCTGGGTGACGGTGCTGGAGCGCCAGCCGCCGCTGGGCGAGCTGGCGCTGATCGAGCAGATTGAGAGCGACCACAAGCCGGTGATGTCGCGCCTGAAGTTCCTGATCGGTTCCATGATCCCGCAGGGCATGCAGCGCATCCGGCGGGTCGAAGACGGTGACGAGCTGGACATCAATGCAGCCGTGCGCGCCATGATCGACATCCGCATGGGCCAGCAACCCGATACCCGCATCATGATGCGCAACCAGCGCAGCGAGCGCGACTTGGCGGTGATGGTGCTGCTGGACATGTCCGAGTCGTGCAACGACAAGGTGCGCGGGCAGGACTACAGCATCATGGACCTGTCGCGCGCCGCCACGGTGCTGTTGTCGGACGCTCTGGACCGCATTGGCGACCCCTTCGCGTTGCACGGGTTTTGCTCCGACGGCCGACACGATGTGCACTACCACCGCTTCAAGGACTTTGACCAACCGTACAACGCCCTCGTGAAGGCGCGGCTGGCGGGCATGAAGGGCGCCTACTCCACCCGCATGGGTGCGGCCTTGCGCCACGCAGGCGCGGCGCTCAAGCTACAGCCCAGGCGCAAGAAGGTGTTGTTCATCATCACCGACGGTGAACCGGCCGACAACGACGTGCGCGACCCCCAGTACCTGCGCCAGGACACCCAGCGCGCGGTGCAAGAGCTTGCGCGCGATGGCATCACCGTCTATGCCCTGAGCCTGGACCCGCACGCCGACCAGTACGTGGCGCGCATTTTTGGCGCCAAGAATTTCACCGTCATCGATCATGTGGAGCGCCTGCCCGAAAAGCTGCCGCTGCTCTACATGGGCCTGACCCGCTGAGGCCGAGGCGATCCATGGACATCAGCCTGCGCGCCTTCGTATTCATCGACTCGTTGCAGCCGCAACTGGCCTCGTACCTGGCCACCTCGTCCCAGGGCTTTCTGCCGATACCGGGCGACGCCTGCCTGTGGGTCGAAGTCGCGCCCGGCATGGCGGTGCACCGGCTGTCCGACATCGCGCTCAAGCGCACCAATGTGCGCATGGGCGAGCAGGTCGTGGAGCGCTCGTTCGGCTCGATGGAAATTCACTACCGCAACCAGAGCGAGGTGCAGGAGGCCGGGCGCATCATGCTGGAGCAGCTCGGTGCCCAGGAGGGGGACCGCATGGCCTGCCGCATCGCCTGGAGCGAGGTCATCTGCGCCGTCACCCCCGACCATGCCACGCTGATCAACCGGCAACTGCGCAAGGGCTCGATGTTGCTGCCGGGCAAGAGCATGTTCATCCTGGAAACCGAGCCGGCCGGTTACATCGTCTATGCTGCCAACGAGGCCGAAAAGGCCGCCAACGTGACCTTGGTGGATGTCAAGGCTTTCGGCAGTTTTGGCCGCCTCACCATGATGGGCACCGAGGCCGAGGCCGAGGCGGCCGCGCAGGCCGCGCACCGCGCCATTGACCAGCTCAACCGCCAGGCGCGGCAGGACTGAAATAGCCCATGGACATCAACTCCACTACCAAGAAGCTGCTGTTCAACACCGTTCGCGTGGACACGGTGCTGGAAGATGGCAGCGAGGGCTCGGGCACCGCGTTTGTCGTCAGCCATGCGCACGCGCGCGGCAGCCACACCTTCATCGTCACCAACCGGCATCTGGTCGAAGGGGTGCGGCGCGGGGGGCTGGTGTTCACCCAGAAGCGCCATGGTCAGCCGCTGTTGGGTCAGCGTTTCCAGCTCAACATCGATGATTTTCCGCAGGCCTGGTTCGGGCATCCCGACCCGGCGGTGGACTTGGCCATCGTGCCCATGCGCCCGCTGGAGCAGGCCGCCAACGCCCAGGATGTTGAGCTGTACTACCAGCCCATCGACACGCGTCTGGTGCCCGATGAGGCCGCCACCCGCGCGCTGGACGCACTGGAAGAAGTGCTGTTCGTGGGCTACCCCAGCGGCGTGTGGGACCAGGTCAACCTGATGCCCATCCTGCGGCGCGGCACCACGGCCACACCCATGGCGTTGAACTTCGAGGGGCGGGCCGAATTCCTGATCGATGCCGCCGTTTACCCCGGCTCCAGCGGCAGCCCGGTGTTCGTCTACCTGCCCGAGACGCTGCGTCCGCAGCAGAGCGTGGGCAAGAGATTCCTGTTCGCGGGCGTGGTGGCGGCGGTTTTCTTCCGCGAAGAGGCCAATCACCCGGTGGTGGCGCCCGTGCCGCCCAACAACCAGGGCATGGTCATGGGCTCGGAAATGATCGACCTGGGCCTGGTCATCAAGTCGCAGGCGGTGGTCGAAGTCATCAACGCGTACCTGGGCAAATGGCTCGAATAGGGCCCCTGCCCTGATCCGACCACAACCACAACCACAACAGTGCCGAGACAACATGCAAGACAAGATCATCTACAGCGGTTTCAACCAGGATTCGCACGGCATGACCACGCTCGGGCGTGTCGTGCTCGATGCATGGTTGTTCCAGCTGCTGCCGCGCAGTGAAGACTGCGCGGGTTGGGACCTGAGCCGCATGCAGCAACTCATGGACAAGGTGTCGAAGACCTGGGACGAACACGGCGCCTTACCCAGCCGGTTGCCGCCCGCGTTGCAGCAAAGCCATGCCGAACTGTATGCCTGGGCCGCGGCGCGTGGCCGAGGGCTGGGCTGGAATCCTGAGCTGGGTGACGACGAGTAGGGCGTAGTGCGCGCTGCGTCCTGGGCGCTGTATGGCCTGGCGCCGCGTCAGGCAGCGTTCGTTTTGTGTTTGTTCATCGTTTTGGGGTCAAACCATGTCTGACTTTGATACCGCCCAGTCGCGACCCATCGGGGAGGTGAGATGGGATTAGAGACCACGCCCGCCAGCGGCTTTGCCGGGCTCAGGCACTGGCGCCATGACGCGACAGCCGGCCTGCAGGTGGCGCTGCTGTGGATGCCGTTTTCCCTCGGGGTGGCGCTGGCATCGGGCGCCCCGGCCATCGCCGGCCTGATTTCGGCCATCGTCGCGGGCCTGCTGTATCCCCTGCTGGGCGGCTCGCACGTCACCGTCAGCGGGCCGGCGGCGGCGCTGGCTCCGGTGCTGCTGTGGGGCATGCTGCTGCTGGGGCACGGCGATCTGGCGCTGGGCTACCCGCTGGTGCTGGTGGCCATCGTGCTCACGGGCGTGCTGCAACTGTTGCTCAGCGCCCTGCGCGCCGGGCAGTACGCCGCCATGCTGCCGGCCACCGTGGTGGAGGCCATGCTCGCGGCGATTGGCATCATGATCATCGTGCGCCAGGTTCCAGCGCTGCTGGGTGCGCCGTCCATTCCCTCCAAATCGGTGCTGGACTCCATCGGCAATTTGCCGCAACAGCTGGTGCAAGCGCAGTGGTTGGTGGCGGGGGTGGGCATCGTCAGCCTGGGGCTGATGTTTGCACTGCGGCGCAAGCTCAACGGACTTTGGCGCTGGCTTCCGGCGGCGATCGTCGTGGCCGGTTTTGGCGTGCTGGCCAGCTCGCTGCTGGGCTTTGATGCGAAGCTGCGCATCGCCATGCCCGAGCACGTGCTGGATGGCATTCACTTTCCGGCGTTTGCCCATTTCCTGTCCAGCCCCGATCTGTGGCTGACGATGGCGCTGGTAGTGTTCACCTTCACCATGATCGACGGCGTGGAGTCGGTCGCCAGCGTGAAGGCGGTGGACAAGCTCGACCCCTGGCGGCGCAAGTCCGATGCCAACAAGACCCTGCGCGCCATGGGCGTGTGCAACCTCACCTCGGGCATGATCGGCGGGCTCACCGTGATCCCGAACGCGGTGCCCAGCCGCGCCAACATCGACGCCGGTGCGCGCACCCTGTGGTCCAACCTGTACAGCGGTCTGTTCCTGCTGCTGTTCGTGCTGGTGCTGCCCGATGTGCTCCGGCTCATCCCGCTGGCGGCCATTGCCGGCATCCTGATCTACATCGGCTGGCGCCTGTGCGAGCCCGCGCTGTTCACGCGCATGCTGGCCATCGGCCGCGACCGCTTTGTGGTGTTCGTCGGCACCGTGTTGGCCATTTTACTGACCGACCTGCTGCTGGGCATGTTCATCGGCGTGGCCATCGAACTGGTGCTGCTGGTTTATTTGTTGATGCCGTCGGTGCGGCTGGTGCTGACCGGGCGAATGGACTGGGGCACCTCCAGCCGCCTGCTGTGGACCAACTTCACCAGCATGTTCCGCAGCCCGGTCATCAAGCACCGCAGCGAGGAGCACGCGGGCCAGACCGTGCATGTGCTGACGCTGGGCTCGCTGGTCGGCTTCAACCTGCTGCCGCTGGAAAAAGCGCTGGCGCGCCTGCCGCAGAGCGACGGTGTGCGGCTGCGCTTCACCGAGTCGGCACGCATTATCGACCACACGGCGGCCGAGTTTCTGCAGCACTTCGAGGAAGAAGCGGCCGCCCACGGGCGGCCATTTTCGGTGGACGGTATCGAGCGCTTTCATGCCTTCTCGGCGCATCCGCTGGCCGCCCGCATGCAGGAGCCGCACATTGCGCAGCGAATCGCACAGCGCGACGAGCGTGCACAGCAGATGGCGGCGCTGGCCCAGCGGCTGGGGCTGGCCTTCGCGCCGCAGGTCGCGGCCATCATCAACCGCCACGATTTTGTCTACCTGCGGCGCGGCGATCAGCGCGAGATCAGCAACCTCATGCACGGCGCCTGGGCCGGTGGGCAGATTCGGCTGTTCGACTACAGCCACACTTCGGCCCCTGACTACCACGTGCCGCACCGGCACACGCTCATGATGTACGAGCTCCCGGCCGACTCGACGCAGCCCGACTTCGTCCTCACGCCCGGGCACTACCTGGAGCGCTATCTCGTCAACCTGAGCGAGCGTTCCGACGTCGCTGCGGCGCCCGGCTACCGGCTCTACATGCCGCCGGGACAGGGGCTCCCGGACATGCCACCGGCGGTGCTCGATGCGCTGGAGCGCTTTGGCCCGCTCTACATTGAAATCCGTGGGCGCGTCGTGCTCGCCTTCTGCCCGCAGCGGGAGTTGGAGGACGCACAGCACACCGAAATGCTCGTTACTCTGGCAACGGCGCTCGCAGACCACTCCGCAGTGACTTGACGGCACCTGATCCGGACCTGATTGGCCCGGTCAACGACACGTTCCGTCAGCCCTGCCGCCCTGCTTATTGGGCTTCGCGGAACAAGCTCGCCAAGTGGGCTTCCGCGTGCTCGAGCATGAAGTACCTGAACGCTTCGGCGGCGGGCGATAAATGCTTACCCGAGGCATACACGACATGCCAGCGGCGCATCAGTGGCATGCCTTCCACTGCGGGCGCGGCGATGAGGCCGTTCTTCCACTCGAGTTCGATCGTGTGCAGCGACAGCAGGCTGACCCCCATGCCGGCCATGACGGCCTGCTTGATCGCCTCATTGCTGGGCATCTCCATCACGAAGGTCGGCTGGATGCGATGCCGCTCCAGGTACTCGTGGAGCACGATTCGCGTACCCGAGTCGGCCTCGCGCACGACGAACGGCTCTTCCGCCAGCGCCGCCGCCGGCACGGCTTCGGCGCGTGCGAAGCGGTGGCTCGGCGAGGTGACAAGTACGTGCGGATGCATCGCGAACGGCTCGGCGCGGCAGGGCACGTCGTTCGGCGCCCGCCCCATCACGCACAGATCCACCTCGGCGGCCCGAAGCATGGCACCCAGTTCGTCGCGCACGCCCAAGCGCAGCCGAACGTCCACGGCCGGGTGTTCGGCGTGGAACTTCGCCAGCAACTGCGGAAGAAAGTACATCGCCGCGCTGACCATGCCGATCGTCAGGCGCCCCGACTCCAGGCGGCTCAGCCGCGCCATCGCATCCTGCGCATCTTTCAACGTCGCCAGCAGCTTGCGCGCGTAGACGAGGAAGTACTCGCCCGACGTGGTCAGCGACATGCGCCGCCCCGTGCGATCGAACAGCGTCTGGCCGACCTGGTTCTCCAGCTCCTTGATCTGAAGCGAGACCGCAGGGGGTGTCAGGTGCAGCGCCTCGGCAGCGCGCAGCACGCTGGACTGCCGGGCGACCTCGGCGAACACGGTCAGTTGGCGAAAGGTCACGTGCATGGGGCGTTCGCGCGGCAGGCGCCAGTCAGGATCCTGGCCATTTCCCCTTGACGTGATGAAAGATCACTTGCCGAAGCTCCTGCAAATAGACAACCGGCTTGCCGATCGGCCGACGCTCTTGTATCGCTTCGCATGTGGGACAGCCGTTTAAGCCCCTTCAAATTCAAGGACTTGCGACTTTCGGATCGGGATTTACCCGAGGGACATTCGCGCGTGGCACGAAACCTGTTGCAGATGCCACAGTGCCTGCGCAGCGCGCTGATCTTGCGGGTAACACGTTCGATCAATACCAAGATTCACCTCGATAGTTTAGCTTTTGCTAATCATTAGTCACAGAGATTCTAACTTTCATTTATCCAACCAGTCACCTAGCATTCATTCGTTGAAGCAAGTACCCAGATGGATCGGCTTAGATCCGACTTTATCCCCGCACACACCATGACCACCTACCACATTGCACCCTCGCTGCTGTCGGCCGACTTCGCCCGCCTTGGCGAGGAGGTGCGCGCGGTGGTCGAAGCCGGCGCCGACTGGATCCACTTCGACGTGATGGACAACCATTACGTCCCCAATCTCACCTTCGGCCCGATGGTGTGTCAGGCGCTGCGTCCGCACACAACCGCGCCGATCGACGTGCACCTGATGGTGCAGCCGGTGGACACGCTGGCGCAGGCCTTCTGCAAGGCCGGCGCCGACTTGGTGAGCTTCCATCCCGATGCCAGCGCGCATGTCGACCGCACGCTGCAGTTGATCAAGGCCGAGGGCAAGCGCTCGGGCCTGGTGTTCAACCCGGCCGCGCCGCTAGACATACTGGAGTGGACGCTGGACAAGATCGACCTCGTGCTCATCATGAGCGTCAATCCGGGCTTCGGCGGTCAGAGCTTCATTGACTCGGCACTGCGCAAGATCGAGCAGGCGCGCAAGCTGATCGACCGCAGCGGGCGCGATATCCGGCTCGAAGTCGACGGTGGCATCAAAGTCGACAACATCCGGCGCGCCGCCGATGCCGGGGCCGACACCTTCGTTGCCGGCAGCGCGATCTTCGGTGCCGGTGACTACCGCTCCGTCATCCAGGCCATGCGCGCCGAGTTGAGCGCGCCCGGGCCGCTCGTCGCCTGACGCACATCTCGTACGCCGCGCTTGCCAGACAGCGGTAGCAACCACACCCGAACCACGAACCACAGGGCCCTACCATGCCACTCTCGCAACGCTGGACGCTGACCCGCTACCTAATCGAGGAACGCCGCCGCTTCCCGCAGGCCAGCGGCGACCTCAACGCGCTGATCCTCGACGTCTCGATCGCCTGCAAGGCCATCGCGCGCATCGTCGCCTACGGCGCGCTCGACAGCGGCATGGCCGTTCCGGCCGAAGGCGGCGCGGTCAACGTACAGGGAGAGGTGCAGAAACCGCTGGACGTGCTGTCCAACGAGATTTTCCTGCACATGAACGAGTGGAACGGCGAGCTGGCGGGCATGGCTTCGGAAGAGATGGACTCGCCGAGCCAGATTCCGCAGGTCTTCCCGCGCGGCAAGTACCTGCTCGTGTTCGACCCGCTGGACGGCTCGTCCAATATCGACGTGAACGTTTCGGTCGGCAGCATCTTCTCGATCCTGCGTGCGCCGCAAGACGTGATCGACAGTGGCCGCGACGTGACCGAAGCCGACTTCCTGCAGCCCGGTGCCACGCAGGTGGCCGCCGGCTATGCGCTCTATGGCCCGACGACGATGCTCGTGCTGACTGTCGGCAACGGCGTGGCCGGCTTCACGTTGAACCCGGATCTCGGTGAGTTCGTGCTGACGCACAAGAACATCCAGGTGCCAGCCGACACCCAGGAGTTCGCGATCAACAGCTCCAACAGCCGATTCTGGGAGCAGCCGGTCACACGCTATGTGAATGAGTGCCTGGCCGGCAAGACCGGGCCGCGCGGCAAGGACTTCAACATGCGCTGGATCGCCAGCATGGTGGCCGAGGCGCACCGCATCCTGATGCGCGGCGGCGTCTTCTTGTACCCGCGCGACACCAAGGACCCGAACAAGCCGGGGCGGCTGCGCCTGCTGTACGAGGCCAACCCGATCGGCTTCGTGATGGAGCAGGCGGGCGGGCGCTGCACCACCGGACGCCAGCCGATGCTGGGCGTGCAGCCGACATCGTTGCACCAGCGCATCGGCCTGATCTTCGGTTCGAAGAACGAGGTCGAGCTCATCGAGCGCTACCACAGCGAACCCGGGCCAAGCGCAGCACCGCCACCCCTGTTTGCCGAGCGCGGCCTGTTCAGAGCCTGAACCAGAACCATCCGAGAACGCCATGAGCCACAAGTATCCGATCATCGCCATCACCGGCAGCAGCGGCGCCGGCACTTCGTCGGTCACGCGCACGTTCGAGAACATCTTCCGCCGCGAGAAGGTCACCGCCGCGGTCATCGAAGGCGACAGCTTCCACCGCTACGACCGCAAGGAGATGCGCGCGCGCCAGGCCGAAGCCGAAAAGGCCGGCGACAAGAACTTCAGCCACTTCGGGCCCGACAACAACCTGTTCGCCGAGATCGAGCAGCTCTTCGCCAGCTACAGCAAGTCGGGCACGGGCAAGCGTCGCAAGTACCTGCATGACCCCGTGGAGGCCGCGCCCTACAAGCAGGAGCCCGGCACCTTCACACCCTGGGAAGACCTGCCCGCCGGCACCGACATGCTGTTCTACGAGGGCCTGCATGGCGCGGTCGTGACCCCCGAGGTCAACATCTCCAAGCACCCCGACCTGCTGATCGGGGTGGTGCCGGTGATCAACCTCGAGTGGATCCAGAAGCTGTACCGCGACAAAAACGTGCGCGGCTACTCGGCCGAGGCGGTCACCGACACGATCCTGCGCCGCATGCCCGACTATGTGCACTACATCGTGCCGCAGTTTTCTCACACGCACGTCAACTTCCAGCGCGTGCCGGTGGTGGACACCAGCAACCCCTTCATTGCACGCGACATCCCGAGCGCCGACGAGAGCATTTGCGTGATCCGCTTCGCCAATCCCAAGGGCATTGACTTCCCCTACCTGCTGAACATGATCGACAACTCGTGGATGAGCCGCGCCAACACGCTGGTCGTGCCGGGCGGAAAGATGGAGATCGCGATGCAGCTGATCTTCACGCCCTACATCTGGCGCATGATGGAACAGCGCCATCGCGCGCTGGGAGCCCTGTAATGGCCGGCACCTCCACCGACCGCGTACTGCGCCCCGACAGCGGCCGCTACGACGAACTCGCCAACGCGCTGCGCGCCCTGGCCATGGACGCTGTGCAGCAGGCCAACTCCGGCCACCCCGGCGCGCCAATGGGCATGGCAGAAATGGCCGTGGCGCTGTGGAATGGGCACCTGCGACACAACCCGGCGAACCCGAAGTGGCCGGATCGCGACCGCTTTGTGCTGTCCAACGGTCACGCTTCTATGCTGCTGTACGCACTGCTGCACCTGACGGGCTATGAGCTGCCGATCGAGGAACTGCAGCGCTTCCGCCAATTGCACAGCAAAACCCCAGGGCACCCCGAGGTCGGCCTCACGCCCGGCGTGGAAACCACGACCGGACCCTTGGGCCAGGGCCTGACGAACGCAGTGGGTTTCGCGCTGGCCGAGAAGCTGCTGGGCGACGAGTTCAACCGCCCGGGACATGTCGTCGTCGACCACAACACCTACGTCTTCCTTGGCGACGGCTGCCTGATGGAAGGCATCAGCCACGAAGCCTGCTCGCTGGCCGGCGTGTGGAAGCTGGGCAAGCTGATCGCGCTGTACGACGACAACGGCATCTCGATCGACGGTGCGGTGCACGCCTGGTTCGCCGACGACACCTCACAGCGCTTTCGCGCCTACGGCTGGAACGTGATCGGCCCGATCGACGGCCACGACACCGTGGCCGTCGGGCAAGCCATTGCCGAGGCACGCCGATCCGCCGACCGACCCACGCTGATCGTCTGCCGCACCACCATCGGCCGCGGCTCCCCGGGGCGCGCCGGCACCGCCAAGGCGCATGGCGAAGCCCTTGGGGCCGACGAGATCGCCGCCACGCGGGCCGCGATCGGGTGGCAGGCAGGACCGTTCGAGGTCCCCGACGCCGTGCGCGCGCGCTGGAGCGCACGCGATCTGGGCGCCAAACGCGAGGCCGAATGGCGCTTGGCCTTCGAGGCCTACCGGACCGAACACCCCGCGCTGGCCGCCGAGTACGAGCGCCGGATTGCCGGCGAACTGCCGGCATCGTTCCACGAGGCCGCGCTGGCGGCGATGGTCGAACTCGGACAAGCCACGGCGGCGGTTGCCTCACGCAAGGCCTCCCAGCAAACGCTGGCCATCCTGGCACCCAAGATCCCCGAGATGCTCGGCGGCAGCGCCGACCTTACCGGCTCGAACCTGACCGACTTCCCGGGCTGCGGTGCCGTGCGTGCCGGCCAGAGCGGCGGACGCCATATCAACTACGGTGTGCGCGAGTTCGGCATGGCGGCGATCATGAACGGGCTCGCCCTGCACGGCGGCTTCATTCCGTACGGCGGCACCTTCCTCACCTTCAGCGACTACAACCGCAACGCCATCCGCATGGCCGCGCTGATGAAGCTGCGCGTGGTCCACGTCTTCACGCACGACAGCATCGGCCTGGGCGAGGACGGGCCCACGCACCAGGCCGTCGAGCATGCCGCCAGCCTGCGCCTGATCCCCAATCTCGACGTCTGGCGGCCCGGAGACGCCGCCGAGACGGCGGTGGCCTGGGCGTTCGCGCTCGAACAACGCACTCGGCCGAGCGCCCTGCTGCTGTCGCGCCAGAACCTGCCGCCGCAAGCACGAACGCCGGAACAGGTGATGCAGATCCGTCGCGGCGGCTACGTGCTCTCCGACCGTCCGGAGCCGCAAGTGGTGCTGATCGGCACCGGCTCCGAAGTATCCCTCGCCATCGAGGCGCAGCGCCTGCTCGATGCGCTGGGCATCGCGGCACGGGTGGTCTCCCTGCCCAGCAGCACCGTCTTCGATCGGCAGGAGACCGGCTGGCGCGAGCAAGTGCTCGGCCGGGGCATCCCGCGCATTGGCGTCGAAGCAGGCGTCACCGCCTGGTGGGGGCAGTACCAGTGTGCAGAGGCACTGGGCGTCAACAGCTTCGGCGAGTCGGCGCCCGGGCCGAAGGTCTATGAGCACTTCGGCCTCAACGCCAAGGCCCTGGCCGAACTGGCGCGCCGGCAGGTGGCGCTCGAAGATCGCTTCGTCCGATCCCCCAACTGAAAACCACCGACATGCACTACGACATTGTTAGTTTCGATCTCGATGGCACTCTGGTGGACACGGCCTCGGAGATCGCCGAGGCGGCCAATCGCGCGCTCGAGTCGCACGGCATCGCGCGCCGCCCGGCGTCGGAGGTGACCGCGCTGATCGGCGCCGGCACGCGCGAGCTCATGATCAAGTTGCTGGGCCGGGTCATGATTGAGCAGCCCCATCTCGCCGAGCGCGTACGGCCGGACCAAGTGCTCGCCAGCATGGACGAACACTATGCGTTGACCACTGGTACCTCGAGCGTTCCCTACCCGGGCGCACGCGAAGCGCTGCGCTTACTCAAGGCCGCCGGCGTCAAGCTGGCCTGCGTCACCAACAAGGAACAACGCCACGCCGAGCGATTGCTGCGCGCGCATCGACTCTGGGACCAATTCGATCTGCTGATCGGCGGCGATTCACTGAGCGTGAAGAAGCCCGATCCCGGGGTGCTGCGCCATGTTGTCAAGCAGCTGGGCGGCCATGCCGATCGATGCGGCCATGTCGGCGACTCGCGCATCGACGTCGAGGCGGCACGCAACGCTGGGGTGACCGCGTGGGCCGTTCCGTACGGCTACAACGCGGGTCAGCCGATCGAAGACGCGCGCCCCGCGCGACTGTTCCGCAGTCTCGACGAACTTGCCCACTTTGTTATCGCCGGCCGCTCCTGCGCGCCCGACGGCTCACCCGCTGCAAAGCACCTCTCCAGTTCATCATGACAATTCGCATCGCAATCAACGGCTTCGGCCGCATCGGCCGCATGGTGTTTCGCGCCGCCGTGCAGGACTTCAAGAACGAAATCGAGGTGGTCGCGATCAACGACCTGCTCGAACCCGACTATCTCGCCTACATGCTGCAGTACGACAGCGTGCACGGCCGCTTCAAGGGTGACGTAGTCGTCGACGGCGGCACGCTGGTCGTCAACGGCCGCAAGATCCGGCTCACTGCTGTCAAGGACCCGGCCGCGCTGGCCTGGGGCGATGTCGGCGTCGACGTGGTGGTGGAAGCGACCGGCCTGTTCCTGACGCTGGATACCTGCCAGAAGCACCTCGACGCGGGCGCGAAGAAGGTGATCCAGAGCGCGCCCAGCAAGGACGACACGCCGATGTTCGTCTACGGCGTCAACCACACGCAGTACGCCGGCGAGACGATCGTCAGCAACGCCAGCTGCACGACGAACTGCCTGGCGCCCGTGGCCAAGGTGCTCAACGACAGCTTCGGAATCAAGCGCGGCCTGATGACCACGGTGCACGCCGCCACCGCGACGCAGAAGACCGTGGACGGCCCGAGCAACAAGGACTGGCGCGGTGGCCGCGGCATCCTCGAGAACATCATCCCCTCGTCCACCGGCGCGGCCAAGGCCGTGGGCCGGGTGATTCCCGCGTTGAACAAAAAACTCACCGGCATGGCGTTTCGCGTGCCGACCAGCGACGTGTCGGTGGTCGACCTGACGGCCGAACTCTCGAAAGAGACGAGCTACGAACAGATCTGCGCCGCGATGAAGGCCGCCAGCCAGGGGGCGATGAAAGGCGTGCTCGGGTACACGACGGACAAGGTCGTCTCGACCGACTTCCGCGGCGAGGCCTGCACCTCTGTGTTCGACGCCGAGGCCAGCATCATGCTCGACCCGACCTTCGTCAAGGTGGTGGCCTGGTACGACAACGAATGGGGCTACTCGAGCAAGGTGCTCGAGATGGTGCGCGTGATGGGAGCGTCGCGGTGAAGGTGCTGCGCTTCGCCGACCTGATCGCGCAGGGCGCCGTCGAGGGCCGGCGTGTCTTCATCCGCGCCGACCTCAACGTGCCGCAGGACGATGCGGGGCGCATCACCGAGGACACGCGCATCCGCGCTTCGGTGCCCTGTATTCGCATGGCGCTGGACGCCGGTGCGGCGGTGATGGTGACTTCGCACCTCGGCCGGCCGACCGAAGGCGAGTTCAAACCGGGGGATTCGCTCGAGCCGGTGGCTGCGCGTCTGGGCGAGTTGCTGGGTCGTGAGGTGCGCCTGGCAACTGACTGGCTCGACGGCGTCAAGGTCGCGCCGGGCGAAGTGGTGATGCTCGAGAACGTGCGCCTCAACAAAGGCGAGAAGAAGAACAGCGAGGCGCTCGCCCGCAAGATGGCTGCGCTGTGCGACATCTTCGTGCACGACGCCTTCGGCACCGCGCACCGCGCCGAGGCCAGCACCTACGGCATCGCGCAATTCGCCAAGGTCGCCTGCGCCGGCCCGCTGCTGGCCGCCGAGATCGACGCGATCACGAAGGCACTGGCGCAACCGAAGCGGCCGCTGGTGGCCATCGTCGCCGGCAGCAAGGTCAGCACCAAGCTGACCATCCTGCAGAGCCTCGCGGCCAAGGTCGATGGCCTGATCGTCGGCGGCGGCATCGCCAACACCTTCCTGCTCGCCGCGGGGCTGCCGATCGGCAAGAGCCTGGCCGAGCCCGGCCTCGTCGACGAAGCCAAGGCGGTGATCGAGGCGATGAAGGCGCGCGGCGCCGCAGTGCCGATCCCGGTCGACGTGGTGTGCGCCAAGATGTTCAAGGCCGATGCGACGGCGACGGTGAAGGCCGTGGCCGACGTGGCCGACGACGACCTGATTCTCGATATCGGTCCCAGGACTGCGGCACTGCTCGCCGCCCAACTCAAGGCCGCCGGCACCATCGTCTGGAATGGCCCGGTCGGCGTGTTCGAGTTCGACGCCTTTGCCAAGGGCACCGAGATGATCGCGCGGGCGATCGCCGACAGCAGCGCGTTCTCGATCGCCGGCGGCGGCGACACGCTGGCCGCGATCGCCAAGTACGGCATCGAGGGCGACGTGGGCTACATCTCGACCGGCGGCGGCGCCTTCCTCGAAGTGCTCGAGGGCAAGACGCTGCCGGCTTTCGAGATCCTCGCCAAGCGCGCACTGTGACGGAACGCCGCCCATGAGCAAACTCAAAGCACTCCTGTGGGACGTCGACGGCACGCTTGCCGAGACCGAGCGCGACGGGCATCGGGTCGCGTTCAACCTTGCCTTCGAGGCCTTTGGGCTGCCTTGGCGCTGGGACGATGCCCGCTATGGGCAACTCCTGCAGGTCACCGGCGGGCGCGAGCGCCTGATGCACGATATGAACAGCCGGCCCGACGCACCGCCGCTGGCCGGCGAGCGCGACGCGCTGGCGCGTGCGCTGCACGCCAAGAAGAACACGCTGTACGCCGAACTGGTCGCCGGCACGGGAATCCCGTTGCGCGGGGGTGTGCTCGAGTTGATGCACGAGTGCCTTGACCAGGGCGTTCGCATGGCCATCGCGACGACGACGAGCCGCTCCAACCTGGAAGCCCTGATGCGCAAGCACATGGGTGAGCGCTGGGCTGATTGGTTCGGCGCTGTCGTTTGCGGTGAGGACGTGCAGCGCAAGAAGCCCGATCCCGAGGTCTTCGTCAAGGCCATGCAGGCGCTGGGCGTCGGTCCGCTCGAAGCCGTCGCCCTCGAGGACTCGCCGGGTGGCGTGGCGGCGGCGCGTGCCGCCAATTGCCCAGTCATCGTCACCCGCAGCTTCTACTTCGCCCAGGCGGCGGTCGAGGGCGCCATCGCCGTCGGGCTGGGTCTGCACACGCGCGAAGGCTGGCGCCCTGCGCCGGGTGCTCGCTCTCCGCAGCCAAACGCTGGCCAGGATGACCGCATCCGTCTGGCCGACATCGCCGACTGGTTCACGCAACGCGACACGATCAGCGACTACCCCTAGCCAGCCCGCTTCCCGCATCCCACCGACTTCCTGCCCACTCAACGACTTCACCGGAGAACCCCATGGCCCTCGTTTCATTGCGCCAAGTGCTCGACCACGCCGCCGAATACGGCTACGGCGTGCCAGCCTTCAACGTCAACAACCTCGAACAGGTCCACGCCATCATGGAGGCGGCGCAGGAAACGCAGTCACCGGTGATCCTGCAAGCCTCGGCCGGTGCGCGCAAGTACGCCGGCGAGCCCTACCTGCGCCACCTGGTGCTGGCGGCCGTGGAGATGCACCCCGATATCCCGATCGTGCTGCACCAGGACCACGGCGCCTCGCCGGCGGTGTGCCAGCAGTCGATCCGCTCGGGATTCACCAGCGTGATGATGGACGGCTCCTTGCTCGAAGACGCGAAAACGCCCGCGAGCTACGACTACAACGTCGAGGTCACGCGCAAGGTCTGCGAGATGGCGCACTCGATCGGTGTCTCGGTCGAAGGCGAACTTGGCTGCCTGGGTTCGCTCGAAACCGGTGAGGCCGGCGAGGAGGACGGCGTCGGTGCCGCGGGCAAGCTCACGCACGACATGATGCTCACGAACCCCGAGGAGGCGAAGGACTTCGTCGCGCGCACCGGCGTCGATGCGCTGGCCATCGCCATCGGCACCAGTCACGGCGCCTACAAGTTCACCCGGCAGCCCACCGGCGACATCCTGGCCATCGAGCGCATCGCGCAGATCCACGCCGCGGTGCCGAACACGCACCTGGTGATGCACGGTTCGTCCAGCGTGCCGCAGGAGTGGCTGGCGATCATCCGCAAGTACGGTGGCGACATCAAGGAGACATACGGCGTGCCGGTCGAGGAGATCCAGCGCGGCATCAAGAGCGGCGTGCGCAAGATCAACATCGACACCGACATTCGGCTGGCGATGACCGCGGCGATGCGCCAGGTGTTCGCCGAGCACCCGAGCGAGTTCGACCCGCGCAAGGCTTTGCAGGCGGCGAAGAAGGCCGCGCGCGGCGTGGTCAAGGCGCGCTTCGAGGCCTTCGGCTGTGCCGGCCAAGGGGCCCGCATCAAGCCGCTGCCGCTCGAGGCAATGTCGGCCCGCTACGTGTGACGCGCGAGAGCACTACAGCATGCGCCGTCACCGCAACGCCAAGATCGTCGCCACCCTCGGCCCGGCCAGTTCCGACAAGGACACGATCCGGCGGCTGTTCGCCGCCGGCGTCGATGTCTTTCGCCTGAACTTCAGCCACGGCGACGCGGTGGCGCATCGTGAGCGCTTCACCATCCTGCGCGAGCTCGAGCGCGAAGCCGGCCGCCCGATCGGCATCCTGGCCGACCTGCAGGGTCCGAAGCTGCGCGTGGGCACGTTTGCCGAGGGCTCGGTGATGCTGGCCGAGTCGCAGCCGTTCCGGCTCGAACTCGACGATGCGCCGGGCGACACGCGCCGCGTCGGCCTGCCGCACCCTGAGATCTTCGCGGCACTGGCGCCGGGGGCCGAACTGCTGCTCGACGACGGCAAGCTGCGCTTGGTCGTCGAGCGCTGCGGCGCCAGTTTCGCCGACACCCGTGTCGTGATTGGCGGCAAGCTGTCCGACCGCAAGGGCGTCAACGTGCCCGGCGTGCTGCTGCCGATCAGCGCACTGACCGCCAAGGACCGGCGCGATCTGGCGCTGGCGCTCGAACTCGGCGCGGACTGGATCGCCCTGTCGTTCGTGCAGCGGCCCGAAGACGTGGCCGAGGCGCGAACCTTGATTGGCCAGCGCGCGGCCATCGTGGCCAAGCTCGAGAAGCCTTCGGCCATCGAGCAGCTGGACGCCATCGCCGAATGCGCCGACGCCGTGATGGTGGCGCGCGGCGATCTGGGCGTGGAACTGCCGGCCGAGCGCGTGCCCGGCATCCAGAAGCGCATCTTGCAAACCTGCCGCCGGCTCGGGCGCCCGGTGATCGTGGCCACGCAGATGCTCGAGTCGATGGTGACGAGCCCGGTGCCCACGCGTGCCGAGGCCTCGGACGTGGCCACTGCCATCTACGACGGCGCCGACGCCGTCATGCTGTCTGCCGAGTCCGCCGCGGGCCGCTACCCGGTCGAGGCGGTGGACATGATGAGCCGCCTGATCACCGAAGTGGAAGCCGACCCGCAGCACCAGCAGCTGATGAGTATGTCGCGCCCGAGCGCGCCCGCTACCGCAGGCACAGCCGACGCCGTGTGCTGCGCCGTGCGCCATGCCGTCGCGCTCGTGCACGCGAGCGCCATCGTCTGCTACACGAGCTCGGGCCACACCAGTTTGCGCGTCGCCCGCGAGCGCCCCGAAGCGCCGGTACTGAGCCTGACGCCGAACCTGGGCGTCGCGCGCCGCCTGGCCCTGGCCTGGGGCATCCACTCGGTACACATCGAGGACGCGGCAGATGTCGATCAGATGACTGCCAAAGCCTGCGCCGTCGCGCAGCAGGAGGGTTTTGCCGAGAGTGGCCAGACCATCGTCGCCATCGCGGGGGTGCCATTCGGCACGCCCGGCACGACGAACCTGATGCGCATCGCGACGGTGTGATTCCTGCCACGTCCTGACAGAACACAAAGCAGCACCCCCGATGGACCCCCTCCTCCTGGCCCGCGCCCAGTTCGCCGCCAACATCACCTTCCACATCCTGTTCCCGTCGATCACCATCGCGCTGGGCTGGTTGCTGATGTTCTTCCGCTGGCGCTGGCGCCGCACGCAAGAGGGCGCCTGGCTTGCGGCCTACCGCTTCTGGACCAAGGTGTTTGCGCTGACCTTCGCGCTGGGCGTGGTCAGCGGCGTGACGATGAGCTTCCAGTTCGGCACCAACTGGCCCGGTTTCATGGAGCGCGCCGGCAACGTCGCCGGCCCGCTGCTGGGCTACGAGGTGCTGACCGCCTTCTTCCTGGAAGCGGGCTTCCTCGGCATCATGCTCTTCGGTCACGGGCGCGTGAGCGAGCGCGTCCATGGCTTCGCGACCTTCTTCGTCGCCTTCGGCACCACCGTGAGCGCGTTCTGGATCCTGGTGCTCAACTCGTGGATGCAGACGCCCGCCGGGCACGAGATCGTGGAAGGCGTGTTCCACGTCAAGAATTGGGCCGAGGTCATCCTCAACCCCTCGTTCCCCTACCGCTTCGCCCACGTGCTGCTGGCTTCGGGGTTGACCTGTGCATTCGTGCTGGCGGGCGTGAGCGCCTGGCAGGTGCTGCGCGGTTCGGCTCCGCAGATGGCCCCGCGAGTGCTGCGCGTCGGCGTCACCTGCGCGGCATTGCTGATCCCGGTGCAGATCTTCGTCGGGGACCTGCATGGATTGAACACGCTCGAGCATCAGCCGCAGAAGGTCGCGGCGATGGAAGGCGTCTGGCAGACCCAGCGCGGCGCGCCGCTGCTGCTGTTTGCCTGGCCCGACGAGGCCACACGCAGCAATCGCTACGAGATCGGCATCCCAAAAGGCGCCAGCATCATCCTCACGCACGATTGGGACGGAGAGATCAAGGGCCTCGACGAGTTCCGCGATCGGCACCCGCCCGTGGCGCCGGTGTTCTGGGCGTTCCGCGTCATGGTCGGTGTCGGCACGCTGATGCTGCTGGTGAGCTGGGTGTCGTGGTGGATGGGGCGCCGCGCCGGCTGGCGTGCCGCCGCGTTGAAGCGACCGCTGCTGTGGGTTCTCGTGGGCATGACCTTCTCGGGCTGGGCGGCCACGGTCGCGGGCTGGTACGTCACCGAGATCGGCCGCCAGCCCTTCATCGTCTACGGCCTGCTGCGCGTGGCCGACGTGGCCTCGAACGTACCCGGTTCGATGATCGCGTTCACGCTGGCGATCTATGTCACGCTGTACCTGGCCTTGCTCGTCGCCTACGTTCTCGTTCTGAAGCACATGGCCGAAAAGCCCGAGGATCTGTCGCCGGCCATCGCCGCCCCGGGGGGAGCGCCGGTCGCTGCCGCCATGTTCCCGACGCGTGGTGGCGAGCCCCGATGAGCTTCGACCAGGCCCTGCCGTTGATCTTCCTGGCTCTGATGGGCCTGTCGATGCTTGTCTATGTTCTCAGCGACGGCTACGACCTGGGCGTGGGCATGCTGCTGCCACGCGCCACCGACGCCGAGAAGGACATCATGGTGGCCTCAATCGGGCCGTTCTGGGACGCGAACGAAACCTGGATCGTGCTGGGCGTGGGCATGCTGCTGATCGCCTTCCCGAAAGCCCATGGCCTGATCCTGACCGAGCTCTACCTGCCCGTGACCCTGATGCTGGTCGGCCTGGTGTTGCGCGGCGTGGCCTTCGACTTCCGCGTCAAGGCGCACGACAGCCACAAGGCGGCTTGGAACCGGCTCTTCTTCGGCGGCTCGCTGCTCGCGTCGATGATGCAAGGCTGGATGCTCGGGCGCTACATCAGCGGCTTCGGCGAGGGCTGGAACTACCCGCTGTTCGCGGCTGCCATCGCGCTGACGCTGCCGGCCGCCTACGTGCTGCTGGGCGCCGCCTGGCTCGTCATGAAGACTGAGGGCGACTTGCAGGCAAAGGCCGTCGGCTGGGCGCAGCAGGCCTGGTGGCCGGTGGTGCTGGGCATGGTGCTGATCTCGATGGCCACGCCCTGGATCAGCACCACGGTGCGCGAGCGCTGGTTCGCGCTGCCGCAGATCATCGCGCTGCTGGTGATTCCGGCCACCACCGCGGGCGCGCTGCTGGTGTTGCGCCGCGTGCTGCCGACGCGCTTGGTGCGCGGCGAGCTGTGCTGGCTGCCGTTCGTGCTGTTGATCGCCGTGTTCGTGCTCGGCTTCGTCGGCCTGGCCTACAGCATCTATCCCTACGTCGTGATCGACAAGCTGACGATGTGGCAGGCCGCCAGCAGCCCGGCCACGCTGAAGGTCACGCTCGTCGGCGTGTGCATCTCGGTGCCAGCGATCGTTGCCTACACCATCTACTCGTACCGCGTGTTTGGCGGCAAGGCGACGGAGCTGCGCTATGGGTAGCCGACGCCGCAACTTCCTGGTGGCCGGCAACTGGAAGATGAACGGCAGCTTGGCCGGCGTGCAGGCGCTGGCGGCTGCGAACGCCGACGGTGCCATGGCACGCCTGAACCTCGTGCAGCTGGTGTTGTTCCCGCCCTTCCTGTACCTGCCCGAGGCGCAACGATGCCTGGGCGACAGCGGCATGGCCTGGGGCGCCCAGAACGTCTCGGAGCATGAAAGCGGGGCCTACACCGGCGAAGTGTCGGCCCAGATGCTGCGGGAGTTCGGCTGCGCCTGCGTGCTGGTCGGCCACTCGGAGCGGCGCGCACTGTTCGGCGAAAGCGACGCCGTCGTCGCACACAAGTTCCTCGCGGCCAGCCGGGCCGGCATGACGCCCGTGCTGTGCGTCGGCGAGTCGCTGCAGGAGCGTGAGCAAGGCGCTACCGAGGCCGTGGTGGCGCGCCAGTTGCGCGCGGTGCTCGATCTCGCCGGGGCGAGCGCGTTCACCGATGCGGTCGTGGCCTACGAGCCCGTGTGGGCGATCGGCACCGGTGCCACGGCCACGCCCGAGCAGGCACAGGACGTTCACGCGTTCATCCGCCGCTGCCTGGCCGAGGCGGATGCGGAGATCGCCGCGGGCGTGCACATCCTCTACGGCGGCAGCATGAAGCGGGCCAATGCGCGCGAGCTGCTGGCGATGCCCGACGTCGATGGCGGCCTGCTGGGCGGGGCCTCGTTGAACGTCGACGAGTTCATGGCCGTAGCCATTACGGCACAGCGGCTGGCGCAGGGGGTCACTTGATGACGCAGGACGAGATCAAGGCCATGGTCGCCCGTGCGGCGCTGACGCACGTGCCGCCCGGCGGCATCATCGGCGTGGGCACCGGATCGACGGTGAACCACTTCATCGACGCGCTGGCCACTCTGCGCGAGGGCATCGCCGGCGCGGTGTCGAGCAGCAACGCGAGCACGGCGCGGCTGCGCGGCCACGGCATCCGCGTGCTCGAGGCCGGCGATGTCGAACAGCTGGCGTTGTACGTGGACGGAGCCGACGAGATCGACCCGCGCGGCCACATGATCAAGGGCGGCGGCGCGGCGCTGACGCGCGAGAAGATCGTGGCCGATCTGGCGCAATTTTTCCTGTGCATCGCCGACGCCTCCAAGCAAGTGGGCGTCCTGGGGCGCTTCCCGCTGCCCGTGGAAGTCATCGGCATCGCTGCGAATCGCATCACGCGCCGCTTCGAGGCCATCGGCGGGCGCGCGGCTCTGCGCCAGGGCGTGGTCACCGACAACGGGCATCCGATCCTGGACGTGCATGGCCTGGTCATCACCGATCCGGCCGCGCTGGAAGCCGAGATCAACCAGTGGCCGGGCGTGGTCACCGTCGGGCTCTTCGCGCGCCACCACGCCCACCTGTGCCTGCTCGGCAGGGTTGACGGCGTTCAGGTGCTTCACTTTTGACCGGCAACGCCGATGGCGATGATCCGCACGACCGCCATCGATCCTGGCGCCCGACACTCGGTGCTGCGGGTGGCCAAAAGGGGTTCTCCGGGGCACGCCTCTTGCGTCGCAGTCTCCCGGGTGCAAACAGCGTTTGCACCACTGCCACCCAACGGCCGATTGGGCTTGCCCGAATGAGGCGGCCTTGGGCCACGCCCGAAAACAAACCCTTTGGAGACTTACCTCATGACCCTTGCCAAAACCCTGGCACTCGCCGTCCTCGCCCTTGCTCCCGTGCTCGGCACCGCGACCGCTCACGCGCAGACCGGCCCCTGGCTGGTTCGCGTGCGCGCACTGCACATCGACCCGGCGAACAACTCCAGTCCGATTCCCTCGCTGGCCGTGCCAGCCGACGCCATCCTTGTCAAGGACAAGTGGGCCCCCGAGCTCGACATCTCGTACTTCTTCACCAAACAAATCGCTGCCGAACTGGTGCTGGCTTTCACCAAGCTCGACGCGCGGGTGACCTCGAGCGCGGTCGGTGCATTCGATGCCGGGTCGTTCAAGGCCCTTCCCCCGACGCTGACCGTGCAGTGGCACTTCCTCCCCGACGGGCAGTTCCGTCCCTACGTCGGCGCCGGCATCAACTACACGAACCTGTCCAGCGTCAAACTGGGCAACGGCGTGACCGGGCCGCTCACCCTCGACCGCAACAGCTTCGGACCGGCTCTCCAGGCAGGAATCGATATCGGCCTCGGCGGTCCCTGGTCTTTGAACATCGACGTGAAGAAGGCCTGGATCCGTACCGACCTGAAGTCGGGCGGCACCACGATTTCCAAGCTCAAGGTCAATCCTGTGCTGGTCGGAGTGGGTGTCGGATACCGCTTCTGATGCTCAAGCGCCGGCGCTTCGGTACCGGCGTGTCGACGCCTGCCGACGCCGCAGTGGCGCGGGCGCTGTTGCCGCTGTGCGCGCAAGACGGCTCGACCACGCGCCTGTGCGAGACGATTGCCGGCGGACCGATCCAGCTGCACGTCTTGGAGCAACGTGCGTGCAACGATCCGCCCGAGCCCGTGCGCTGCGCCCTGCCCGGCACGCGCCTGATCGAACGCTTCAGCTGCCTGGCCTCGCGTGGTGCAGTGATGCTGGACAGCCTGGCGTACGTCACGACGCAAACGCTGCCGCGCGACGTGGCCCAGGAGATCGAAGGCGGCGAGAGACCGATCGGGCATCTGCTCGAGCGACTCTGGATCAGGCGGGCACCTTGGGCCCGATTGGACGACGCGCTGTGCGCGCGGCCGTGGGCAGTGGTCGGATGGCCCGATGCCAGCGCGACCCGCACTTATACAGTCGAGACGCCCGATGGACCGTGGATGGTGATCACCGAGACGCTCCGCAACGGCATGCTGAAGCCCCACCCGATTGAAGCCGGGCCGAAACCATGACCGACCCTGACACGCCACCACCACCGGGCCACCCCGCCGCGCTGGCCCTGCCTGCCGACGCCGCCGAGCGGCGCGCCCTGCACGACGAGGTGCACGCACGGCCGACGGCGCGGATTCGCCTGCCGGCCCTGGTGCTGCAGGTCGCCGTGCTCAACGAAGGTGTGCCGATCGAGCGCGAGCTCGAGCACCTGCGGCAGCTGCCGGGCCAGCGCCTGCTGATGGGCGAGCAGTTGGCCGGCCACTTCCTGCGCCTGCGCCTGCCTTGCGGCACGCTGAAGTGGGAACGCCACACCGAAGTCACGCGTTACTCCCTCGTGCAACCCTTGCCCGCCGAGGCGACCCAGGGCGCGAGCGATCCCGAGTTGCTGGCCGCGCTGGTCATCGACCATGAGTGGCTGCGCGGCATCCCCGGGCACACGCTGGCGGCGATCGAACTGGTCATCCTCGCCGGCAGCGCCGAGGAGGTCGCG
Source organism: Hydrogenophaga sp. (assembly GCF_022844385.1). Classification (GTDB taxonomy): domain Bacteria; phylum Pseudomonadota; class Gammaproteobacteria; order Burkholderiales; family Burkholderiaceae_C; genus Hydrogenophaga. The sequence continues at coordinate 24,909 of NZ_JALHLX010000003.1, read as the reverse complement.
GCGCCGCTGGAGCGCGCACGGCACTGGTTCGGCGATCGCACGGTCGTCGTTTCACTCGTGGGGCGCAACGGCCACAGCTGCGTGGTGAGCGATTTCCGGCTGCGCGCGAGCGGCTACGAGCGCATGGTGGTGATCGCCCAGACCGGTACCGGCGAAACGCGCGTCGGGCGGCTGGCGGCACGGCTGCTCGAAATGGAGACCTACCGCCTGCTGGCCCTGCGCGGGCTGCCGGTGGCCAAGTCCTTGCAGACCCTGCTGCGCGAGGCGGAGCACGCCGTCTCCGAGCTGACATCGCTGACGGAGGCGCGGGACCTGCACGACGCCGTGCTTCTGGACACGCTGACTGCCGTGGCTGCCCGCGTCGAGCGGGCCACGGCGATGCACAGCTACCGGTTCTGCGCCACCGAGGCCTACTACGCGCTCGTGCGCTCGCGCATCGACGAGCTGCGCGAGCAGGCCATCCCCGGCACGCAGACGCTCGGCGAATTCCTGCTGCGCCGGCTCGCGCCCGCGATGGCCACCGTGGAATCGGCCGCCAGGCGACTGGCATCGCTGTCGCAGCGCATCGAGCGTGCGGGCGCGCTGCTGCGCACACGCGTGGACATCGCCCGCGAAGCGCAGAACCAGCAGCTGCTGGCCAAGCTGGCTCGGGGCCAGCAACTCCAGTTGAAGCTGCAGAGCACGGTCGAGGGCCTGTCGATCGCGGCGATCTCGTACTACGTGGTCAGCCTTCTGCTGTACCTTGGCAAAGCGGCCAAGGCGGCGGGTGTTCCCATCCACCCTGAACTCGCCGCCGGCGCCGCGATACCGCTGGTGCTGTGGGGCGTGTGGCGATTGACGCGCCGGATTCACAGCCGAGTCGAGGGGCATTGAGTCCGATGCGCCCGCTGCAAAGACCGTCGAGCCAGGGACTCGGTTTCGGCGCGGACCCTTTCACCCGCCCATAATTGGAATGCCATGTCGAACCCCACACTGCTCGCGCGCCACGCGATTCCCGGTCACGTGAGCCTGCGCATCGGGACCAACGGGCTGGCCTTTGCCGACATCGACAACGCGCACGGCAGCGCCAGCCTGTGCTTGCAAGGCGCCCACCTGATGAGCTGGCGACCGAAGGACCAGGCCGAACCCGTGGTCTGGTTGTCACCGCTGGCCACGTTCGCGCCGGGCAAGTCGATTCGCGGCGGTGCGCCCGTGTGCTGGCCGTGGTTCGGCCCTCATGTCACGGAAAGCGGCTGGCCCGGCCACGGCTTTGCACGCACGGTGCCCTGGGAACTCTGCGACACGGCGGCGCTGCCCGACGGCTCGACAAGCATCGGCCTGACCCTGACGCCGACCGAGGCCACGCGGGCGCAGTGGCCGCACGAAGCCCGGCTGGCGCTGAGGGTCAGCGTCGGCAGGCGCTTGCGCATCGAGCTGACCACGCACAACCCCGGCCCGCAGGACCTCGTCCTTGGCGAGGCCTTGCACACCTATCTGGGCATCAGCGACATCGGGGCCGTCGAGGTGCAGGGCCTGGACGCGTGCGAGTACGTGGACAAGGTGGCGGGCGCTGTGCGCAAGGTGCAGCGGGGCGCCGTCCGGTTCGCGGGCGAGGTGGACCGCGTCTACCTGAACACCGGCGCCGACTGCGTGATCGTCGACCCTGGGCTGCAGCGTCGCATAGAGATCGCGAAGACGGGCAGCCGTGCCACCGTGGTCTGGACGCCCTGGGCGGAAAAGGCCGACAAGATGGGCGACTTCGGACCCGGCCGCGCCGGACAGGGCGGTTGGCGCGAGATGGTCTGCGTGGAGTCGGCCAATGCTCTGGACAACGTGGTCACCGTGCCGGCCGGCGGCAGCCACACCCTGTCGGTGAGCTACGCCGCGCTGCCGCTCTGAAGGCTCGCACCGCTCCAACAGGAGAACCGTCGATGGCGATCGTCAGCTTGCCGACCCAGCCCTTTGCCGGCCAGCAGCCCGGCACCTCGGGCCTACGCAAGAAGGTGGCGGAGTTCCACCAGCCGCACTACCTGGAGAACTTCGTTTGGATTGGAGCACGATGGACCGCGTTGCTCTGAACCTGCTGCGCATGCGGATCGGGGAGATGCCGTCGTCTGGCATGTCGACGCAGATGGCACCGTTCCCGGCCAACCAGATTGAGTTCCAGGCCATTCTCGACCGCCTAGCGGACCTGCCTGCCGAGGATCTTGTGGGTCGTCTGGACATCGGCGGCTTCGCGCCGCATCCGGTTGAACTCGGTGGCATCGAACAGCGTTGCGCCGAGTGCATCTACTACCTGCCACACCGGAAGTGGTGCGACCTGCCCGAGTTGCCAGTCCCGGTCGAGCCGCAATGGTGGTGCCGGCTGTGGAAGCTCTAGTCCAAGCTAATCTTAGTGCCCTCTTGATTCGCCTCGGCCATGGCCTCCGGCTCAAGTTTCTCCGCATAACTGTTGAACCGTATGAACAAGTCCCAGCCTGCGAGCAGAACACCGCAAGAGGCGACGATGCACGACGCAAAGTACAACTGACGTGGGTCCTCGTGCGCGGCCTTGAAGGTTGCAACAAGTCCTTCAATGGCAAGCGCCACAACAACGACAACCAGAAATCTCGACAAGAACCGCTGCACCCGTGTAGGGCCGCTCACGTGAACGCGAGCGCTGCCAGTGATGGACGCCGAGAAGCGCCGCAGCCCCTGTCCGCTATGGCCGCTGCAGCCGTGGCTGGTTGCCGGCATCGGCCAGCGAGATCATTGACACCACAATGTCTTCGGCCAGCGGGGTGGGTCGAGCGGATGGAGTCCTCGGAACAACAGGTGTACTCCAGCCCATAACGCCACAGCATCGGTGTGCGCGGCTTGTTCTCATGCCCTGGCGGCGCGTCACCTCGTAGAACGACTTCATGTAGATGTCTCCGGGCCTTGACCTCGGATGCCCGGAATGGCGTGATGGGTCGTCACTTCTTGCTCACGCTTCGTGCCAGCTGCGTTCGAACCTCCGCGAAACACGGATGACTGGCTGGCAAATCCTTGATTTGTTTCCTTTTTTCAGGCGATTTAGGGTCTCGGTCAGCCGCGTCCACAATGTTTGACAGGCAAGTACATTGGCACGCAACCGCGCGGTGCGCCAACAAATAGCCAGCCGGCTAGATAGCAAACTTAGTTTTCATAAGGTGTTTACCTAATAGACGTTCTCGAGCCGTTGGTTAATCTTGCGATAGCAGCTAGTAGCGAACCCCGGCGTGGCCCAAGAGCCAGCAAGGAGACAAAATTTATGGAGACAAGCACGGCGCCCGCTTCGGGCCGACCGGATGGCCGAAGCCTCTTCACGGTGGCCGACGCCGAGGTGCAATCGGCGCTGGCTCTGGCGGAAGACGGCGAGGCCGCGCCCGAGGAACGGGCCGAGATGCTGATGGAGATCGCCCGCGGTCTGCAGATCAAGCCGCGCTCGCCGCGCCAGTTGCACGATGCGGTGGCGCTGTACGAGCGGGCACTGGCGCTGGTTCCACCCACGTTCGCGTTGCTGGCCGCGCGCATTCGAGCCCGCCAGGGCACGGCCTACCAGACCCTGCCCGATGGTGGTACCGCCGCACTCGAATCGGCGCGCGACTGTTTCGAGGCCGCTCGCGCCGACCTGGCCACCCATGGCCTGGCCGAAGAAGTGGCCGAACTCGACCTGAACCTGGGCCTCGTGACGCAGACGCTTTGCGCTGCTCACCGGGCGACGATCCAGGAGGCGATCGCGCATTACCACCGCGCCCTGCGCGTGTTCACCAAACAAGCTTGGCCGCGCGAGTTCTCGATCCTGCACAACAACCTGGCGATCGCCTACCTCTCGATTCCGGCCACCGACGAACGTGCGCGCATGCGCGAGGCGCTCGCCGTGCAGTCGTTCGAGGAGGTGCTCGGCATCGTGACGCTGGTGGACCATCCCAGCGAGTACGCGATGACGCAGAACAACCTCGGCAACGCGCTGCAGTACGCGCCGAGCAGTCATCCCGTGGCCAACCTGCTGCGTGCAGTGGAGGCGTACGACGAGGCGCTGAAGGTGCGCAACCCGCGCGACATGCCGGTGGAGTACGCCAACACCGCGGCCAACAAGGCCAATGCCCTGCTCAACCTGCCGGACGACCCCGAGCACCCCGAGCTGGGCAACCCGGGCAACACCGCGAAGGCGCGTGCGCTGTATCGGGAGGCGCAACGACTCTTTCAGTCCGCGGGCCTGGACGACGCTGCGGCCACGGTGGCCGACGCACTCGCCGGCATCGATGCCTCGCACGCCGACTTCGGCGCCTCACGCGTCCCCGGTGATGCCGGGCCGACCGAACATTGACCAGAACTCCTGGTTCAGGAGCATCCACCAAACCATTGACCAACATGGAGCAAACGATGACTGTGACCCTCGTATTGATGTGCCTGGCCGCCGTGCTGGCGGGCGCGGCGGGCGGTGCCGCAACCGGCGTGAAGCTCGGCGGCCAGGCGATGGGCAACGAGATCGCCGCCTTCATGGGCGCCTTCTTCGGCCTCGCCGCAGTGGTGCCCGCCGCGGTGGTGGCCGTGCTGATCCACGCTTTGCGCTGAACGCGCCAAGGAGCAAACGATGTTCGATATGGTGCTCAATTCGATCAAGCTGTTCGTCGCCGGCAAGCTGTTCCGCGACAACTGGGCGTTCTTCCGCCAGCTCGGCGCCGGCTTTGCCGTGACGCTCGCGCTGATGCTCGCGCTCGGCTGGCTGAACCCCTGGCTCGGCATGGTGGCCGGTGGTGCCTTCGGCGGCGCGCTGATGCCGTGGCTGTTCCGCAACCTCAAGTACAACTGAAGAACCCGAGGCCCAGCCCCGTGAACGCAGCGACCCACGACGACAGCGAGCGGCTGGCCCACATGGCCACCGAGGTGGCGGCGCTGCAGGCCATCGGCCAGGCCTGGCCGCTGGAGCAGCGCGCCGTGCTCGACAACCTGCGCGGCGCCATTGAGGCCCTGCACCGCGAGGCGCTGGTGCGCCTGCTCAAGGGGCTGCGCGACGAGCCGGCGGCCGCGGCCCGGCTGCGCGAGCTGGCGTCGGACCCGTTCATTTATGGCGTCCTGCGGCTGCATGGTCTGGTGCGCGAGCCGCTGGAGGCGCGGGTCCGCGCCGCGCTGGAGTCGGTCGCACCGATGCTGGCCGAGCATGCCGGCGGTGTCGAGCTGGTGGCGATCAAGCTGCCCGACACCGTCGAGGTGCGCTTGACCGGCAGCTGCCAAAGCTGTCCGGCATCGGGCCAGACGCTGTCCGAAGGCGTGGAGCGTGCGATCAAGGAGCATGCGCCGGAGATCGTCCGCGTCGTCCAGGTGCGGCGCTCGGCCGAAACGCGGGCGCCCGGCGAAGCGGTGCCGATTCATTTCGTCAGCCCCTTCGCCAAGGCCGAGGATCGTGGCTTCGTCGATCTTTGCGCCGTGGACGAACTGCCGCAAGGCCAGGTGGCGGCGCGTACGCTGCGCGACGAGGCCTTGCTGCTCTACCGCGACGGCTCGCAGGTGTTTTGCGTGGCGAACGCCTGCGCGCATCTCGGCATGCCACTGGACGATGGCGCTGTCGCCGAAGGCGTGATCGAGTGCCCGCATCACGGCTTCCGCTACCGCCTGGATACCGGCGAATGCCTCGACGTGCCCGAGGTGCAACTGGTGGTGCACGCCGTTCGTGTGCGCGGTGGGCGCGTCGCGGTGAAGCTGGGAGCGTCGGCATGAACGGCATCGCGGCTGCCGCGCCCGTCAAGGTATCGCTCGCACGGCCGCGCGAGCGCGCAGTTGCCCCGGCGGCGCTTGCCGCGGCCGGCGCGCGTGTCATTCTCGGCCTGCACGACCCGCTGTCCGGCGTCGCCCTGACGCCCGCCGCAAACACCCTGTTCGGACCTCGCGGCGCGGCGGTGACCGCCGACGGCGCCTTGTGGGTTGCCGACACCGGCCACCACCGGCTGCTGGGCTGGCCGGCGGTGCCTACCGGCGATGGCGAACCCGCTTCGTGGGTGATCGGACAACCCGGCTTCGACCGCGAGGGCCGCAATGCGCATGCCGAGGTCAACGGCGCCAGCTTGAACGTGCCCACCGGCGTGTGCGCTTGCGGCGAGGGCCTTGCAGTCGCCGACGCGTGGAACCACCGCGTGCTGATCTGGCACCGTGCGCCGCGGCACAGTCAACAGCCGGCCGACGTGGTGCTGGGCCAGGCCGATGCGCACGCCGGGTTGGCCAACCGCGGGCTCGACACGCCTGCGGCCGACACCCTGCACTGGCCGTATGGCGTGTTCTGGGACGGTGCGCGCCTGTGGGTGGCCGACACCGGCAACCGCCGCGTGCTGCGCTTCGACGGCCTGCCGGCGCGTGACGGGCAGCGCGCCAACCTCGTGCTCGGCCAGCCGGACTTCGTGCACCGCGACGAAAACGCCGGTGGCGTCACGCAGGCCACGATGCGCTGGCCCCATGCGCTCGCCGTCTGGCAGGGGCATCTATGCGTGGCCGATGCCGGCAACAACCGCCTGCTGCTGTGGCGCGGCGACCCGGCCAGCAACATGGCGCGCAGCGACCTCATCATCGGTCAAGGCGAGATTGACGCGCTGGATCACAACCGTGGTGAGTACTTTCCCAGCGCCCGCAGCCTGAACATGCCTTACGGCCTGGCGGTGCATGAAGACCGGCTCTTCGTTGCCGACACCGCCAACTCACGCGTGCTGCGCCTGGACGCACCTGCCGAGCGCGAGGCGCGCGCGGTGGCCGGGCAGGCGAGTTTCGTCGACAAGGGTGACAACCGCTGGCTGCCGGCGGTGCGCGACTCGCTGTGCTGGCCGTATGCCATCGCGATTCAAGGCAACACCGCGATCATCGTCGACTCGGGCAACAACCGCATCCTGTTGTGGGACGTCGCGTGATGAGCGCCGCGCCCGCCACCGCAGTGCTGACCGATCGACCCCATGCGGCGCCGATGTGCGGCGCACGCTTGCAGGTGCGCGGCATCGTTCAGGGTGTCGGCTTCCGGCCGCAGGTGCTGCACCTGGCGCGCGCGCTCGGCGTGGTGGGCAGCGTTCACAACGAAGGCACGATGGCCATCGTCGAAGCCTTTGGCCCCGGGCCGGCGCTCGCCGAGTTCGAGCAGCGGCTGCGCACGCTCGACCACGGCGGCGCCCGCATCGATGCGCTGCTCGCGCAGCCGCTCGCCGTGCCGGCGGCGCTGCCTTCGACCTTCTCGATCGCCGACAGCGCGCTGGCGCAGCCGGGCCTCGGCGTGGCGCCCGACTGGGCCATCTGCCCGGCGTGTTGTGCCGAGACACTGGATCCTTTCGCGCGCCGCTACCGCTATGCGTTCACCGCGTGCACCGCCTGCGGCCCGCGCCTGAGCGTGTTCGAACGCGCCCCCTACGACCGCGCGCGTACGACGATGGCGCCCTTCCCGTTGTGTGCGGCCTGCGCGCGCGAATACGGCGACACCGACGACCGGCGCTTCCACGCCCAGGCGATGGCCTGCCACGCCTGCGGCCCGCGCGCCACGCTGCGCCGTATCGACGGCAAGCCCTTCAGCCTGGAGGCCATGACCGCGCTCGACGACGCGGATGGCGCCACATCGTTGCTGGGGCGCGGCGAGTTGGTGCTGATCAAGGGCCTGGGCGGCTACCAGATCGCCTGTGACGCGACACACGCCGACGCGGTGGCGCGGTTGCGCGCACTCAAGCGCCGCGAAGGCAAGCCCTTCGCGTTGCTGGTGCGTGACGTCGAGATGGCGCGCCAGTGGTGCCTGTGCGACGACGTGGCCGAGGCCGCGCTCGCCAGCCCGGCCGCGCCGATCGTTTTGCTGCCGCGGCGCGCCGATGCACCGCTGGCCGACGGCGTCGCACCCGGCCTGCCGACGCTGGGCGTGATGCTGCCAAGCACTGCTCTGCACCTGCTGCTGATGCGGCGCCGCAAGGCGCCGATCGTGCTGACCAGCGGCAACCTGAGCGAAGAGCCGCAAGCGATACGGCTGGACGAAGCTTCGGCCCGCCTGGGCCCCTCCATCGCGTGGGTGCTCGACCACGACCGTGCGATCCAGCGGCGGGTGGACGATTCGGTCGGCCGCGTCGTCGGCGGCGCCTTCCGGGTCATGCGTCGCGCGCGTGGCTACGCCCCGGCGCCGCTGCCGCTGCCCGAGGGTTTCGACCACCGCACCAAGGTGCTGGCGCTCGGCGGCGACCTGAAGAACACCTTCGCGCTGGTGCGCGATGGGCAGGCGGTGCTGTCCCAGCACATCGGCGACCTGCACGATGCCGCCTGCCTGGCCGACCAGCGGCGTGCGCTGGCCGACTACCTCGCGTTCTACGCCTTCGAGCCCGACCTCGTCGCCTGCGATCTGCATCCGGGTTATGCCTCGACGCAGCTCGCGCACGAGCGCTGGGCCGACCGACAGGTCGGCGTCGGTCACCACCATGCGCACATCGCCGCCTGCCTGGGCGAGCACGGGTGGCCGCTGCACGGCGGCAAGGTGCTCGGCATAGCGCTCGACGGCATCGGCATGGGCGAGGACGGCAGCTTCTGGGGCGGCGAGTTCCTGCTCGCCGACTACCGGCAGGCGCAACGCGTGGGCACCTTCAAGCCGGTGGCCCTGCCGGGCGGCGACCTGGCGGCACGCGAGCCCTGGCGCAACACCTATGCGCAGTTGATGGCCGAGATGGGTTGGCCGCGCTTCACGAGCAACTATGACGAGCTGGAGCTGCACCGCTTCCTCAGCGCCAAGCCGCGCGAGATGCTTGATGCGATGCTTGCCAAACCGGCCCTGGCGCCGCGTGCCAGCAGCGTCGGGCGCTTGTTCGATGCGGTAGCGGCTGCCATCGGCATCTGCCGCGACAACGTGGCCTACGAAGGCGAGGCAGCGATGGGCCTGGAATCTCTGGTCACCGCGCAAGACCTCGACGAGAGCGCCGACCTCGACTACCCGTTCGCGATTCCTCGCTTGGACAAGGGCAAGGGCCTGCCCTACGTCGAGCCTCTGGGCATGTGGCAGGCCCTGCTCGGCGACCTGATTCTGGCCACACCCGCGGCCCGCATCGCTGCGCGCTTTCACCGCGGGCTGGCGGCGGTCATCGTGCGCATGGCGCAGCAAGAGGCCGAACGTCACGAGCTGACGACCGTTGCCCTGGGCGGCGGCGTGTTCCAGAACAAGGTGCTCACCGAACTCGTTCTGCGCGGGCTCGAGGCGGCGGGGCTGAAGGCCCTGCTGCCGCGCCAGGTGCCGGTGAACGACGGCGGGCTTGCCTGGGGCCAGGCGCTGATCGCACTGGCCCGCGCCAGCCAGGACGAACAACGACAGGAGAAGATCCCATGTGTCTAGGAATCCCGGGCCGCATCGAGGCCATCACCCGCCCCGAAGCCAAGCTCGCCCTGGTGGACGTACTCGGCGTCAAGCGCGAGATCAACATCGCCTGCATCGTGCGCGAAGGCGAGCCGCTCGAGGAATGCATCGGCGCCTGGGTGCTCGTTCACGTGGGCTTCGCGATGAACCGCGTCGACGAGCACGAGGCGATGTTGACGCTGCAATTGCTCAAGGAACTCGGCGACGCGCAGGTCGAACTCGAGAGCTACAAGACACGGGCCGTGGTGTGAACGCATCGAAGGACAAGGCGGCACTCGGCGCCCTGTACCCGCATCTCGCGCCTCGCGCGGCGACCACGGGCGAAGCTGCGCAGGATGCACGCGACGCACTGCGCCTCGAAGCGGCGCTGCGCGAAGCGATGGTGGCCAAGTGGCGCGACAGTGTGGCCGTGAAGACCCGCTTCTTCGAGGCCCACGGCAACGATGTGCTGCGTGCGGCCCAGTTGCTGGCCGAGGGCTTTCGTCACGGCGGGCGCCTGTACACCATGGGCAACGGCGGCTCGAGCTGCGACGCTGCGCATGTCGCCGTCGAGTTCCAGCATCCGGTGACCGCCGGGCGCCCTGCGCTCCCGGCGCACAACTTGGCTCAGGACATGGCCATGCTGACCGCCGTCGGCAACGACGTCGGCTTCGACGAGGTGTTCGCGCGCCAGATGCCGGGGCTGGTGAAGGCCGGCGACATGGTGCTGGGCGTGTCCACCAGCGGTAACTCGCGCAATGTGTTGCGCGGTCTCGAGGCCGCGCACGATCTGCAAGCCAGCACGCTGGCGCTGGCCGGTGGCGATGGCGGTGCGATGGCGCGCTCGGCGAGCGTCGATCTCACCCTGCTCGTGGACAGCGACAGCATCCACCGCATCCAGGAGACGCATGTGGCGATCTACCACGTGCTGTGGGACCTCGTGCACAGCCTGCTGGCCGACGACCGGCCGGCGCGCGCGTCGGCCCCGAAAGGAAGAACTCCATGAAGTACGTCGATGAATTCCGCGATCCGCTGGCCGCGCGCGCGTTGCTGCGCGAAATCGCCGGCGCCACCGAGCGCCTGGGCGCCAGCCTCGAACGCCCGCTGCAGATCATGGAGGTATGCGGCGGCCACACGCACTCGATCTTTCGCTATGCGCTGAAGGACCTGATCCCGCCCGCGCTCGAGTTCGTGCATGGCCCGGGCTGCCCGGTGTGCGTGCTGCCGATGGGCCGGGTCGACGACTGCGTGGCCATCGCGAATGAGCCCGGTGTCATCTTCACCACCTTCGGCGACGCGATGCGCGTGCCCGGCTCCAAGGGCTCGCTGCTGCAGGCGCGCGCCGACGGCGCCGACGTCCGCATGGTCTATTCGCCGCTGGACGCGCTCGAGATCGCGGCCGCGAACCCGGGCCGCGACGTGGTGTTCTTCGCACTCGGCTTCGAGACGACCATGCCCTCCACCGCGATGACGGTGCTCGAAGCGAAGCGGCGCGGCATCGGCAACTTCTCGCTGTTCTGCAACCACATCACGATCGTGCCGACGATCAAGGCCATACTCGACTCGCCGGGCATGACGATCGACGGCTTCCTCGGGCCTGGCCATGTTGCGATGGTCTCGGGCACCGCGCCTTTCGAGTTCATCGCCGCCGAGTACGGCCGGCCGCTCGTGATCTCGGGCTTCGAGCCGACCGACATCCTGCAAAGCCTGCTGATGGTGCTGCGCCAGCTCGAGCAGGGCCGCGCCGCGGTCGAGAACCAGTACGCGCGCCTCGTCGACCCGGGCGGCAACGCAGCAGGGCTGGAGGCGATCACCGAGGTCTTCGAGCTGCGCGAGTTCTTCGAGTGGCGCGGCCTGGGCTCGATCGACCACTCGGGTGTGCGGGTGCGCGAGGCCTACGCGGCCTTTGATGCCGAGCGCCGCTTTTCTGTGCCTGGCGCGCGCATTGCCGACCCCAAGAGCTGCCAGTGCGGCGAGGTGCTGAAAGGCGCGATCAAGCCGCCGCAGTGCAAGGTGTTCGGCACCGCCTGCACGCCGCAGACGCCGCTCGGCGCGTTGATGGTCAGCAGCGAAGGGGCGTGCGCGGCGTATTACCAGTTCGCGCGGCGCGAGCCGGTGATCCCGATCGCGGTGGCCGCATGACGCCAACCCCCACGCCCAAGGACGCCTGGAGCGGCAAGCGCGTGTCGATGGCGCACGGCGCCGGCGGGCGGGCGATGCGCGAGCTGGTCGCCGGTCTCATCGCACCCGCCTTCGACAACCGCTGGCTGGCGCCGCTGGAGGATCAGGCACGCTTTCCTTACGAAGAGATTCCCGCCGGCTCGTCGCTCGCGTTCACGACCGACAGTTACGTAGTTTCCCCGATCGAATTCCCCGGAGGCGACATCGGCACGCTCGCCGTCTGCGGCACGGTCAACGACCTGGCCGTCGGCGGCGCCATCCCGCGCTGGCTCAGCTGCGGCCTGATCCTGGAAGAAGGCCTGCCCTTCGACACCCTGCGCAAGGTGTTGCACAGCATGGCGCGCAGTGCGCGCGAGGCCGGCGTGGCTATCGTCACCGGCGACACCAAGGTCGTTGAACGCGGCGCCGCCGACGGGCTGTTCATCAACACCGCAGGCATCGGCACCATTGCCGCGGGGCGCCAGACTGGCGCACGCGAGGTGCGGCCGGGCGACCGGCTGATCGTCAACGGCACCCTTGGTGACCACGGCGTGGCCGTGCTGGCTGCACGCAACGACATGGCGCTGCAGATTCCCGTGCAAAGCGACTGTGCACCGCTGAACGGGCTGATCGAAACCATGTTCGCCGCCGCGCCGCGCCTTCACTGGCTGCGCGATTGCACGCGCGGCGGCCTGGCGACGGTGGCCAACGAGTTCGCTGCAGAAAGCCGCATGCCATTGCGCCTGGAGGAGTCCGCTTTGCCGGTCGCGGACGTGGTGCGCGGCGCCTGCGAGATGCTGGGGCTCGACCCGCTCTATCTGGCCAACGAGGGCAAGCTGGCGGCGCTGGTGGCGCCGCAGGACTGCGACGCGGTCCTTGCGGCGATGCGCTCGCATCCTCTGGGCCGCCGCGCCGCCGTGGTGGGCGAAGTGCTGGCGCACGGGCATCCCGGCCTGGTGACGTTGCGCTCGGCCTTCGGCGGCGAGCGCGTGGTGGATCTGTTGCACGGCGACCAGTTGCCGCGCATCTGCTGAGCTGCCAGGACCCTAGCCATGCACGAACTCGGCATCACACGAAACCTGGTGGCCATCGTTGCCGAGGCAGCGCAGGGGCGGCCGGTGCGCAAGGTGTGGCTCGAAATCGGCACGCAGACGGCCCTGCTGCCGGACTCGGTGCGTTTTTGCTTCGATGTCGTTCGGCAGGGAACGCTACTGGAGGCGGCCGAACTCGAGATCGTCGAGGTCGCGCCGGGCTGGCTCTGCGAAGACTGCGGCACGCCTGCGGGTGGTGAGGCCGAGGCCATGCCCGCGGCTTGCGCCCACTGCGGCGCGACCCGCTGGCGCCGCCGCACCGGACAGGAACTCAACGTCAAAGCAATGGAGGTGGAAACATGTGTGTAGTCTGTGGTTGCAACAGCAAGGCTGATGTTCGTGTCGAAGGGGACACCGACGAGCACGAGCATGTGCTTGCGGACGGGTCGCGCACGCGCCATCGACACGCGCCGGACGAGGGGCATGGCCAGGCTGGCGGTGCGCATGCTCACCCGGTCTTGAACGCCCACGATCACGATCACGATCACGATCACGATCACGATCACGATCACGATCACGATCACGATCATGGTCACAGTCACTCGCATGCGGCTCACCGCCAGGACGCTCCGGCCGAGCTGGTGGCACTGGAGACGGCGTTGCTGGACAAGAACCAGCGCATCGCCGAACGCAATCGCGGCTGGTTGTCCGGCCGCGGCGTGCTGGCGTTGAACCTGATGTCCAGCCCCGGTTCGGGCAAAACCACGCTGCTCGTGCGCACGCTGCGTGACCTGAGCGGCGAGTTTCCGATGTGCGTGGTCGAGGGCGACCAGGAGACCAGCGCCGACGCCGACCGCATTCGCGAGACCGGCGCGGCAGCGATCCAGATCAACACCGGCGCGGGCTGCCACCTGGAAGCCGACATGATCGAGCGCGCGGTGCAGCGCTTGGCGCCGGCTTCGGGCAGCGTGGTCTTCATCGAGAACGTCGGCAACCTGGTCTGCCCTTCTCTGTTCGACCTCGGCGAGCGGGCTCGCGTGGTGGTGTTGTCGGTGACCGAGGGCGACGACAAGCCGCTGAAGTACCCGCACATGTTCCGCAGCGCCGACCTGATGATCACGACGAAGATGGATCTGGCGCCGCACGTGGCCTTCGATGTCGGCCGCGCGGAGCGCCATGCGCGCAGCGTCAATCCGACCATCCGTTGCCTGCGCCTGTCGGCCACGCAGGGCGAAGGGCTCGACGAGTGGTACGGCTGGCTGCGCGCGATGCGCCGCATCGACCCGTTGGTGCGGCCGAGTTCTGCCTGAGTCCGCCATGGACGTCCTCATGATCTTCGGGCTGGGGCTGCTGCTGGGAATGCAGCACGCCACCGATGCCGACCATCTGGCCGCCGTTGCGACGCTGGCCACCCGCGAGCACTCATTGGCGCGCGCGCTGCGTCTGGGCGCCGCCTGGGGGTTGGGCCATTCGCTGGTGCTGCTCGTCGTCGCCGGTGCGGTGACTGGTTTGGGCTGGGTAATGCCGCCCCAATGGGCACTGCGCTTCGAGCAGGCGGTCGGTGTATTGCTGATCATGCTCGGTGCGCGGCTGGCATGGCGCTTGTGGAAGGATCGAGTGCACTTTCACGGCCATGGCCACCCTGGCCGGGCGCCGCACTTCCACGGGCACTCTCACGACCCGCGCGCCGCGTCCGAGCCTAGGCCGGCACACGCCACCGACCCGCACCGCCATGCACATCGCTTGCCCGCGGCGAGCATGCTGGTTGGCATGCTGCACGGCTTGGCAGGTTCGGCGGCGCTGGCGTTGCTGGCCTTGGGCGCTCTGCCAACTCCAGCGATGCAGCTGGGGTACATCGCGACCTTCGGCATCGGATCGATCGTCGGCATGGCGTTCCTCACCGGCGCGCTGAGCGTCACCTTGCGGCTCACCGCCAAGCGACTGACGGCCTTGCATCGCAGCTTCACCATCGTCATCGCCTGCAGCTCGATGGCGATTGGCGGGCACCTGGCGTGGTCGTCGACATGAACACGGCCCAGGTCCACCCCAGTGTGCCCAAGCTGAGCACGGCCAAGGCGGCATCGCAAGTCCAGGCGTGGCGGGTCACGCTGGTCGGTCCGCGCCTGATCGAAGACAAGGCTTTGCTCCGGCAGTTCGGCGCCGAGTACCGGGTGCGCGTCTTCAGCCGGCTGCGCGAAGCCGCTGCATCTTTGGACGATGAGCACGACCGCGCCGACGTGGTGGTGGCTGAACAGTCGCTCGTCGATGGCGCCGGCGTTGACCTGCTGCGAGATCTGCGTACCCGCGCGCCAGAGACGATACGCGTGTTGCTGCTGGACAATGCCGAAGCCGAGGTCGTGCAGCAGGCGGTGAACGATGCCGCTGTCTACCAGGTGGTGATCACGCCTTGGCAGAGCGAGTCGCTGCGCCTGTTGCTGCGGCGGGCGCTCGAGTCGCGCGAGCTGGCGCGCATCCATCGCTACCTGTCACGCGAGTTGAAGTTCGCCGACGCCGTGGTGACGCGCCAGAGCGAAGGCATGCGCGCCGTCCTGCAGGAGGTGTACTCCTTCGACCGCATGGTCTTCGTCAGCCACGCCATGGCGGAGGTTTGCAACCTTGCGCGCAAGGCGGCGCCGACCGACCTGCCTGTGCTGATCGAAGGCGAGACGGGTACCGGCAAGGAATTGATGGCGCGCGCGATCCACCTGTTCAGCCAGCGCCACGCCTTGCTGTTCATGGCCGTCAACTGCGCGGCTATCAACGACGATCTGCTGCAAAGCGAGCTCTTCGGTCACCGTCGCGGCGCGTTCACTGGCGCAACCACGGACCGCCTGGGCCTTTTGCAGGCTGCCGAAGGCGGCACAGTGTTTCTCGACGAGATCTCCGAGATCTCACCCAGCATGCAGGTGTCGCTGCTGCGCTTCCTGCAGGAAGGGGAAGTGCGGCCCATCGGTTCCGACCAGACGCGCCGCTGCGACGTGCGCATCGTCGCAGCGTGCAATCGGCCGCTGCGCCAGTTGGTCGATGAGGGCAAGTTCCGCCAGGACTTGTACTACCGCCTACGCGGCTTCGAGTTGCGCATACCGCCGCTGCGTGAAAGGCCCGACGACATCCCGCCGCTGGTCGCGCACATGATCGAGAAGTACGGGCGATTGACGTCCAGGCGAGTGGCCGGCCTGACGCCCGATGCGATGGCACGGCTGTGCGCCTTTCCGTTCCCCGGCAACGTGCGCGAACTGGAAACCGAGATCCGACGGCTTGTGGCTTTGGCCTCGGACGGCGAAATCATCACCGAACGACACCTGCCGCCGGAGATTGCCAAGATCGTTCCACTGCCGGTGGCCCGGTTGAGCAACGTGAACCTCCTGCTTCCCGGCCGGACGCTGAAGGAGAAAGTCGAAGCATTGGAAGAACGGTTGGTGCGCGACACGCTGGATCGTTCGAAGTGGAACCACACCCGTGCTGCGCAAGAGTTGGGGCTGTCCCGCGTCGGCCTGGCCAACAAGATCAAGCGCTACGGTATCCGCCGCGCCGGTGACGAGTGACCGGCGCGCAGTGAGTGCCTCGCCGGACTCGCCTGTCAGAGCCTGCCACCCCCGCGTCCCCGCCGATGAACGTCGCTGCCTTGATCTTCGACGTCGATGGCACGATGGCGGACACCGAAGAGGTGCATCGCGTGGCCTTCAACCTGGCATTCGAGCGCCTGGGCGTGGGCTGGTCCTGGAGCCGCGCCGACTATCTCCGGCTGTTGGCCGTGACGGGGGGCAAGGAACGCCTCGTGTTTCATATCCGCTCGCTGCCCCTCACGGCGCGCGAGAGGAATCGGCTGCTGGGCCTGGTACCGCGGATCCACACCGAGAAGACGAAGTTCTACATTTCCGCCGTGCGTGACGGGGCTGCGCCGCTGCGTGACGGCATCGCCCGACTCCTCTGCGAGGCACGAAGCGCTGGATGTCGTCTCGCCATCGCCAGCGCATCCACGACCTCGAGCGTGCACGCCCTTCTGCGCAAGGCGCTGGGTTCGCGCGGCCCTGAACTCTTCAGCGTGATTGTCTGCGGCGAGCATGTGCGCGCCAAGAAGCCCGAGCCCGACGTCTACGAGATCGCACTGGCTCGTCTTAACCTGCGCCACGACCAGGCCATCGCGTTCGAGGACTCGACCAACGGTCTGCTGGCGGCCGAGGCCGCGGGCCTTTGGACCGTGGTGACGCCGACGCTCTGGACGGCGGCCGGGCATTTCGACCTGGCGGGGCTGCAACTGCCGCGTCTGGGCGACCCTTGATATCCCTTGCCTTCAGAACCGGGCCGCGACATGCGCGATCACCCATGGCTAAGCTACGCCGAACTCTCCAGAAGAGCGTGCGTAGGACTCAGTTGGCGATGAGACCTCGCCAAGGGCTCGCTCGCAGTTCGAGCCGCTGACATAGAGCGGGCGTCGTTTCGATTCACCGCGTGCGCCCGAACCGGTACGCGCCACGCCCTGTATCGAACTCCAAGCTGAAGGTCATCGGCTCCTGCGCGTCATCGACCCCCTGCGAGCGCAGGAACTCCTGCGCTTCGATCACCCTGTCTCCGCGTGCGTTGCGTTGCTTCAGCTGCAACCCACCCGCTCCTGCCTTGAGCGGAATGAGCCACCAGCCGTCGTCGCGGGCGAGCAGCGCCACGGCGGGGAACCCGTCCAGCACGCGTTCGTAGGTCTGCGCCGGCACATGCAAGCGACCGGCGCGCACTTCCACCAGCGTCTCGAGGCTGTCCTCATCCATCGCCACGTACCAAGGGTTCGAGCATGCACACCACGCGCGCGGCGGCAGCACGGACTGGGTCGGTCAGTTCGAGGCCGAAACCGATATCGCCCGCTTCGATCAGGATGACCTCCGCGTGATCGGCAAAGGACTCGCCGAACATCCTGCTGCCGGCATACAGCGCATGATCCCAACGCAGACCATGCAGACTGAACCCGTGCTCTACGGGCGTCATTGCCTCCTTCGCGGGAAGGCGGAAGATCGCACCCGCCGAACTCCCGCTGCGGCACGCGTCGACGATGACCACGCGTTCGGCGCCGCGCACGCGAAACATCACATCCATGCCGCTGGTGCCGGCATCAATCAGATCGACGCCCTCTGCGGTGCATCGGCGCAGCTGACGCACGACTTCGATACCGACCCCATCGTCTCGACGCGCAGGGTTGCCGCATCCGATGACCGCCAAGCGAACGCGGCTGCCCATAGCAGAATCAGACACGCCACAGCACGCAGGCCCACTCGGGTTCGACTCCAAGCTTCAACTCCGGGAGGTCGCAATACCGTCGATGCGACTCATAGTACATACACGTGCGACAGGCTTGTTCGATCTCCGGCGCCTCATCGGCAACGTAGGGCTGCAGCGTGAAGCCCGCGACCCGGAGCTTGTCTTCCAGTCGATCCGGCGCAATCGCTTGCAGCGCGTCAACCGTCCTGCGCACGTCAGCGCTCTCATATGCCCGATCCTGCCACGCTGTGTGCAGGCCATCGGCCAGAGCGCTGCGGATCAGCTCGCGTTGCCGTGAGAGTTCTTCTTCCGACATGCTTACCTCCGCCCGAGCTCAGATACGCCACAGACGACACCACCAGTCGGGCTCGGCCGGCAGATCCAGCTCGGGCAGATCGCACCACTTGCGGTGCACAAGGTAGTACATGCATTCCTGGCAGCGCATGCGGTCTTCGCCGTAAGGCTTGTCGATCCAACCGGTGAGCACCATCTTTCCCACCACGTCATCGGCATCCAAGTCACGGCACTGATCTAGCAGCGCCGCGAACTCCGTGCTCGTGTACGGAAACGGTTCCGTCTGGGTCCGCAGGCCGTCGGCCATCAGCTTGGCCATGCGGGCGCGGATGCTGCCGTCGGGGTCTATCGGCATGGTGCTGTCCTCGTGAGTTCGTCGTTCTTGATTCGCCCTCGCATGATGCAACAGCGCGGCGCGAAGGGTCACTCGCGCCGCACCGCGCCGCGCCCCCACCGCACTCAGGCGGTTCGGAAGCGAGCCAGTTCCTTGCCTGTCTTGGCGTCGTGGGCATGCACTGTGCAGACGAGGCACGAGTCAAACGAGCGCGCGACATGCCCGACCTCGACCGGATCCGAAGGATCGGCAATCGGCGTGCCGATCAACGCCTGCTCGATCGGCCCGAGTTGGCTCTTGCCGTCGCGCGGGCCGACGTTCCAGGTCGTGGGGGCGATGATCTGGTAGTTCTTGATCTTGCCGTCCTTGACTTCGATCCAGTGGCACAGCGCACCACGGATCGCCTCGGTCGCACCCCAGCCGCGGCCGTCGCGCTCGCGCGGCTTGATGTACCAGGGGTCGTTGAGCTTGAACTCGCGCAGGCAGCGTTCGGCTTGCCGGTACAGCTTGATGGTCTCGTGCATGCGGCCGATCTGGCGCAGGTGCACGCTGGCGCCACCCATCTTCTTGTACATGTCGAGGATGAGCGGATCGTAGTGCTGCCAGCTCTCGCCATGCTTGCCGCCGGCAATCAACTGGCGCGCGAGCGGGCCGGCTTCGAGGCGGCCATCGTCCGTGTGCGTGACGGCAGTGGACCACGAGTACTTGCCGTTGTGATCGATGGCATTCTTCTGCACCGGCTTGGTCGTGCGATCAAAAGGGTGCACGTCGGCGGAGCCTTCGTCATACCAAGCGTGAAGAGTGTTCTCACGCAGGAACTTCTGGTCCATCACCTTGTGCGTGTCGGTCTTCCCGTCGTACACACCGCTTTTCATGATGACCGCAGCATTGCGTCCCTCGATCGTCGGCTTTTGGTACTTGTCCTCGTGCGGAAGATAACCCCAGCTGATGTACTTACCCAAGCCCGCGCCGTAGGTATCCAGACCGATGTCCTGTCCCATACGCCAATAGAAGCCGAGGTCCGAGTTCGCGTGCGCCGGTGACTCGTCCAGCCAGGCCATGAAGTCGTCGTAGCTCTTGATCTGTTCGTAGCGCTCGAGCGAGCATCCGAGCCAGAGGCTTTCGAGCCAGTTCTTCTTGAAGTACTCGAGCAGCGACCAGGCGCGCGTGATGTCGGTCAGTGTCGGCGCGCACATCACACCGCCCGGGACCATGTAGCTCGAATGCGGCCACTGGCCACCCAGGAGCGCGTAGATTTCGACCGGCTTGCCCGAGATCGTCACGCCTTGCTCGTACGAGGTGCCAGTGAATGGCGAGAAACGCTTCACCGCTTCCTCGTAGTACTTGCTCTTGCGG
This sequence comes from Hydrogenophaga sp., assembly GCF_022844385.1. Taxonomy (GTDB): domain Bacteria; phylum Pseudomonadota; class Gammaproteobacteria; order Burkholderiales; family Burkholderiaceae_C; genus Hydrogenophaga. The sequence goes on along the minus strand of NZ_JALHLX010000003.1, from coordinate 5,183 downwards.
TAGTTTTTGTTGGTGAGATCGATCGCGTACAGGCCATAGAAGTAGCGCGGCTGGCTCTGCAGGCTTTCGACGATCTGGCCCAGGTTGCGTGCCAGGATCGCGTTGCGCGGCACCTCGGTCTGCCAGGCCGTGTCGAGCGCCCACGCGGCGCAAGTCAGGTGCGAAGCGCCGCAGATGCCGCAGGCGCGCGGCGTCACGACAAGGCCGGCTTGCGGATCCTTGTCCTTGAGGATGATCTCGAAGCCGCGGAACAGCTCCGCTTGCGTCCAGGCGCTGGTGACGACGCCATCTTTGATGTCAACACGAATGTCGAGATCGCCTTCCACTCGACCGACTGGCGAAATGTCTAGGGTTTGAACTTGAGACATGGTTTTAGCTTTCTGTGTAGGGATTCAAACCACGAAGATGTCTTCTTCGGCCCACTTGGGCGCGGCGTTTTTGGCCGCGGCAGTGAGCGCGAGGTAGCCCTTCTTGTCGACGCCGGTCGGCATGTCCTTGGGCACGCCCATGACGGTTTGCGTCTTGAAGACCGTGCCGGGCGCGAGGTCGAAGAACGGGAACTCGGGCTCGGTGCAGCCCATGCACGGCATACCCGCGCGCGTCTTGCTCGACTGACGGTTCCACAGGATGCGGTTGCACGGAGAGTGCGTCATCGGCCCGCGGCAGCCCAGGTCGTAGAACAGGCAGCCCTTGCGCTGGCCAAACTCGGTGGCGCTGACCTTGTAGGCGAAGTGCATGTTGCGCGTGCAGCCGGTCTGCGTGAACGACTGGAAGAAGGTCTTCGGGCGCTGGAACTCGTCGAGCGTGATGTCGGCGGTGCGGCCCGTGGCGACTGCGACGACGATCTGCGTGATCCAGTCCGGGTGCGCCGGACAGCCGGGGATGTTGATGACAGGCAAGCCGGCCTTGGACTTGTAGGCTGCACCAAGGGCGCCGCCGTTGGCGCGCTTCAGGAACTGAAGTCCCACCGACTCGGACGGGTTCGGGGCCGTGGCCGGAATGCCGCCCCAGGTGGCACAGTCGCCGACCGCGACGGTGAAAGCAGCGACCGCCGAAAGCTCCTTGACCCAGTCTTTCATCGGCCGGCCGCAGAAACGGTTCCACTCGCCGGTGCCGTTGGGCGCGTTGACCACGCTGCCTTCGAACACGAAGATGTCCAGCGGCTTGCGGCCACTGGTCAGGTCCAGCAGCAAGGCCTTCAGGTTGTCGCCCAGTTCCACGCCCAAGGATGGATGCCAGAGAATATTGATGCCGAAATCGGTGACCAGATCACAAGCACTGGGTTCTTCGGCGTTGAGGAAGGACATCGTGTTCCCGGAACACGCGCCTCCCTGAAGCCACAAAAGGTTTGCCATGGAGTCTCCTGGTTCGTAAATGACGTTGCCAAACGGTTGCATCGCGACCGTAAATACGCATGAGGCGTGCCTGACTGGGCCTCTTTGCCCAGAACATAGGGAATACCACGAAGGAGAGGCCGCCAATGGCGGGGTTCTCAGTCTGGCTGTGGCTCATTTCGGTCTGGATTGCGCGCGCAGACGCCGCATCGCTCGCCACCGCCCCACACACAGTGCAAAGTTTGTTGGCTGGTCGGCCGAAAGTGCAAAGCTAGTTCGCGTCCTCGATCGCATCACACCCGCTCGTCTGGTCCGTCGGCGTCCGAAGCCAGCAACACGAGTCCCAAGCATGTCGCCGCCAGCAGCATCCCTGGGAAGCAGGCGTGCCACCAGCCGCGCAGCCCATGTGCCTGACCCGACTGGATCAGAATGCCCCAACTCAGCCGATTGGGGTCGCCCGCGCCGAGGAAGCACAGCCCGGGCTCGATCAGAAGCGCGCTGGCGAAGATCAAGGGCAGCTGAGGCCAGGCCAGCGGCAGCACGTTGGGCACCAGAGGCCTCGCGGCAATAGAAGCCGTCCCGCTTCCCTGCAGCCGTGCGGCATCGACGAATAGGCACCGAGTGCCGAGGCCGAGAAAAGGCCACTTGCTTCCACCTCGGCGTTGGCAACACGTCCGAACACAGCGCAAGCAAGATCGCCCAGCTCCTCGATCTTCTTGATCTCGATGTCCGCGGCTGCTTCCTTGAGTGTGGCGGCGATGACCGGAAGGTACAGGTCGGCCTCCTGGGGCTGGTACTTCTGCAATGTGCGCAGCGCTCGAACCAATTCTTCCGGGCGACGGCCAAGCAGTCCGAATGCGTGGCTGGCCACCGGCTGGCTGGGAATGACTTTGACGCCCTCCTGGTGCAGTGTCTGGAGCACGTATTCCACGTAGTCCTCTCCCAGCGTCGGGTAGTCGACCGACGTGGCTCCTTCGAAGGCGTTTTTCCCCTGCACCGTCATCCCCACCACCTGGGCACGGTGTGAGCCGGTACCGATGAAGATGAAGTGGCCAGGAGTGTCCGGGGTCAAGTTGACCGCGTCGCGCGCGGCCTTGAAGGCTTGCATGAGGGCAATGCCGGCGTCTGAGGTGAGCATGTGCTGGACTTCGTCCACGATGAATACCAGATCCGTTTTTGCCTGGCCAATGACTTCCTGCGCGACCTGAGCGATGGTGACACTGTTGGCCGTACCGAGGTCCGCAATCTCAAAGCCGAAGGTGAAGCCCGCACCGCCCACGTCCAGGCTCTTGATCCTCTTCAGACGAGACAACACGGTGCCGCTCGCGGATTGCAACTCTTTCAACGCCGAGCGCAGTGCGGCGTGGATCAGGGTGCTGGGGTCTGCGCTGACGTCAGACCACAGGTCGACATAGACCACCAGTGCGCCAGCGTTCTCCAGTGCGGGGATCAGGTCCTGGCGCAAGAAGGTGGATTTGCCGGTGCGGCGCAGGCCAGAGAGGAACAAGCCTGAGCGAAGGCCCTGGTCGAGCACGCCGGGGCTCAGCAGTTGCTTGGCCATGTCGTGCGCGAGGTCGGGGCGGTGGTAGATGGGACTCATAGCCTAAGTTATTCAAACGGGATAACTAGCGATTCTGCCTAACTCGGCCCAACTTGCAAGGGCCGCACCGTGGAGAAGGCTCAAACCAGCTGGTGCCGTGGCCTGCGGTCACTGCCGCCGCGCGCGCTTCGGCCACCCCGGCGCGGGCTGAGCGTTTACAACTTTACTGGTCTTGAGGGTTACAAATTTAGTTGTCTGGGCGCGGGAATTTTCGGCATTTAAGAACCACGGGTGCCTAACCGTTATGAGCAAAACGCAGCTGGCTAACTTTGAAAATGGTCGCATTCAATCTTTTGCGGATACCACGCTCAATATTGACGTGAAGTACTGGCAACCCCTGAGGCGTACCAATCGAGGAAGCGACGCTGAACACGCTCATGGGTGTTCGCGTCGTTCGCGCGAGGTTCGAAAGGTGCGTAAATATGAACGTACAGTGTGTGTTGACGGGCGTACGACTCACCCCCACGAAGATGGTTACGCCGGACATCGCGCCACTCCAGCGCCTGTGGACTTGCAATGAGAGTGCGCACCCATGCCGGATCGACAACCCGACCCACCCAAGAATAGAGGGTGGTCAGTTCGCCTGCGTCCATGCTGCGCAATTCGATGATGAGACGCTCGGTGGCGAGCATGTGGATACCGACGTCGATACGGTGCACGAGACCGACCTCGGGCGTGCATTTGGATATGCGTTTATGCGAGCATTCGGCGGTGAATTTTGGTTCAACGCAATGGGATGGTTTGGTCGCTACGGTTGTCATTTCGTGATCTCCTTTCATCCAAGCTCTCACGAAATCTCTCCGCGTCAAGTCCACAAGATCCTCTTTTTTCAGATCCTCTCGCTCAGATGTCGATAACCAAAATGAGATGGGCATCGACACACACTGCACTGCCGCAGGCCCCCTGCCGCCGAGGACCTCAGCCCAGCGGAAGGACCAGGCTCACTGGCTGGTTCTCATCGCTCCATCGCCGGTCGTAGGCGGTGGTTGTTGAGATGCAGGCGTGCCCCAGGAAGTGCCGCACTTCGTTGAGATCGGCGCGCTCACGCAAAGCGAGCGTGGCGGCCGTGACCCGCAGCGCATGCGCAGAAAACCGCTCCCCCACCACTCCGATCTGCGCCAAGTAGGGCTGCACAATGCGCTGGGCCACAGCGCCCGCAGTGAGTCCAGAAGACTTGAGTGGTGTGTCGGGCTGCCCCTGACGCCGCGACTGATTAGAAGCGTTGGTCTGTAGATTTTGAGGACTCTTCGGCCTGCGCTCGAACGACGCGGTGTACGGCGCGATGTCCAGGGGCGCGCTGGTGCGTCGCCCGGTGCTGCCGCTGTCATTCAATAGCCCACCGTCTTCCTCGATAGGACGACCTTGAGGATAGACATCGCACCCGGCACCGGAGTGACGGCGGACAGCCGTCATCCGAACGAACAGGCGCTCATCGCTTTGAGGCTGTGCGCCCCTCATCGCAAGGTAGCGCTGCACCCTCTCGCGCATGAGGGGTGCAGCGGCAATGAACCGCGTCTTGCCACCCTTACCCAACACTCGCAGGTGCGACACACCCGCGCGCTGACAATCAAAATCCCGCACCCTGAGGGCCACCACCTCGGCGCGGCGCAAACCTCCCAGCAGCATGACGGCCAGGATTGCGCGGTCTCTCACGCCCTTGAGCGTGTTCGCATCGGGCGCCTCCAGCAGAGCCTGGGCTTGCTCAAGGGACAGCGCCGGGGTCTTGCCCTCGTGACTCTCCAAGCGAGGCCTGCGCACGCCGCGTGCCGGGTTCGTGGGGATGAGCTGCTCATCGACCAGACGCTCCAGCAGCGAGGACAGGGCCGCGAGCTTGCGGCGTTGGGTGCTCGGCGACAGGCCCTGGGCCTGCAGGTGGTGGCGCCAGGCCAGCACATGGGAGCGCGCAACGCGCAGCAACTCGCACTGGGTTTGCAATCCTGAGAACGCGGCAAAGTCTCGCACGTCGGCGGCGTAGGCGCGCCGGGTGCAGGCGCTGGAGAAGTTGGCCAGCCACTGGTTCTCGATGGCCATGAGGCCCAGTTGTGTGAAGCGGCTGGCTGCGCTGTCGCGTTCGGTGTCGAGCACGGGGACGCAGGGGAGACTGTGGACGTGGGAGGGAGTCCGTGAGGGGCTGGGGTCGGAGAGTTGTTCGCGAAGGTACATCGATGGTGGGTGTCTCCCCTTCCCTGCACGCTGCAGAAAACTCTGGGGGTCCCTGTATCGATAACATGTGTTTTCGATACGTCAAG
>NZ_JALHLX010000002.1:23182-88558 GCF_022844385.1 Hydrogenophaga sp. | reverse complement strand
CGCAGGCGGCCGGTGGTGAGTGAGAAGGGGTAGCGCGATTCGCGCGGCTCGGCCAGGGGGACGAAGGGCAGGGCGGCAAAGCGGGCTTTGCCGTCTTGGGTTGGGAAGATGCCGTCTTCGTAGAGGCGTTCCTTGCCTTGGGTCTCGCCGGTCTTGATGGGCCACTGTTGCGGGCCTTGTTCTTCCAGCATGGCGTAGCTGAGACCGGTGATGTCGAGGTCTCGGCCCCGGGTGGATTCGCGGTGTTCGTTCCAGATGGGCTCGGGCGACGGGTAGGGGAACAACGTGGGCTGACAGGGACGCAGACGCGCTTCGAGCCGCCTCGCAAAGTCCACCACGATGCGCCAGTCGTGCCGGGCTTCGCCGGGGGCGGGCACGGCCGGGCGCACGCGGCTGATGCGGCGTTCGCTGTTGGTCACGGTGCCGTCTTTTTCGCCCCAGGTGGTGGCGGGCAGCAACAGGTCGGCGAAGTCGCAGGTGGCGGCGGTGGCGTAGGCCTCCTGCACCACCACGAATTCGGCACGCTGCAGTGCACGGCGCACGGTGGCCTGGTCGGGCATGGACTGGGCCGGGTTGGTGCAGGCGATCCACAGCGCCTTGATCTCGCCGTCGGCTGCGGCTTCGAACATCTCCACCGCGCTCTTGCCCGGCTTCTCGGGCACGCTGGGCACACCCCAGAGCGCGGCCACCTCGGCGCGGTGCTGCGGGTTGGCCAGGTCGCGGTGGGCGCTCAGCAGGTTGGCCAGGCCGCCGACCTCGCGCCCGCCCATGGCGTTGGGCTGACCGGTGAGGCTGAAGGGGCCGGTGCCGGGTTTGCCGATCTGGCCGGTGGCCAGGTGCAGGTTGATCAGCGTGGCGTTTTTGGCGGTGCCGCTGCTGCTCTGGTTGAGGCCCTGGCAGTACAGGCTGAGGGTGGCGGGTGAGGTGGCGAACCACTGTGCGGCTGTGTAGAGGTCTTCCTTGTTCAGGCCGCAAACCTGCGCCACGCGATCGGGCGTGCACTCGCGCACCAGCGCCTTGAGCGCGTCAAACCCGGTGGTGTGCGCGGCAATAAACGCAGCATCGAGCCAGCCTTCCCACAACATGATGTGCAGCAGGCCATGGAACAGCATCACATCGCTGCCGGGCTGCAGCGGGAGGAACAGGTCGGCGAAACCGGCGGTGTCGGTGCGGCGCGGGTCGGCCACGATCACCTTCATGGCGGGGTTGGCCTGCTTCGCTGCTTCGATGCGGCGAAACAGCACCGGGTGCGCAAAGGCCGCGTTGCTGCCGACGATGAACAGGCAGCTCGCGTGGTTCACGTCATCAAAGCAGGCGGGCGGCGCGTCGGCGCCCAGCGTGAGCTTGTAGCCAGCCACTGCGCTGCTCATGCACAGGCGGGAGTTGGTGTCGACGTTGTTGGTGCCGATCAGGCCCTTGGCCAGCTTGTTGAAGACGTAGTAGTCCTCGGTGAGCAACTGGCCGCTGATGTAGAAGCCGACCGCGTCGGGTCCGTGTTGTTCGATGGTGGAGGCGAAGCGGTCGGTGGCGAGATCGAGTGCGGCGTCCCAACTCACGGGCGCCGCAAGGCCGCCGCGTTCCAGGCGCCGCAGGGGCTGCAGCAACCGCGTCTGCTGCGTGATCGCGGGAGAGGCGGTGAGATGCAGCGTCTGGCCTTTGGTACACAGCTTGCCGAAGTTCGCCGGGTGGTCCGGGTCGCCGCGCACGCCGGTGATCTGGCTGCCCTCGGTTTCGATGATCACGCCGCAGCCGACGCCGCAGTAGGGGCACATGGACTTCACCTGCACGGGGAGAGCCCTCACCCTAGCCCTCTCCCAGGGGGAGAGGGGACAAGACCGCCAGAGGGAGAGGGGACAAGTCACGTCTCGCCGGGCCGGCGAGCGGGCGGGTGAGGTCGGTGGCGTGGGTTGAGAGTTCCTGTGCATCCAGGTGCACCACGCCGTCCTCCACCTTCACCGCAAACCGCGGTGTGCAGCCCTCGTCGGGCGCCTTCGCGCAGCCGCTGTCCAGACCGATGGTCCAGTTGTGCAGCGGGCAGGCCACGCTGGTGCCGAAGACGATGCCCTGGCTGAGCGGGCCACCCTTGTGCGGGCAGCGGTCGAGCAGGGCGAACACCTCGTCCTGGGCGTTGCGGAACACCGCCACGTCCAGGCCGTGTTCGCGTTGCACGCAGCGCGAACCGAGCACGGGGATGTCGTCCACACGGGCGATGGGAATCCACGAAGTCATACAGCACTTCCTTCCATCGCAACAGCCTTGATCGGAATGAACTGGCGCGTGTCCACGGCAGCCTTCTGGTGCTCGAACCACGGATCGGGTTCACCGTCGAGCGCGAACTGCAGCTCGGCCCACAGCGCCTGGCGGCCTTCGTGGTCGTCCAGGATCTTTTTCTTCACGTAGTCCAGGCCCACGCGGTTCACGTAGTGCACCGTCCGCTCCAGGTACCAGCCCTCCAGGCGGTAGAGCTGCATGAAGGCACCGGTGTACTCCAGTACTTCTTCGGCGGTCTTGAGCTTGGTGAAGAAGTGCGCCACCTCGGTCTTGATGCCGCCGTTGCCGGCCACGTACATCTCCCAGCCCGAGTCCACGCCGATGATGCCCACGTCCTTGATGCCGGCCTCGGCGCAATTGCGCGGGCAGCCCGACACGGCGAACTTCACCTTGTGCGGCGCGTACATGCGCCACATCGCGCGCTCCAGGTCCTTGCCCATCTGCGTGCTGTCCTGCGTGCCCATGCGGCACCACTCGCTGCCCACGCAGGTTTTGACCGTGCGCAAGGCCTTTGCGTACGCATGGCCGCTGGGCATGCCGATGTCGTTCCACACCGCCTGCAGGTCTTCCTTCTTCACGCCCAGCAGGTCGATGCGCTGGCCGCCCGTGACCTTCACCGTGGGGATCTTGTACTTGTCCACCGCGTCGGCGATGCGGCGCAATTCGTCGGCCGTGGTCTCGCCGCCCCACATGCGCGGGATCACGCTGTAGGTGCCGTCTTTCTGGATGTTGGCGTGCATCCGCTCGTTGATGAAGCGGCTCTGCGGATCGTCCTTGGCCTCTTTCGGCCAGGTGCTGATCAGGTAGTAGTTCACAGCCGGGCGGCAACTCGCGCAGCCGTTCGGCGTGCGCCAGCCCATGCCGGCGAACACTGCAGAGGTGTTGGTGTATTTGCTGTGGCGGATCGCATCGCGCACCGCCTGGTGACCGTGGTCGGTGCAGGCGCACATGGCCTTGAGTTTGGGCGTGGCCGAGTAGTCGCCGCCGGCGGTGAACATCAGGATCTGCTCGACCAGACCGGTGCACGAACCGCAGCTCGCGCTGGCCTTGGTCTGCTTGCGCACTTCTTCGAGCGTGAACAGGCCCTTGTCCTTGATGGCCTTGCAGATGGTGCCCTTGGTCACGCCGTTGCAGCCGCAGACTTCGTCGGTGTCGGCCATGGCCGAGGCCTTGCTCTGGCCCTGGTGGCCCACGTCGCCGATGTTGGATTCGCCGAACATCAGCTTGTCGCGGATGTCGGCCACGCTGCGGCCGTCGCGCAGCAGCTTGAAGTACCACGAGCCGTCCACCGTGTCGCCGTACAGGCAGGCACCCACCAGCTTGTCGTCCTGAATCACCAGCTTTTTGTAGACGCCGCCCGAGGGGTCGCTCATCACGATTTCTTCGGTGTTGGCGCCGCCAGTGAAATTGCCAGCGGAAAACAGGTCGATGCCGGTGACCTTGAGTTTGGTTGAGGTGAGCGAGCCCACGTAGCGGCCAATGCCGAACTCGGCCAGGTGCGTGGCCAGCACCTTGCCCTGCTCGAAGAGCGGCGCCACCAGGCCGTAGGCGATGCCGCGGTGCGCCGCGCATTCGCCCACCGCGTAGATGCGCGGGTCGGTCACGGTCTGCAAGGTGTCGCTGACCACGATGCCCTTGTTCACGTGCAGGTTCATGGACTCGGCCAGCGCCGTGTTGGGGCGGATGCCCACGGCCATCACCACCAGATCGGCCGGCACTTCGGTTCCGTCCTTGAAGCGGATCACCTTCACCCGTCCGTCATCCCCACCGACCAGCTCCTGGGTCTGCGCGCCCATCAGGAAGGTCATGCCGCGCTCTTCCAGCGAGGCCTGCAGCAGCTGGCCCGCCACCTCGTCGAGCTGCCGTTCCATGAGCCACGGGCCCACGTGCACCACGCTCACCGTCATGCCGCGTTTCATCAAACCGTTGGCCGCTTCCAGGCCGAGCAAGCCACCACCAATGACCACCGCATGGGTGTAGCGCGTGGCCGCGTCGATCATGGCCTGTGTGTCGGCGATGTCACGGTAGGCCAGCACGCCGGCCAGGTCCTTGCCCGGAATGGGCAGCATGAATGGATTGGAGCCGGTGGCCATGATCAGGCGGTCGTATGGCGCTTCGATCGCGCTGCCGTCGGCATCGGTGGCGCGCACCACGCGCCTGACGCGGTCCACCTCGGTCACGGTCTTGCCGGCGTGCAGGGTGATGCCGTTGTCGGAGTACCAGGCCCAGTCGTTGAGCACGATCTCGTCCAGCGTCTGCTCACCGGCGAGCACCGGCGAGAGCAGGATGCGGTTGTAGTTGGGGTGGGGCTCGGCGCCGAAGACGGTGATGTCGTAGAGATCAGGGGCGAGCTTGAGCAACTCCTCGATCGTGCGCACACCGGCCATGCCGTTGCCCACCATCACCAGTTTCAGTTTCGCCTTGGGGTTGACGCGCATGTCCATGGTGTTCTCCTCAAGCCACTTTTTCGACGTGCGCTTGCCGGGTGTAGAGGAAGTCGATCACCGCCTTGCGGCATTGCTGGTACCGGAGCTCGTCGGCCAGGGCCACCCGGTTGCGCGGGCGTGGCAGGTCCACCGTCAACACCTCGCCGATGGTGGCGGCCGGACCGTTGGTGAGCATCACGATGCGGTCGCTCAGCAGCACGGCTTCGTCCACGTCGTGCGTCACCATGACCACCGTGCTGTGGGTGCGCGCCACGATGTCCAGCAGTTCGTCCTGCAGCTTGGCGCGGGTGAGCGCGTCGAGCGCGCCGAAGGGTTCGTCCATGAGCAGCACCTTGGGTTCCATTGAAAGGGCGCGGGCAATGCCCACGCGCTGTTTCATGCCGCCGGAGATTTCACCGGGGCGTTTTTGCGCGGCGGGTGTGAGGCCCACCATGGCCAGCGCTGCGTCGGTGCGGGCCTTGAGTTGTGCCTTGGTCTCGGTGGCCGAGAACACCCGCTCGACCGCGAGGTAGACGTTCTCGAAACAGGTGAGCCAGGGCAGCAGCGAGTGGTTCTGGAACACCACCGCGCGCTCAGGGCCGGGGCCGGCGATTTCCCGGTCGGCACACAGCAGCACGCCTTCGGTGGGCACGGTCAGGCCGGCGATGAGGTTGAGCAAGGTGGACTTGCCGCAACCCGAGTGACCGATGAGGGTGACGAACTCACCCTTGGCCACGGTCAGGTTGATGTCGCGCAGCGCGGGGAAGTTGCCCTTCTTCGTTTTGAAGGTCTGCTCGACGCCCTGGATCTCGATGTATTTGGACAGATCGCTCATGCTGATACCTCCATGCTGCGCATTGCGGTGCGATCGCCTTCGGGCGGCCGGGCGGCGCTCATGACTTCACCTCTTCGAACGTAAACAGGGTGGCGAGCTTGATGAGGCCGAATTCGAGCACCAGGCCGACGATGCCGATCACGAAGATGGCGATGATGATGCTGGCCACGTTGAGGTTGTTCCACTCATCCCAGATCCAGAAGCCGATGCCCACGCCCCCGGTCAGCATCTCGGCGGCCACGATCACCAGCCAGGCCGTGCCCACCGCCAGGCGCACGCCGGTCAGCAGGTAGGGCAGCACGGCGGGGAACAGGATCTTGGTGAAGATCTTCCACTCGCTCAGGTTGAGCACACGCGCCACGTTCATGTAGTCCTGCGGCACACGCTGCACGCCCACCGCGGTGTTGATGATCATGGGCCAGATGGAACAGATGAAGATGGTCCAGATGGCGGCCGGGTTGGCGCCCTTGAAGACCAACAGGCCGATCGGCAGCCAGGCCAGTGGCGACACCGGGCGCAGCAGGCTGATGAGCGGGTTGAACATGCGGCTCAGAAATTCGAAGCGGCCGATGGCAAAGCCCGCCGGAATGCCGACCGCTGCGGCCAGACCGAAGCCGATGGCCACGCGCTGCAGCGACATCAGCACGTTCCAGCCCACACCCTGGTCGTTCGGGCCGACCTGGTAGAACGGATCGGAGAACACCTCCAGGGCCTGCCTCCAGGTTTCCAGCGGGGTGGGAATGCCGCTCTCACCGGTGCCTGCCACCACCGCCCACACGGTGACGAGGAACACCAGGCCCAGCACAGGCGGCGTTACGTTGGTCCAGAGGAATCGAAGATCCCAGCCGCGTCTGACCTGCACCGGCGGCGCGGGCGCCGGTCGAGGCACCGCAGCCACTGAGGTTGCGGATAGCGTCTCGGCCTTGGTGGTGGGAGCCACCTCCAGAGGCGAGTGAAAAACGGCGCTGACCATGGTGTTTCTCCCTTGCGGCGGCCTGATCAGGCCGCGTTGATCTTGAACGAATCCGCGTACTTGGCGGGGTCCTTGCCGTCCCACACCACACCGTCGATGAACTTCGCACTGCGCATCTCGGACTTGGGCAGCGAGGTCTTGCTGGCCGTGGCGGCCTGTTTGAAGATGTCGATGCGGTTGACCTGCCTGGCCACGGCCAAGTAGTCGGGGTGCGACTTGAGCAAGCCCCAGCGCTTGTGCTGCGTGAGGAACCACATGCCGTCGCTCAGGTAGGGGAAGTTCGCCGCGCCGTCGTTGTAGAACTTCATGTGGTTGGGGTCGTCCCAGGTCTTGCCCATGCCGTTCTGGTAGCGGCCCAGGATGCGCTGGTTGATCGCGTCCACGCTGGTGTTCACATACGAGCGCTGGGCGATGGTTTCGGCCATCTTGTTTTTGTTCTGCAGACCGGCGTCGATCCACTTGCCCGCTTCCAGGATGGCGGCGGTCACCGCACGCGCGGTGTTCGGATTTTTCTGCACGAACTCGGCCGTGGTGCCCAGCACCTTCTCGGGGTGGTCTTTCCAGATGTCCTGCGTGGTGTTGGCCGTGATGCCGATGCCGTCCATGATGGCGCGGTGGTTCCAGGGTTCACCCACGCAGAAGCCGTCCATGTTGCCCACGCGCATGTTGGCCACCATCTGCGGCGGTGGCACCACGATGGCGCGCGCGTCCTTCATCGGGTCGATGCCGGCGCTGGCCAGCCAGTAGTAAAGCCACATGGCGTGCGTGCCGGTGGGGAAGGTCTGGGCGAAGGTGTATTCGCGCTTTTCGGTGGCCATGAGCTTGGCCAGCGAAGGGCCGTCCACCGCGCCTTTTTCGGCCAGCTTTCTGGACAGCGTGATGGCCTGGCCGTTCTGGTTCAGGTTCATCAGGATGGCCATGTCTTTCTTCGGCCCCGATGTGCCGAGCTGCAGGCCGTAGATCAGGCCGTAGAGCACGTGGGCCATGTCCAGCTCACCGTTGACCAGCTTGTCGCGCACACCGGCCCAGCTGGCTTCCTTGGTGGGGACGATCTTCACGCCGTACTTCTTGTCGATGCCCAACTCGGCGGCCATCACCACGCTGGCGCAGTCGGTCAGCGGAATGAAGCCGATCTTGACCTCGGTTTTTTCAGGTGCGTCGGAGCCGGCCGCCCACACGCCGCTGTGGCCCAGCGTGGAGAAGAAGGTGGCAGCGCCGACGGCGGTGCTCTTCTTGATGAAGTCGCGCCGCGAAGCTGCGGCGGATTCGGTGGTCGTGTCGGCCAAAGCCTGGGGAACGGTGGCGCCGGTGGTGTCTGCGTTCATGTCCAACTCCTTGCTGATGAAAAAACCGGATCCCCAAAGCACAACGGCGCCCATCTCCAGGCCTGCGAAACGCAAACCGGAAATGGACGCCGTTGTCCAGTGTCGGGGGGTGACTGTCGGAAGCCGGACCGCCATTGGCCCAATTTCCTTTGTCTTGTTCAAAGCAGGTTGTGTGCCAGCGTCAAACTGGAGTCGAAGGATGGCGGGTTTTTTCGGAAAGCCCTTGATTTACAGGGGATTTTCTGTTGTCCCGGCTTTTGTACCGTGAGGTCTGCTTGTGGCCGTGGTCGTTTTCGGGGCATCAAGCTGGTGCGCAACGGTTCTTGGCACCGGTATTGGTGCGCCGCAACAAAGTGCAACCTCAGCGCGGCCGCTCGGGCAGCACGTCGGCCATGGCCAGCACCGCTTCGGCTACCTCGATCAGCCGGCGGTTCTGGTTCATGGCCATCTGGCGCATGGTCTTGTGGGCTTCTTCTTCGCTCAGGTGGCGGTGCGCCATCAGCAGGCCCTTGGCGCGCTCGATCAGCTTGCGTTCGTTGAGGCTGGCTCGCACGGTGTCGAGCTCTTCGCTCATGGTCTGCAGGCGCCGCGCCTGTTCCTGCACCAGCTCCAGGATCGAGCGCTCCAGGTGCAGCCCGTAGCCCTGGGTGTTGGTGCCAAACGCCGCCGCGCCTTGCGACTCGGGTGCACGGAAGAACGACAACACGTCTGCCTCGGTGGCCGGCACGGTGTGCAGTGCGTGAAAACTGTCCAGCTCGGCGTTGGCGGCGGCAATTTTCTGTTCGCAGGCTTGCAGCAGGTCGAGCGCGAGGCGGTCTTCCACCGCCTTCATGCGGTCCATGCGCCGGCTGCAGCAGTCAAACCAGGCCTGGCTCATCTGGGCATTGAGCGGTGAGCCGTGCGGTGCCGTGCACAGCACGCGGCGCAAACGTTCCAGCTCGGCCAGCATGGCGCTGGCCTGGGTGCTGTTCCACAGCTCCACCACGTGTGGGCTCGAGAACTCGGCAAACACCTCCAGGCAGCGTTCTTGCGATTCGATCAGGTGCAGCAGGCGCTGCTGCTCTTCGGCCACGGCACGGCCAGCGGCAAACAGGGCCGAGCCGGCCGCGCGCTCTTGCCCCGCGAACTCCTTGCCCTGCATGAAATTGAACAAGGCCACCAGCAGGCGCGAGATTTCCGGGTCGCTGGCGCTGTCGGCGGCCTCGAACACCACTGCCAGCAGACCGGCGATCAACCTCACATAGGCCTCGGTGGCCTGCTGCGGCGTCCATTCCAGCGCCTGGACGCGCGCGCGCAGCCCGTCCAGCGCGTCCAGTCCGTGGAGCACATAGGCGATTCGGCTGAACAGGCGCGCGCCGTTGCCCAGCCGCGCCGACTCGGTGTCCAGCTCGTCAAAGCAGGCGCGCAGTTCGGCCTCGATCTGCCGGCACTCGGCGATTTGGTGCTTGCGCACCTCGCCGAACTGCACGCCTTGTGAACCAAGAAACAGGTTGGACAGACCCCGCTCGCGCTGCAGGCCGTGCACCAGACGCCCCGTCACGTTCACCAGGGCGCTGGTGAGCGCGAGCTGCTGCAGCTCGGCGATTTCGCAGCGTTTGGCCGCCACCAGAAAGTTCAGGCCCGATTTCATGTCCGTGTGGTCGTTGCAAGCATCCCGCGAGCAGGAGCAACAAACATGCCGCCCGTACACTCGAACCATGCTGATTTTGGGAATTGAGTCGTCTTGCGACGAAACCGGCGTCGCCCTGGTCGACGCCAGCGGCGGCCAGACACCGAGGCTGCTGGGCGATGCGCTGCACAGCCAGATCGAGATGCACCGCGCCTTTGGTGGCGTGGTGCCCGAACTCGCCAGCCGCGACCACATCCGCCGCGTGTTGCCGCTCACCGACGCGGTGCTGGCCCAGGCCGGCCTGCCGCTCTCGGCCGTGGACGCGGTGGCCTACACCCGCGGCCCGGGCCTGGCCGGCGCGCTGCTGGTGGGGTCGGGCGTGGCGTGTGCGCTGGGCTTTGCGCTGGGCAAGCCGGTGATCGGCGTGCACCATCTGGAAGGCCACCTGTTGTCGCCTTTTCTGAGCGCCGACCCGCCCGAGTTTCCGTTTGTGGCCTTGCTCGTCTCGGGCGGCCACAGCCAGCTGATGCGGGTGGACGGCGTGGGCCGCTACACCTTGCTGGGGGAAACCATCGACGACGCGGCCGGCGAGGCCTTCGACAAATCGGCCAAGCTGCTCGGGCTGGGGTATCCGGGCGGACCGGCGCTGGCGCGGCTGGCGTTGCAGGGTGACGCCCAGGCGTTCAAATTCCCGCGTCCGCTGATGCACAGCGGCGATCTCGACTTTTCCTTTGCCGGCCTCAAGACGGCGGTGTTGACCCAGGTGAAACGGCTGGCCCATGCCAGCCTGGACGGCCCGGCCACGCTGCACCTGGCCGACCCGCTCACTTTGCAGCAAAAGGCCGATGTGGCCGCCAGCGTGCAGGCCGCCATCGTCGAGGTGCTGGTGAAAAAGTCCATGGCGGCGGTGCGCCAGAGCGGCCTTCGCCGCCTCGTGGTGGCGGGCGGCGTGGGCGCCAACACGTTGCTGCGTGAACAGCTGGGCGCTGCCTGCGCCAAGGCGGGTGTTCGCGTGCACTACCCCGAGCTGCACCTGTGCACCGACAACGGCGCCATGATCGCGCTGGCCGGTGGCATGCGGGTGCAGGCCGGCCTGGTTCAACTGGATGCGGCCGAGGGCCAGGGCTACAGCTTCGATGTGAAGCCACGCTGGCCCCTGGCCGATCTGGCCATGGCTTCCTGACGGCCTTGGCCGAACACATTCCTCTCATGAAAAACATGCTTGCTTCCCTGATTTCCGCGCGCCGGCGCGTGCTCGTTGCCGCCCTGGGCGCTGCCCTCGTGGCCCCGGCGGTGCTCGCCCAGGCGCCTGCGCCCATCCGCATCGCCATGATCGAAGGCCTCTCCGGCCCGATCGCCAACACCGGCGAGGCCGTGTATCGCAACCTCGTCTGGGCCACCGAGCGCGTGAATGCGCGCGGCGGTGTGAAACTGCCCGGCGGCAACCGCCCGCTGCTGATCGAACGTTTCGACAGCAAGGGCCAGACCGAAGAGGCCTTGTCGGCGCTGCGCTCGGCGGTGGACCGCGGCATCTCCATCGTCACCCAGGGCAACTCGTCGGCTGCCGCCAGCGGCTTGATCGAGGCGATCAACAAGCACAACGAGCGCGAGCCTGCGCGCCAGATGCTGTTCCTCAACTATTCGGCGGTGGATCCGGCGTTGACCAACGAGAAGTGCAGCTACTGGCACTTTCGTTTTGACGCCCACGCCGACATGCGCATGACCGCACTCATGAGCGTGCTGCGCGAGGACAAGCAACTCAAGAACATCTACCTGATCGGCCAGGACTACAGCTTTGGCCAGGCCGTGCTGCGCGAAGGGCGCAGCCAGCTGGCAGCCCAGCGGCCCGACATCCGGATCGTGGGGGAAGAGCTGCACCCCATGGCCCGCGTGAAAGATTTCCTGCCCTACGCCGCCAAGATCAAGGCCAGCGGCGCGCAGGCCGTGCTCACCGGCAACTGGGGCAACGACCTCACGCTGCTGGTGAAGGCTGCGCGCGAGGTGGGCTTTGACGGCACTTTCTACACCTTCTATGGCAACGCCCTGGGTGCCCCGGCCGCCATGGGCGAGGCCGGCATCGGCAAGGTGATCGCGGTGGCCGATTGGTTCCCCAACGTGCCCACGCGCGAGTCCGAAGCCTTCTACCAATCGTTCCGCCAGCGTTTCCCCAACCCGGCCGACGACTACGTGCACATGCGCATGCAGCTCATGGTTGAGTCGCTGGCGCAAGCCATCGAACGCGCGGGTGCCGCCGGCCCGGTCAATGCCGCCACCATCGCCTCCCAGCTGGAGAAAGCAGAAGTCACCCTGGCCGGCCAGACCGCCCGCATGCGAGCCGCCGACCACCAGTTCCAGCAGCCGCTGGCGGTGGCCGTGATGGACCGCCAGGGCGCGCCCGGCGTGAAGTTCGACGTCGAAGGCTCGGGCTACGGCTTTCGCGTCATCCGCAACCTCGCGCCCCAACAAGCCGAACAGCCCCACCGCTGCAACATGATCCGTCCCTGATGTCTCAAAACGCTCCCTTCATGCGCCCCGTTGTAGAAAGCCTCGAAGCCTCCCGCATCCGCGAGGTGGCCAACGAAGGCCTGGGCCGCGACAACGTGCTCAAGTTCTGGTTTGGCGAGAGCGACGAGGTCACGCCTGGTTTCATCCGCGAAGCCGCCATCGCCTCGCTGCAGTCGGGCGAAACCTTCTACGCGCACAACCTCGGCCTGCCCGAACTGCGCGAGGCGATCGCCAACTACACCGATGGCCTGCACCCCGGGCGCGGTGCAGCCCACTGGATGGACCGGCTGGCCGTCACCTCGGGCGGTGTGAACGGTCTGATGCTGGCGTCGCAGGCGCTGGTGGAGGCGGGCGACGAGGTGGTGGTGGTCACGCCCGCCTGGCCCAACCTGGTGGCGCAGCCGCAGATCATGGGTGCGAACGTCAAGAGCGTGCCGCTGCACGTGCTCACTGACGGACCGCGTGCTGGCGCCTGGGCGCTGGACATGGACGCCTTGCTGTCGGCCATCACGCCGGCCACGCGAATGCTCATCGTCAACGCGCCCAACAACCCCACCGGCTGGACGCTGACCCGCGACGAGCAGGCCACCATCCTGGCGCATTGCCGACGCACCGGCAGCTGGATCCTGGCCGACGAGGTCTACGAGCGGCTGTACTACGCTGGCGACACGCCCAATGGCGCGGCCAGCAGCTTCCTTGACGTGGCAGAGCCTGACGACCGCGTCATCGTGGCGCACAGCTTTTCCAAGAGTTTCCTCATGACCGGCTGGCGCCTGGGCTGGCTGGTGATGCCCCCTGCGCTGACCGCGGCCATGGGCAAGCTGATCGAGTTCAACACCTCGTGCGCACCGGTGTTCGTGCAGCGTGGAGCCACGGTGGCGCTGCAGCGTGGCGCGGAGGTCACGCCCGCCCTGGTGGCCCACCTGAAAACCTGCCGCGACACGCTGGTGCCGCTGTTGCGCGCGGTGCCCGGCGTGACGCTGGCTGAGCCGCTGGGCGGCATGTACGCCTTCTTCACGCTGCAAGGCCACAACGATTGTCTGGACGTGGCCAAGAGGCTGGTGCGCGAGGCCGGCATTGGCCTCGCGCCGGGCAGTGCCTTCAGCCCGGAAGCGGCCGGCTGGCTGCGCTGGTGCTTCGCCAGCCGCGACACCCACCGGCTGGAAGAGGGCGTCTCGCGCCTGCGCCGCTGGATCGCCACCCAGCCGGGTGGTGGCACTTGACGCCTTCTGCCCTATAATCCGCAGTTGCCGTTCGAAAGGACAGCATACCCACGCCCGATGCGGCGGCCGGCTTTGGAGCAACTCCTCAGACCGACTGGCTGCGCCGGGACGCATGTAACCCCAAGGAAAATCCATGATTCCCCAAGCCATCAAAGCCGAAGTCGTCGCGGCCAACGCCCGTGCCGCCAATGACACCGGCAGCCCCGAAGTGCAGGTCGCCATCCTGACCGCACGCATCAACGAACTGACCCCCCACTTCAAGACGCACGCCAAAGACCACCACGGTCGTCGCGGCCTGCTGCGCATGGTGAGCCGCCGCCGCAAGCTGCTGGACTACCTGAAATCCAAAGACGCCCAGCGTTACGTTGCGCTGATCGCCAAACTGGGCCTGCGCAAGTAATTGAGCACGGGTTGACACAGAAGACGCCTGAGTTGGTTCGCTGGCTCGGGCGTTTTTTGCTTTTTTGAACCTTTTTTGATTCCGGAGCATTGATCACAGAGCGAAGCTGTGTCATTCCAAGCGGGTTGAGCGCCATCGGCGAGCCACTCAATCCATCTGGAATGGCATCGTGTTCTGGGTTGTGTTTCCGGGTTTTGTGCGGGTTTGCCGCACGCTGTGATTTCCGCCGGGTGGCGGAAAAAATTCCAGGAGATAAACCATGACCATGTTCAACAAAGTCACCAAGACCTTCCAGTGGGGCCCCCACACGGTCACCATGGAAACCGGCGAAATCGCGCGCCAGGCCACCGGCGCCGTGCTGGTCAACATCGACGACACCGTGGTGCTCGCCACCGTGGTCGCCAAGACCGAAGCCAAGGCCGGCCAGGATTTCTTCCCGCTGACCGTGGACTACACCGAGAAGTCGTACGCCGCCGGCAAGATCCCCGGCAGCTTCTTCAAGCGCGAAGGCCGCCCGAGCGAACTCGAAACCCTGACCTGCCGCCTGATCGACCGCCCGATCCGTCCCCTGTTCCCCGAAGGCTTCTACAACGAAGTCCAGGTGATCGTGCACGTGGTGAGCCTGAACCCCGAAGTGCAGGCCGACATCGCCGCCATGATCGCCACCTCGGCCGCCCTGTCGGTCAGCGGCATCCCGTTCAACGGCCCCATCGGCGCTGCCCGCGTGGGTTACGTCAATGGCCAGTACGTGCTCAACCCGGGCCAGACCCAGTTGAAGGACAGCCAGCTGGACCTCGTGGTCGCCGGCACCGAATCCGCCGTGCTGATGGTGGAATCCGAAGCCGACCAGCTGTCCGAAGAGATCATGCTGGGCGCCGTGGTGTTCGGCCATGAGCAGGGCAACATCGCCATTGCCGCCATCAACGACCTGGTGCGTGACGCCGGCAAGCCGGCCTGGGACTGGCAAGCGCCTGCCAAGGACGAGCCACTGATCGCCAAGATCGACGGCCTGGCCAAGGCCAAGCTCGAAGCCGCTTACCAGATCCGCAACAAGCAGGCCCGCACCCAGGCTTGCCGCTCGGCCTATGCCGACGTGTTCGCCGCTCTCAAAGCCGAAGGCGTGGCCTTCGACAGCGTGGCCATCGAAGCCCTGCTGTTCGAGATCGAAGCGAAGATCGTGCGTGGCCAGATCCTGGCCGGCGAGCCCCGCATCGACGGCCGCGACACCCGCACCGTGCGCGCCATCGAAATCCGCAACGGCGTGCTGCCCCGCACCCACGGCTCGGCCCTGTTCACCCGCGGTGAAACGCAGGCGCTGGTCGTGGCCACCCTGGGCACCGACCGCGACGCACAGCGCATCGACGCGCTGGCCGGCGAGTTCGAAGACCGCTTCATGCTGCACTACAACATGCCTCCCTTCGCCACCGGCGAAGCCGGCCGTTTCGGCACCCCGAAGCGCCGCGAAATCGGCCACGGCCGCCTGGCCAAGCGCGCGTTGATCGCCGCGCTGCCGAGCAAGGAAGACTTCCCCTACACCATGCGTGTGGTTTCGGAAATCACCGAGTCCAACGGCTCTTCGTCGATGGCTTCGGTCTGTGGCGGCTGCCTGGCGCTGATGGACGCCGGCGTTCCGATGAAAGCCCACGTGGCCGGCATCGCCATGGGTCTGATCAAGGACGGCAACCGCTTCGCGGTGCTGACCGACATCCTGGGTGACGAAGATCACCTGGGCGACATGGACTTCAAGGTCGCCGGCACCACCAACGGCATCTCGGCGCTGCAGATGGACATCAAGATCCAGGGCATCACCAAGGAGATCATGCAGGTCGCACTGGCCCAGGCCAAGGAAGCCCGCATGCACATCCTGGGCAAGATGCAGGAAGCCATGGGCGAAGCCAAGACCGAAGTCTCCAACTTCGCGCCCAAGCTCTTCACCATGAAGATCAACCCCGAGAAGATCCGCGACGTGATCGGCAAGGGCGGCGCCGTCATTCGTGCACTGACCGAAGAGACCGGCACGCAGATCAACATCGACGAAGACGGCACCATCACCATCGCTTCGACCGACTCGGCCAAGGCCGACGAAGCCAAGCGCCGCATCGAGCAGATCACGGCGGAAGTGGAAGTGGGCAAGGTCTACGAAGGCCCTGTCACCAAGATCCTCGACTTCGGTGCCCTGATCAACCTGCTGCCTGGCAAGGACGGCCTGCTGCACATCAGCCAGATCGCGCACGAGCGTGTCGAGCGCGTCACCGACTATTTGACCGAAGGCCAGATCGTTCGCGTGAAGGTGCTCGAGACCGACGAAAAAGGCCGCGTCAAGCTGTCGATGAAGGCGCTGGCCGATCGCAACGCGGTTGAGCCGCAGCAGCAGCCCCAGTCGTGATCCCGTCGGTGATGCAAGCGGTCGAGATCAGCAGCTTCGGTGCGCCCGAGGTGTTGCGCCTCGGTGAGCGCCCGGTGCCGGTGGCGGCCGCGGGCGAGGTGCTGATTCGCGTCAGTGCGTCGGGCGTGAACCGCCCCGATGTGCTGCAGCGCACCGGCAACTACCCCGTGCCACCCGGCGCGTCCGACATTCCCGGCCTTGAAGTGGCGGGCGTGATCGCCTCGGGCGACGCAGCAGCCATGGCTGCCGCAGGCCTGAAGGTGGGCGACCGCGTGTGTGCGCTGGTGGCCGGTGGTGGTTATGCGCAATGGTGCGTGGCGCCTGTGGGCCAGTGCCTGCCGGTGCCCGAAGGCCTGGACGACATCGCCGCCGCATCCCTGCCCGAGACCTTCTTCACCGTGTGGAGCAATGTGTTCGACCGCGCGCGCCTGCAAGCGGGCGAAACGCTGTTGATCCAGGGCGGCACCAGCGGCATCGGCGTGACCGCGATCCAGATGGCCAAGGCCTTGGGCGCTCGGGTCATCGCCACGGCAGGCAGCGACGACAAGTGCGCGGCTTGCCTTGAGCTGGGTGCCGATCACGCCATCAACTACAAGACGCAGGACTTCGTGGCCGCCGTGGCCGACCTCACGGGCGGGCAGGGCGTCAACGTCGTGCTCGACATGGTGGCGGGCGCTTACGTGGCGCGCGAGATCGACTGCCTGGCCGAAGATGGCCGGCTGGTCATCATCGCGGTGCAGGGTGGTGTGAAGGCCGAGTTCAATGCCGGCATGGTGCTGCGCAAGCGCCTCACCATCACCGGCTCGACCCTGCGCCCGCGCCCGATCGCCTTCAAGGCCGCCATTGCTCAAGCACTGCGCGAACGCGTCTGGCCGCTGCTGGTTCAGGGGCAGATCAAGCCCGTGATCCACCAGGTGTTTCCCGCCAGCGAAGCCGCGGCTGCGCACACGCTCATGGAATCCAACCGCCACATCGGCAAGCTCGTCCTGACCTGGGCATGACGGCACCCTAGACATGAAACCACTGATCGCAGGCAACTGGAAAATGAACGGCTCGCTGGCCGCCAACGAGGCGCTGGTGAAAGCCATGCTCGACGGCCTGGGCGGCCAGACGGCCGCAACCGACATGGCGCTGTGTGTACCCGCGCCTTACCTGTCGCAACTGCAGTCGCTGTTGACCGGCAGCACGATTGCCTGGGGTGCGCAGGACCTGTCCAGCCACGAGCAGGGGGCATACACCGGTGAGGTGTCTGCCACCATGCTCAAGGACTTCGCCTGCCGCTATGCAATCGTGGGCCACTCCGAACGACGTCAATACCACGGCGAGACCGACGCGTTGGTGGCCGACAAGGCCAAGGTGGCACTGGCCCACGGCATCACGCCTATTGTTTGTGTGGGTGAAACGCTGGCCGAGCGTGAAGCAGGGCAGACCGAAGTTGTCGTCAAGCGACAGCTGGCCGCGGTCATTCACGCGGTGGCACATTGCACCAGCGAGATCGTGGTGGCCTACGAGCCCGTCTGGGCCATCGGCACCGGCAAGACCGCGTCGCCCGAACAAGCGCAGCAGGTGCACGCGGTGCTGCGGGCCCAACTGGCCGCCGCCACGCAGCACCCCGAGCGTGTGCACATCCTCTATGGCGGCAGCATGAACGCAGCGAACGCCGCCAGCCTGCTGGCCCAGCCCGACATCGATGGCGGCCTGATTGGCGGCGCGTCGCTCAAGGCGGCCGACTTCCTTCAAATCGTGGCCTCTTCCCGTTGACCTTTCTCGTGTCTTCAAGGGCACATCGACAACCGTGATCCCGGAGTAAAAAATGAATGTTGTGTTGACCATCCTGCTGGCCGTGCAGATCCTCTCGGCCCTGACCATGATCGGCCTGATCCTCATGCAGCACGGCAAGGGCGCCGATGCGGGCGCAGCCTTCGGCGGCGGTGGCGCCGGTTCGGCCAGCCTGTTCGGTGCCTCTGGCGGTGCCAACTTCATGTCGCGTTCCACTGCGGTGTTGGCGGCTGTGTTCCTGGGTTGCACGCTGGGACTGGCCTACTTCGGCAACCTGCGCGAGGCGCCGAGTTCGGGCAGCGTGCTCGAAGGTGTCGCAGCGCCTGCGCAGCCCGCCGATCCCTCGCAGCAGATTCCAGGAGCTGGCCCCTCGGTTGCGCCTGCACCTGACGCAGCGCCAGCCCCAACCGGCCCGGCTCAGATCCCGGCGAAATGACCGCAAAGGCATGCCATCGCACTGTGCATGCCGAGCCATCTTCCATTCGAGTTGAAAAAGCCCCGCTGCCTCTCAAAAGGGGGGTGGTTTCAGGGTAAACTCTGATGCTTGTCAGCAAGGCTCACACAGACCTCGTGAGCCAGCAACGCAGACCAGCCGACGTGGTGAAATTGGTAGACACGCTATCTTGAGGGGGTAGTGGCGAAAGCTGTGCGAGTTCGAGTCTCGCCGTCGGCACCAATCTTTGGACAACACGGCCCCATGCCGTGTCAGTGGAATCGACCAAGATGAGTCTCGAACAATACCTACCTGTGCTCCTGTTCATCTTGGTGGGTATTGCCATCGGGATCATCCCCCAGGTGTTGGGCTACATCCTCGGCCCCAACCTCCCGGACGCAGAAAAGAACTCCCCGTACGAATGCGGCTTCGAAGCCTTCGAAGATGCCCGCATGAAGTTCGACGTGCGCTACTACCTCGTGGCCATCCTGTTCATCCTGTTCGATCTCGAAATCGCTTTCCTCATTCCATGGGCCGTGGCCTTCTCCGACATCGGCATGACTGGTTTCCTCGCGGGCGTTGTGTTTCTGGCCATCCTCACCGTGGGCTTTGCCTACGAGTGGAAGAAGGGCGCACTGGACTGGGAATGAACGACTTGCACACACACGAATGCACCGGAGCGGCTCATGATTGAAGGCGTATTCAAGGAAGGTTTTGTCACCACCAGCTACGACTCGGTGGTGAACTGGGCCAAGACCGGCTCGTTGTGGCCCATGACCTTTGGTCTGGCCTGCTGTGCGGTCGAGATGATGCACGCGGCCGCCGCGCGCTACGACATCGGGCGCTTCGGCTCCGAGGTGTTTCGCGCCAGCCCGCGCCAGTCCGACCTGATGATCGTGGCCGGCACCTTGTGCAACAAGATGGCACCCGCCCTGCGCAAGGTCTACGACCAGATGGCCGAGCCGCGCTGGGTGCTCTCCATGGGCTCGTGTGCCAACGGTGGCGGCTACTACCACTACAGCTACTCGGTGGTGCGCGGTTGCGACCGCATCGTGCCGGTGGACGTGTATGTGCCCGGCTGCCCGCCCACGGCCGAAGCGCTGTTGTACGGAATCATCCAGCTGCAGCAGAAGATCCGCCGCACCCAGACCATTGCCCGCGCCTGAGCGCTGGCTGCTTCACGGCGAAACGAGTCCCCAGAGACGCACCCATGACCGACACCCCAACGACCTCCTACGCAGTTGCACCGGAAGCCCTGAAACTCGCTCTGGCCGAGTTGCTCGGTGATCGTGTTGTGTCGCTGGAGGTGGTGCGCGAAGAGCTCACGCTGGTCGTCAAGGCGTCCGACTATCTTGATGTCATGAAGACCCTGCGCGATGCACCTGTTGCAGCGTTCGAGCAGCTCATCGACCTGTGTGGCATCGACTACCAGACTTACGGCGAAGGTCGTTGGGAGGGCCAGCGTTTTGCCGCCGTCGTGCACCTGCTGTCGATCACCCACAACCACCGCGTTCGTGTGCGGGTGTTCTGCCCCGAGGACGATTTTCCTGTGTTGGCTTCGGTCACGCCGCTGTGGGCAGCAGCCAACTGGTACGAACGCGAAGCCTTTGATCTGTTTGGCATCGTGTTCGAAGGTCACGACGACCTGCGACGCATCCTCACCGACTACGGTTTCATCGGCCATCCTTTCCGCAAAGACTTCCCGCTGTCCGGCCACGTCGAGATGCGCTACGACGCCGAGCGCCAGCGCGTGATTTACGAGCCGGTGAGCATCGAGCCCCGCGAAATCACGCCGCGCATCATCCGCGAAGACAACTACGGGGGCCTGCACTGAGGGCTCTGGCCTTCCTGCGACATCGTCATGGCTGAAATCAAGAACTACACCCTCAACTTCGGTCCGCAGCACCCGGCCGCTCACGGCGTGCTGCGCCTGGTGCTCGAGCTTGACGGCGAGGTTGTGCAACGCGCCGATCCGCACATCGGCCTGCTGCACCGCGCCACCGAAAAATTGGCCGAGCACAAGACCTACATCCAGTCGCTGCCCTACATGGACCGGCTGGACTATGTGTCGATGATGTGCAACGAGCACGCCTACTGTCTGGCGATCGAGAAGCTGCTGGGCATCGAGGTGCCGATCCGCGCGCAGTACATCCGTGTGATGTTCAGCGAGATCACGCGCCTGCTCAACCACCTGATGTGGTTGGGCTCGCACGGCAACGATTGCGGCAGCTCCACCATCCTGATCTACGCGTTCCGCGAACGCGAAGACCTGTTCGACATGTACGAGGCGGTGTCGGGTGCGCGCATGCACGCGGCCTACTTCCGTCCGGGTGGTGTGTACCGCGATCTGCCGGACAGCATGCCGCAGTACAAGCACAGCAAGATCCGCAATGCGCGCGCCATGGAGCAGATGAACACGAACCGCCAGGGTTCGCTGCTCGACTTCATCGACGACTTCACGAAGCGCTTCCCCACGTATCTCGCCGAGTACCACACGCTGCTGACCGACAACCGCATCTGGAAGCAGCGCACCGTGGGCATTGGCGTGGTCACGCCTGAACGTGCTCTCAACCTGGGCATGACCGGTCCCATGCTGCGCGGCTCCGGCATCGCTTGGGACCTGCGCAAGAAGCAGCCGTACGACGTGTACGGTGAGATGGACTTCGACATTCCCGTGGGCAAGACCGGTGACTGTTACGACCGCTACCTCGTGCGCATGGAAGAGATGAAGCAGTCCAATCGCATCATCGAACAGTGCTCGAAGTGGCTGCGCGCCAATCCCGGCCCGGTGATCACCGACAACCACAAGGTGGCAGCACCCGCCCGCGAGGCCATGAAGGCCAACATGGAAGAGCTGATCCACCACTTCAAGCTGTTCACCGAAGGCTTCCACGTGCCCGAAGGCGAAGCCTACGCAGCGGTCGAGCACCCCAAGGGTGAGTTCGGCATCTACCTGGTGAGTGACGGCGCCAACAAGCCTTACCGTCTGAAGATCCGCGCACCTGGTTTTGCGCACCTGGCCACGATGGACGAGATGGCGCGCGGCCACATGCTGGCCGACGCGGTGGCCATCATTGGCACCATGGACATTGTTTTCGGGGAGATCGACCGATGAGCACCGGCCACGCAGTTGTCGCAGTTGAATTCGGCAGCGCCACCCAGGAGCGCTTCGCGCGCGAAGTCGCCAAATACCCGGCCGATCAGGCGCAGTCGGCTGTGATGGCCTGCCTGTCCATCATCCAGCAAGAGATGGGTTTTGTGAGCGCGGGGGCCGAAGCCTCGCTGGCCGCCTACCTGGGCATGGAGCCGATCGCCGTGCACGAGGTGACGACTTTCTACAACATGTACAACCAGCAGCCGGTGGGCAAGTTCAAGCTCAACGTCTGCACCAACCTGCCGTGCCAGCTGCGCGACGGCCAGAACGCGCTGCACCATCTTGAACACAAGCTCGGCATCACCATGGGCGGCACCACCGCAGACGGCTTGTTCACCCTGCAACAAAGTGAATGCCTCGGCGCCTGCGCCGACTCGCCGGTGATGCTGGTCAACGACCGCCACATGTGCAGTTTCATGAGCAACGACAAGCTGGACCAGTTGATTGACGGCCTGCGTGCTTCAGAGGGACAGTCATGAACGCCGAACAGATCCTTTCGCAGTTCCGTGCCAACGGCGTGCAAACCTGCTTCCACGGCCGTCACATCAATCCCCAGATCTACGCCGACCTCGATGGCGGCAACTGGTCGCTCAAGGACTACGTGGCGCGCGGCGGGTATCAGGCCTTGCGCAAGGTGCTGGGCAAGGACGGCGCCGAGCCGGCGGGTGACCCACCGGTGGTGGGTATGACGCAGGACCAGGTGATCGCCACCCTGAAGGAATCGGCCTTGCGCGGTCGCGGTGGTGCTGGTTTCCCCACCGGACTGAAGTGGAGCTTCATGCCGCGCCAGTTCCCGGGACAGAAGTACCTGGTGTGCAACTCCGACGAGGGCGAACCGGGCACCTGCAAGGACCGCGACATCCTCATGTACAACCCGCACATCGTGATCGAAGGCATGGCCATTGCCGCCTTCGCGATGGGCATCAGCGTGGGCTACAACTACATCCACGGCGAGATCTTCGAGGCATACGACCGCTTCGAAGCTGCGCTGGAAGAGGCCCGGGCCGCCGGCCTGCTGGGCGACAACATCCTGGACAGCGGCTTCAACTTCCAGCTGCACGCGTTTCACGGCTTCGGTGCCTACATCTGCGGCGAAGAAACCGCGCTGCTCGAATCGCTCGAAGGCAAAAAAGGCCAGCCCCGCTTCAAGCCACCGTTCCCCGCCAGCTTCGGCCTGTACGGCAAGCCCACCACGATCAACAACACCGAGACCTTCGCGGCGGTGCCCTGGATCATCCGCAACGGCGGCGCGGCGTACCTCGCTTGCGGCAAGCCCAACAACGGCGGCACCAAGATCTTCTCGGTCAGCGGCGATGTGGAGATGCCGGGCAACTACGAAGTGCCGATGGGTACACCTTTCAGCAAGCTGCTCGAGCTCGCCGGTGGCGTGCGCAAGGGCCGCACGCTCAAGGCTGTGATCCCCGGTGGTTCCTCGTCGCCGGTGTTGCCGGCGTCCATCATGATGGACTGCACCATGGACTACGACTCGATCGCCAAGGCCGGTTCCATGCTGGGCTCGGGCGCGGTGATTGTGATGGACGACAGCCGGTGCATGGTCGAGTCGCTCAAGCGCCTGTCCTACTTCTACATGCACGAGTCGTGTGGCCAGTGCACCCCGTGCCGCGAAGGCACGGGCTGGCTCTGGCGCATGGTCAGTCGCATCGACGAGGGCGAAGGCCGCCCGGCCGACATGGCGCTGCTGGACAACGTGGCCGAAAACATCATGGGCCGCACCATCTGCGCCCTGGGCGATGCTGCGGCCATGCCGGTGCGCGCCATGATCAAACATTTCCGGCACGAGTTCGAGGCCAAGATCGCATCGGCCAACGCACCGGCCCAAGCTTGAAGAAAAGCAACACCATGGTTGAAATCGAACTCGACGGCAAGAAGGTGGAAGTGCCCCCGGGCAGCATGGTCATGCATGCGGCCGAAAAGGCCGGCACCTACATTCCGCATTTCTGCTATCACAAGAAACTGTCCATCGCGGCCAACTGCCGCATGTGCCTGGTGGACGTGGAGAAGGCACCCAAGCCCATGCCGGCTTGCGCCACGCCGGTCACGCAAGGCATGATCGTGCGCACCAAGAGCGACAAGGCCATCAAGGCGCAACAGTCGGTGATGGAGTTCCTGCTCATCAACCACCCACTGGACTGCCCCATCTGCGATCAGGGCGGCGAGTGCCAGTTGCAGGATCTGGCCGTGGGCTATGGCAGTTCGGGTTCGCGATACGAAGAAGAGAAGCGCGTCGTCTTTCACAAGGACGTGGGCCCACTCATTTCCATGCAGGAGATGAGCCGTTGCATCCACTGCACCCGATGCGTCCGCTTTGGCCAGGAAGTGGCCGGCGTGATGGAGCTCGGCATGATCCACCGCGGCGAACACGCCGAGATCACCACGGTGCTGGGCGACACGGTCGACTCGGAGCTTTCGGGCAACATGATCGACATCTGCCCGGTCGGCGCGCTCACCAGCAAGCCGTTCCGCTACAGCGCACGTACCTGGGAGCTCTCCCGCCGCAAGAGCGTGAGCCCGCACGATTCCACTGGCGCCAACCTGATCGTTCAGGTGAAGAACCACAAGGTCATGCGCGTGGTGCCGTTGGAAAACGAAGCCGTCAACGAATGCTGGATCGCCGACCGCGACCGCTTCTCATACGAAGCCGTCAACAGCGAAGACCGCCTGACCGCGCCCATGATCAAGCAGGGCGGTGAATGGAAGACGGTCGACTGGCAGACCGCGCTCGAATACGTGGCCAATGGCCTGAAGCAGGTCAAGAACGAACACGGCGCCGCTTCCATCGGCCTGCTGGCCAGCCCGCACAGCACGCTCGAAGAGCTGGCCCTGGCCGGCGCGCTGGTGCGCGGTCTGGGCAGCCAGAACATCGACGCGCGTCTGCGCCACGCCGATTTTTCCAACGCCGCCCCTGCGGGTGCGGCGCGCTGGCTCGGCTTGCCCGTTGCATCACTCTCCAACCTCCAGCGTGTGCTGGTGGTCGGCTCCAACTTGCGCAAGGACCACCCGCTGTTCGCGCAGCGCATCCGTCAGGCACAGCGCAAGGGTGCGCAGGTCAACGTGCTCAACGCCGTGGCGCAGGACTGGGCCATGCCGCTCAAGAACGTGGTGCTGGCCGACTGTGACGTCTGGGTGTCGGCGCTGGCGGGTATTGCTGCGGCCATCGCCGCCGAGACCGGTGCGAGTGCGCCGGTGAAAGCCGACGCGACCGACGCACACCGTGCCGTGGCCAAGTCGCTGCTGGGTGGCGAGCACAAGGCCATCCTGCTCGGCAACGCCGCCGCACACCACGAAAAAGCAGCCAGCTTGCTGTCGCTGGCCAATTGGATTGCTCAGCAGACCGGCGCCAGCGTGGGTTACCTGAGCGAAGCCGCCAACACCGTGGGCGCACAACTTGTGAACGCCGTGCCGGGGCAGGGCGGCTTGAACGCCGGCCAGATGCTGGGCAGTGCTCTGAAGGCGCTGGTTCTGCTGAACACCGAACCCGGGCACGACAGCGCTGCGGGCACCCAAGGTCTGGCCTCGGCTGGCATGGTTGTCACGCTCAGCCCGTTCAAGACCAACCTCGACATCAGCGACGTGTTGCTGCCGGTCGCTCCCTTCACCGAAACCTCGGGTTCCTTCGTCAACGCCGAAGGCCGGCTGCAGAGCTTCCACGCGGTCGTGCGCCCCTTGGGGGAAACGCGCCCGGCCTGGAAAGTGATCCGCGTGCTGGGCAACCTGCTGGGCCTGGCCGGATTTGATGCCGACTCGTCGCAGGCTGTGTTGGCCAGCGCGTTGCCGGGTGTGGCCAGTGGCGCCGTTGTGGACGCTGCCCGCCTGAACAACGCCAGCGCCGCATCGATCGATCTTTCTCCTGCCGTGGCAGAACCCTGCGTGGCCAGCATCTACCAGCTCGATGGTCTGGTGCGCCGCGCTCCTGCGCTGCAACTGACCGCCGACGCTCGCGCCACCCTGATCGCTGACGAGGTGCACGCATGATCGACGCGATGTACAACGGCGGCCTGGGTCTGATTGCCGCCCCATGGTGGACCACGGCGGCCTGGCCCGTTTTGTGGAACCTGATCAAGATCGTGGCCGTGCTGGCGCCGCTGATGGGCGCAGTGGCCTACCTCACGCTGTGGGAGCGCAAGCTGCTCGGCTGGATCCAGGTGCGTCACGGACCCAACCGCGTGGGCCCCTTCGGTCTGCTGCAGCCGATTGCCGATGCGCTCAAGCTGCTGACCAAAGAACTGATCCGTCCGAGCGCTGCGAGCAACGGGCTGTTCCGCCTCGGTCCCATCATGGCCATCATGCCCGCGCTGGCCGCCTGGGTGGCGGTGCCCTTCGGCCCCGAAGCCGTGCTGGCCAATGTGAACGCGGGTCTGCTGGTGATCCTGGCCATCACCTCGATCGAGGTCTATGGCGTGATCATCGCGGGCTGGGCTTCGAACTCGAAATACGCCTTCCTCGGTGCGCTGCGCGCGTCGGCCCAGATGGTGAGCTACGAGATCGCCATCGGCTTCTGCTTCTTGATCGTGGTGATGACTGCAGGCAGTCTGAACCTGGTCGAGATCGTGAACTCCCAGGCGCGCGGCATGGCCGCCTCGCAAGGCCTGAACTTCCTGTCGTGGAACTGGCTGCCGCTGCTGCCCATCTTCTTCGTCTACATCATCTCGGGCGTGGCCGAAACCAACCGCCATCCGTTCGACGTGGTCGAAGGCGAGGCCGAGATCGTGGCGGGTCACATGGTCGAGTACTCGGGCATGGGCTTCGCCATCTTCTTCCTGGCTGAGTACGCCAGCATGTGGCTGATCTCGGTGCTGGCGGTGTTGATGTTCCTCGGTGGCTGGTTGCCACCCATTGACAGTGCGCTGTTCAACTGGATTCCCGGCTGGATCTGGCTGGGCCTGAAAACCTTCGTCGTGGTGTCCATGTTCATCTGGATCCGCGCCACCTTTCCGCGCTTCCGCTACGACCAGATCATGCGTCTGGGCTGGAAGATCTTCATTCCCGTCACGCTCATCTACCTGCTGCTCGTCGGCGGTCTGATGCAGACGTCGTGGAACCTCTGGAAATAAAGAGGGCGATTGACCATGTCCACCATCACTGCCAACCCCGTCGCATCCCCTGCGGTCGTGGCACCGTTTTCGTTCCGCGACTTCCTCAACAGCTTCCTGCTGGTGGAGTTGTTCAAGGGCATGGCCCTGACCGGTCGCTACGCCTTCAAGCGCAAGATCACGGTGCAGTTTCCCGAAGAAAAGACGCCGCTGTCGCCGCGTTTCCGCGGATTGCATGCACTTCGCCGCTACGAAAATGGCGAAGAGCGCTGCATCGCGTGCAAGCTGTGTGAAGCGGTCTGCCCGGCCATGGCCATCACCATCGAGTCGGACGTGCGCGACGACGGTTCGCGCCGCACCACCCGCTACGACATCGACCTGACCAAGTGCATCTTCTGCGGCTTCTGCGAAGAGAGCTGCCCGGTGGACTCCATCGTCGAGACGCACATCTTCGAGTACCACGGCGAAAAGCGCGGTGACCTGTACTTCACCAAAGAGATGCTGCTGGCCGTGGGCGACCGCTACGAGACCGAGATTGCCGCTGCCCGGGCCGCCGACGCCCCTTACCGCTGATCCGTTCTGAGTCCGGAACTGCCCGGAACAGACGACACAAGAACAACGCCATGGATTACCAGACCGGCTTTTTTTACCTCTTTGCCGCGGTGCTGCTGTTTGCAGCCTTCCGCGTCATCACCGCGCGCAATCCTGTGCACGCTGTGTTGTTCCTGATGCTGGCTTTTTCGCAGGCGTCTGCGTTGTGGTTGCTGCTGAAGGCGGAGTTCCTCGGCATCACCCTGGTGCTGGTGTACCTGGGTGCGGTGATGGTGCTGTTCCTGTTCGTCGTGATGATGCTCGACATCAACATGGACGGTGTACGCAAGGGTTTCTGGAAGCACTTTCCGCTCGCTGCCATCCTCGGCGGTTTTGTGGCGGCCGAGCTCATCGCCGTGCTGTTTGTCGGCTTCCCGAGTCTTGCGGCCAACCCCGATGCAGTGAACACCGGCATCAACGCGGCCAACTACTCCAACACGCGTGAACTTGGCCTGCTGCTCTACACCGAGTACCTGTACCCCATCGAAGTGGCCGCCGTGATCCTGCTGGTGGCCATGATCGCCGCCATTGCGCTCACCCTGCGCCAGCGCAAGGACAGCAAGGCCATCAACCCCGGCCTTCAGGTGCATGTGCGCGCCCGGGACCGTCTGGTGGTGCTGCCGATGAACGCCACGCAGAAAGCCGCACCCGCGGTCGTTGCGGTGAACACCGAGGAGGGGAAACCATCATGAGCGTGTCCCTGGGCCATTTCCTCGCTGTCGGCGCGATCCTGTTCGCGCTGTCGGTGGTCGGCATTTTCCTTAACCGCAAGAACCTGATCGTGCTGCTCATGGCCATCGAGCTGATGCTGCTCGCGGTCAACATGAATTTCGTGGCGTTCTCGCACTACCTGGGTGACATGCACGGCCAGGTGTTCGTGTTCTTCATCCTGACCGTGGCCGCTGCCGAATCGGCGATCGGTCTGGCCATCCTTGTGCTGCTGTTCCGCAACAAGAATTCGATCAGCGTCGAAGAGCTCAACACGCTCAAAGGCTGAGCCCCAGCCCCAGGACAAGAACACCATGAGCACCACCCTCTCTGCCAGCACCCTGCTCGCCGTCCCCATGGCGCCGCTGATCGGCGCGGCCCTCGCCGGCATCCTCGGGACCACCTTCGGCGGCAACGTCATTGGCCGCCGCGCCTCGCACACGATCACCATCCTGGGTGTGTTGATCGCTTTCATCCTGTCGGCGATGACGCTCAAGAGCGTGGCCATGGACGGTGCCCGCTTCAACGAGACGCTCTACACCTGGATGGTGGTTGGTGGTCTGAAGATGGAAATCGGCTTCCTGGTCGATGGCCTGACCGCCATGATGATGGTGGTGGTCACCTTCGTCTCGCTCATGGTGCACCTCTACACCATCGGCTACATGGAAGAAGACAAGGGCTACAACCGCTTCTTCGCCTACATCTCGCTGTTCACCTTCTCCATGCTCATGCTGGTCATGAGCAACAACCTGCTGCAGCTGTTCTTTGGCTGGGAAGCGGTGGGCCTGGTGTCCTACCTGCTGATCGGTTTCTGGTTCAACAAGCCCACGGCGATCTTCGCCAACATGAAGGCCTTCCTGGTCAACCGTGTGGGCGACTTCGGCTTCATCCTGGGCATCGGACTGATCGTGGCTTATGCCGGCACGCTGAACTACACCGAGGTGTTTGCCAAGGCACCCGAACTCGGCGCCATGG
Source organism: Hydrogenophaga sp. (assembly GCF_022844385.1). Lineage (GTDB taxonomy): Bacteria > Pseudomonadota > Gammaproteobacteria > Burkholderiales > Burkholderiaceae_C > Hydrogenophaga. Next base: position 59,914 of record NZ_JALHLX010000002.1, on the reverse strand, counting down.
GCTTCCCCGGCACCGACTGGCTGCTGATCACCGTCATCTGCATCTGCCTGTTCATCGGCGCCATGGGCAAGAGCGCGCAGTTCCCACTGCACGTGTGGCTGCCCGACTCCATGGAAGGCCCCACGCCCATCTCGGCGCTGATCCACGCGGCCACCATGGTCACGGCCGGCATCTTCATGGTGGCGCGCATGTCGCCGCTGTTCGAGCTGTCCGACACGGCGCTGAACTTCATCATGATCATCGGCGCCATCACCGCGTTGTTCATGGGCTTCCTGGGCATCATCCAGAACGACATCAAGCGCATCGTGGCCTACTCCACACTTTCGCAGCTGGGCTACATGACGGTGGCGCTCGGCGCATCGGCCTACTCGGTCGCGGTGTTCCACCTCATGACCCACGCCTTCTTCAAGGCGCTGCTGTTCCTGGCGGCTGGCTCGGTGATCATGGGTCTGCACCACAACCAGGACATCCGCTGGATGGGTGCCGTGCGCAAGTACATGCCCATCACCTGGATCACGTCCTTGCTGGGCACGCTCGCACTCATCGGCACACCCTTCTTTTCGGGCTTCTACTCGAAAGATTCCATCATCGAGGCGGTGCACTTCAGCAACCTGCCGGCGTCGGGTTTCGCCTACTTTGCGGTGCTCGCCGGTGTGTTCGTCACCTCCTTCTATTCGTTCCGCCTCTACTTCCTGGTGTTCCACGGGAAGGAGCGTTACGACCAGAACCCGGACGCCCACCACGACGACCATGGTCACCATGATGACCACGGGCATGGCCATGACAGCAAGCCGCACGAGTCTCCCTGGGTCGTCACGGTGCCGCTGGTGCTGTTGGCCATCCCTTCGGTGGTGATCGGCTTCATGACCATCCAGCCCATGCTGTTCGGTGACTTCTTCAAGGACGCGATCTTCATCAACGCCGCGGCCCACCCCGCCATGGCTAAGTTCGCCGAGATATTCCACGGCCCGTTGGCCATGGTCTCCCATGCCTTGTTCACGCCGCCGCTGTACCTGGCCCTGGCCGGTGCGGTGAGCGCGTGGTACATGTACCTGATCAACCCGGCCGTGCCGGCGGCCATCGGGCGCGCCTTGCGTCCGCTGGTCGTGGTGCTGGAGAACAAGTACTACCTGGACTGGTTCAACGAGAACGTGCTCGCCAAAGGCGCGCGCGGTCTGGGCATCGGTCTGTGGAAGGGCGGCGATCGGGGGGTGATCGAGGGCGGCGTGGTCAACGCCAGCTGGAAGCTGGTGGGCCTGGTCTCCGGCGTGGTGCGCCGCGCGCAGACCGGGTACCTGTACCACTACGCGCTGATGATGATCGTGGGTGTGCTGCTGTTCATGACGTACTTCGTCTGGCTCGCCAAATAAAACAAGAGGAAGAAGAACATCATGGGTTTGCTGAGCCTTGCCATCTGGACGCCCATCGCTTTTGGCGTCGTGCTGCTGGCCCTGGGCCGTGACGACCAGGCACCCATGGTGCGCTGGATCGCGCTGGTGGGTGCGGTGGTGGGCCTGGCGGTCACGGTGCCGCTCTACACCGGCTTCGAGGTGGGCTCGGCTGCGCTGCAGTTCGTTGAAAAGGCCCCCTGGATCGAGAACTTCAACATCCACTACCACCTGGGTGTGGACGGCATCTCGCTGTGGCTGGTCCTGCTGACCGCGTTCATCAACGTGGTGGTGATCGTGGCCAGCTGGGAGTCGATCACCACACGCGTGAACCAGTACATGGGCGCCTTCCTGATCCTCTCGGGTCTGATGATCGGTGTCTTCAGCGCGCAGGACGCGATGCTGTTCTACGTATTCTTCGAAGCCACACTGATCCCGATGTACCTGATCATCGGCATCTGGGGCGGCCCGAACAAGATCTACGCGGCCTTCAAGTTCTTCCTGTACACGCTGCTCGGCTCGCTCCTGATGCTGGTGGCTTTGATTTACCTCTACACCGTGTCCGGCGGTAGTTTTGCACTGGCCGACTGGTACCAGCTGCCGCTGAGCGGCACCGCCCAGACCCTGCTGTTCTTTGCCTTCTTCGCGGCCTTCGCGGTGAAGGTGCCGATGTGGCCTGTGCACACCTGGTTGCCCGACGTGCACGTGGAAGCCCCCACCGGTGGCTCCGCCGTGCTGGCGGCGATCATGCTCAAGCTCGGTGCCTATGGCTTCCTGCGCTTCTCACTGCCCATCCTGCCCGACGCCTCGCAAGAATGGGCATGGCTCATGATCGCGCTGTCGCTCGTGGCCGTGATTTACGTGGGCCTGGTGGCCATGGTCCAGCAGGACATGAAGAAGCTGGTGGCTTATTCGTCGGTGGCGCACATGGGTTTCGTCACGCTGGGCTTCTTCGTGTTCAGCGATCTCGGCGTGTCGGGCGGCATCGTGCAGATGATCGCGCACGGCTTTGTGTCGGCTGCCATGTTCCTGGGCATCGGCGTGCTGTACGACCGCGTGCATTCGCGCGAGATCGCCGACTACGGCGGCGTGGTCAACACCATGCCCAAGTTCGCGGCGTTTGCGCTGCTGTTCACCATGGCCAACTGCGGCCTGCCGGGCACGGCCGGTTTCGTGGGCGAGTGGATGGTGATTCTGGCGGCGGTGAAAGCCAACTTCTGGATTGGTCTGCTCGCCGCCTCGGCGCTGATCTTTGGCGCCGCTTACTCGCTGTGGATGTACAAGCGCGTCTACCTGGGTGCGGTGGGCAACGACAACGTGAAGAACCTGGTCGACCTCAATGCGCGCGAATTCCTCGTGATGGCGGTGCTGGCGGTGGCGGTGCTCTTCATGGGCGTGTACCCCAAGCCTTTCACCGACGTGATGGACGCTTCCGTGGCGGAGTTGCTGCGCCACGTGGCGGTTTCCAAGCTGCCCCAGTGAGCCCGGCCCGCCACACGACACAAGAGAACGAACAATGATTGACAAGCTCAGCTGGGTCGCGGCCTACCCTGAAATCCTTCTGCTGACGATGGCCTGCGTGATTGCGCTGGCCGACCTGTCGGTGAAGTCGGCTCTGCGCACTGCGACCTATGCGCTCACCTTGCTGTCGCTGGGCGCGGTTGCGTTGCTGCTTGCCATGGCTGCGGTCTCGGGCACCACCACCCCTGGCTTCGGCGGCATGATCGTCAGCGACCCCTTGGGCAACTGGCTCAAGTGTTTTGCCACAATCGCCATGATGGTCACGCTGGTCTACGGCCGTGGCTACGCTGGCCAGCGCGACATGCTGCGCGGCGGTGAGATGTTCACGCTGTCCATGTTCGCGTTGCTGGGCATGTTCGTCATGATCTCGGGCCACAACTTTCTGGTGATCTACCTCGGCCTGGAACTGCTCACGCTTTCCAGCTACGCCCTCGTGGCGCTGCGCCGCGACGATGTGCAGGCCACCGAGGCGGCCATGAAGTACTTTGTGCTGGGCGCCTTGGCCAGCGGATTCCTGCTCTATGGCCTGTCCATGGTGTACGGCGCCACCGGCTCGTTGGCGCTGCCCGAGGTGATGCAGGCCATTGCCGGCGGTGAAGCCACCCTCAAGGGCTCGGCCCAGGTGCTCACGCTCGGTCTGGTGTTTGTGGTGGCCGGTCTGGCCTTCAAGCTCGGCGTGGTGCCCTTCCACATGTGGGTGCCCGACGTGTACCACGGTGCACCCACGGCCGTCACGCTCATGATCGGCGGCGCGCCCAAGCTGGCGGCGTTCGCCATTGTCATTCGCCTGTTGGTCGAAGGCCTTCAACCGCTCGCCTTCGACTGGCAGCAGATGCTGGGTGTGCTCGCCGTCATGTCGCTGCTGGTCGGCAACTTTGCTGCCATTGCCCAGACCAACCTCAAACGCATGCTCGCGTTTTCCACCATTGCGCAGATGGGCTTCATGCTGCTCGGCCTGCTGGCCGGCGTGGTGAACGGTGATACCGGCAACATGGCCAACGCCTACAGCTCGTCCATGTTCTACGTCATCACCTATGTGCTGACCACGCTGGGCACCTTCGGCGTGATCCTGCTGCTCTCCCGCAGTGGCTTTGAATCGGAGAACATCAGCGACCTGGCCGGCCTGAACCAGCGCAGCCCGCTCTACGCCGGCGTCATGGCTATCTGCATGTTCTCGCTGGCCGGTGTGCCGCCTCTCGTGGGCTTTTACGCCAAGCTCTCGGTGCTGCAGGCCCTGCTGGCTTCCAGCGGCGTGTTCTACGTGGGTCTTGCTGTGTTCGCCGTGATCATGTCGTTGATCGGTGCCTTTTACTACCTGCGCCTGGTCAAGGTCATGTACTTCGACGCGCCCACGCAGACCGCGGAGATCGAGGCCGGACTGGACGCGCGCTCGGTGCTGTCGGTCAACGGTGCGCTGGTGCTGTTGCTGGGCATATTGCCCGGTGGCCTCATGGCCTTGTGCGCACAGGCGGTGGCCGCGCTGCTCGCCTGAAACCTCTGGGCCCGCAGCGGTGAACTTCACCGGTGGGGCCGGCTCACACCTTCACCATGAACCAAAGCTTTTCTGTCTGGCTGGTGTTGATCGCCGCACTGGTGGCGGCCAACCTGCCCTTTGTCAACGAACGGTGGCTCGCCGTGATTCCGCGCAGCTTGCCCAAGACGCTGTGGATCCGGCTGGCCGAGCTGGTGCTGATGTATTTCATCGTGGGTGCCATTGGCCTTGGGCTGGAGCAGCGCGCCGGGCAGATCGCACCCCAGGGCTGGGAGTTCTACGCGACCACCGGCGCACTCTTCATCACGCTGGCCTTTCCCGGCTTCGTCTACCGCTACCTCTACCGCCACCGGGGTTGAGTTGCTCACCCCCACGCTCATCGTTTCACTTATCGCTGCCCCCCGAGGGGGCGAGTCATTGCCTTCGGGCGGCCGTGCGGCACTGACATGAACGACGACAGCCACCTGATCGAAACGCCGCTCTTGCGCACCGAGCTGTTGCGCGGCAACTTCCTTCACGTGGTGCGCGACACGGTGCGCCTGCCCAATGGCGCCGAGGCCACACGCGAATACGTGTTGCACCCCGGTGCGGTCATGGTCATCGGCCTGCTCGACGATGGCCGTGTGGTGCTGGAGCGCCAGTTTCGCCACCCCATGCAGTCGGTGATGATCGAATTCCCCGCCGGCAAGCTCGACGAAGGCGAGGACAGCCTCATGTGCGCGCAGCGAGAACTCCTGGAGGAAACCGGCTACAGCGCGCGCGAGTGGGCCTGTGCCGGCCGCCTGGCGCCCACCGTGGCGTACTCCGACGAGACCATCGACATCTGGTTCGCACGTGGTCTCTCGCTCGGCGAGCGACAGCTTGACGACGGCGAGTTTCTCGACGTGTTCACCGCCACGCCTGCCGAGCTTCGGGCCTGGTGTTTCAGCGGTGAGGTGATCGACAGCAAGACGCTCATCGGGTCGATGTGGCTGCAGAACGTGCAGAGCGGCGAATGGCCGCTGGCATGGAAGGATGCAGCGACCTCGCTTTTGGCGGGACAATCCAGCTCATGAAGGTTCTCAACCTCCAATGCGCTCACCAGCACGAATTTGAAGGCTGGTTTGGCTCCGAAGACGACTTCGTGAGCCAGCTGGGTCGTGGCCTGGTCACGTGCCCGCTGTGTGGCGATGCGCACATCCACAAGAAGCTCTCGGCGCCGCGCCTGAACCTGCGTTCCGGGCGAGATGAGCCCCTACCGTCCATGCCGACCGGCACGTCCGTGGCGATGAGCAACCACGCCACGAGTTCCGAGCTCGCTGCCCTGCAGGCCCGCATGCTCAGGGCGCTGCGCGAGGTGGTGGCGAACACCGAGGATGTGGGCGAGCGTTTTGCCGACGAGGCCCGCGCGATGCACAGCGGCGAGACCGAGCATCGCAACATCCGGGGCGAGGCCAGTCCCCAGGAAGCCCTGGCCATGCTGGAGGAGGGCATCGAGGTGATCGCGCTCCCCCTGGTGCCAGCGGTCAAGGAAACCCTTCAGTAGCGCTTTTGTAGCCGCCATCCAGACTCCATCCAACCCCGCCCTGCGGGGTTTTTTTCATGGCGAAGTCACGCGCGCAGGCGCATCATGCGTTTGTCGCATGAAGCCATGGCATGGGGCCATGCAATCCTTGTCTGGGGCAGTTTTGCCCGCTGGGGCAATCCTAGAATCGCGCTCAGCCTGCCCACCCTTTGCTTGACCGGATGCCGACCATGAACCCGAGTTTCCAGGACCTGTACTTTGCCGCCGCCGATCCCGAGGAGCTGCGCAGTCGCGACCCCGCCCTGCTGCAGACCATGGCCGCTGCCCACCAGGCGTTGCTGAGCGCCTCGGCAGCGGGCGAGGTGCGCGTTCAGATCCTGGATCTGTCCCGGGAGCAGGCACCCGAGAGCGGCACGCACGTGTTGCAGATCGTGCACCCCGACCTGCCGTTTCTGGTGGACTCGGTGGGCATGGCGGTCAACCGAAGCGGGCGCACCTTGCACTGGATCGTCCATCCCTTGTTGCGCGTCACGCGCGACGCGGCCGGCCATGTCGTGGAGATCATCGGCGCTGCACAGGCCGGCGCTGGCGAGGGGCAGGTGGTCTCGTGCATCCTGGTCGAGTGCGACCGGCTTGCCTCCGACCCCGAGGCGCTTGCGCTGCGCAAAACCATTGAGGACACCTTGCAGGATGTCCGCCTGGCCGTGCAGGACTGGCGCGCCATGCTCTCTCGCGTGCAGGTGCTCAACGCCAGCTTCACCGCACTGGACGCTTCGGTGGCCGACGAAGCCAAGTCCTTTCTGACCTGGCTCGAACAAGGCCACTTCACGTTTCTGGCGGCCGAAGACTACGAGCTCAAGGGCAAGGTGCTGGTGCCTGTGCCGGGCACGGCGCTGGGCTTGCTCAAGGCCCCTGGCACCCAGGTTCTGCCGGCCCAGCCCGCAGAGCAGTTTGTGTCCGACCCCGGTCTGGTGCTGTCCACCAAGGCGATGAGCCGCTCCACCGTGCACCGCCCGGCCTGGCTGGATGTCATCAGCGTCAAGCGCCTGGACGCCAGCGGCCAGCTGGTGGGCGAAAGCCGTTTCATGGGCCTGTATACCTCGGCGGCGTATGCCGCGTCGGTGGAGCAGATCCCGGTGGTGCGCCAGCATGTGGCACAGGTGATGGCCCATGCCGGCGTGGTCACGGGCAGCCATGCGCACAAGGCCTTGCAGGCCATCCTGGAGACCTACCCGCGCGACGAGATGCTGCAGATCGACGCCGCCACGCTGGAGCAACACGCCATGGGCATCCTGCGCTTGCAGGAGCGCCAACGTGTGCGTCTCTTCATGCGCCGCGGCGCCTTCGGCCGCCTGGCGTCGCTGCTGGTGTACGTGCCGCGCGATGTGTACACCACCGAGCTGCGGGTGAAGCTCGGGGCGATTTTCACCGAGGCCTTCGACGCGGCGTCGGTCGAGTTCACGCCCATGCTCACCGACAGCGCGCTCGCGCGCATCCACTACATCGTGCGCGCCAACGACAGGCTGCCGGCGCAGGTGGACCTGGCCGCGCTCGAAGCCCGTGTGGCCGAGGCCTGCAAGCGCTGGGTGGACGGTGTGAACGCCGTGCTGCTCGTCGCCCACAACGGTCGCAACGCCAGCGGGCTGGAGGCGGTGGTGGCCGCGTTCCCGACCGCCTACCGCGAGCACTTCGACGCCGACACCGCCGCCAGTGACGCGGCCGTGCTCTGCGGACTGAGCGAACAGCACCCCCTCGCGCTCAAGCTCTACGAGCGCCAGGGGCAGGTGCGCTTGAAGACCTACGCCACGCAGAAGATCACCCTGTCGGACGCCATGCCGGTGATGGAGTCCATGGGGGCTCGTGTCCTCGATGAGCACCCTTACCACCTCGCTGCACCCGGCTACTGGATCCACGACTGGGGCCTGCAGTTTGCCCAGCCGCTGGACGTGGATCGCCTCAAGTTCCGTTTCGAGGAACTGTTCCACGCGGTCTGGCGTCAGGAGGTGGAGAGCGATGCCCTCAACCGCCTGGTGCTCTCCACCGAACTCGATGCCCGCGCCATTTCCGTGCTGCGCGCCTATGTGCGCTACTTCAAGCAACTGGGCTTCGCGTTCAGCCAGAGCTACATCGAAGACACGCTGAACAAAAACCCGGCGATCGCGCAAGGCCTGGCCGAGTTGTTCGCGACGCGCTTCGACCCGGCGAAGGCCGACGCGCGCGCGGAGCGCATCAATGCCAAAGTGCAAGTGCTGGAAGCCCAACTCGCCGAGGTGGCCAGTCTGGAAGAAGACCGCGTGCTGCGCCAGTTCCTCAGCACCCTCCAGGCCACGCTGCGCACCAACGCCTACCAGCTCGGCAAAGAGTGCATGAGCTTCAAGCTCAGCCCGCGCGACATTCCCAACGTGCCAGAACCCAAACCCTTGTTCGAGATCTGGGTGTACTCCCCGCGCGTCGAGGGTGTGCACCTGCGTGGCGGCAAGGTCGCACGCGGTGGCCTGCGCTGGTCCGACCGGCGCGAAGATTTCCGCACCGAGATCCTGGGTTTGGTGAAGGCGCAGATGGTGAAGAACACGGTGATCGTGCCGGTGGGCTCCAAGGGCGGCTTCGTGCTGAAGAAGGCGCCACTCGCCAGCGATCGAGAGGCTTTTCTGGCCGAAGGCGTGACTTGCTACAAGACCTTCCTGTCGGGTCTGCTCGACATCACCGACAACATGGTCCAGGGGGCGGTGGTGCCGCCAACCGATGTGGTGCGACACGACGAGGACGACCCCTACCTGGTGGTCGCCGCCGACAAGGGCACGGCCACTTTCAGCGACATCGCCAACAGCGTGAGCGCCGCCTACGGCTTCTGGCTGGGCGACGCCTTCGCCTCCGGCGGCTCGGTGGGCTACGACCACAAGAAGATGGGCATCACCGCGCGCGGCGCCTGGGAGTCGGTCAAGCGCCATTTCCGCGGCCTCGGCGTGGACACACAGACCCAGCCCTTCACCGTGGCCGGCATCGGCGACATGTCGGGCGACGTGTTCGGCAACGGCATGCTGTTGTCCACCCAAATCAAGCTGGTGCTGGCCTTCGACCACCGCCACGTCTTCATCGACCCGAGCCCCGACGTTGCGGCCAGCTTTGCCGAGCGCGAGCGCCTGTTCAAACTGCCGCGTTCGAGCTGGGACGACTACGACAAGGGGCTCATCAGCGAGGGCGGTGGCGTCTTCCCGCGCAGCGCCAAGTCCATCCCCTTGAGCCCGCAGGCGCGCGCCGCGATCGGCACCGAGGCCACCGCCATGGCGCCCAACGAGCTGCTCAACGCCATCCTCAAGGCGCCGGTGGATCTGCTCTACAACGGCGGCATCGGCACCTATGTGAAGGCCAGCTACGAGAGCCACGCCCAGGTGGGCGACAAGGCGGGTGACGCCTTCCGCGTCAACGGCAACGAGCTGCGCTGCAAGGTGTTCGGCGAAGGCGGCAACCTCGGCTGCACGCAGAACGGCCGCATCGAATTCGCCCAGGCCGGCGGCCTGATCTACACCGACGCCATCGACAACTCCGCCGGCGTGGACTGCTCCGACCACGAGGTCAACATCAAGATCCTGCTGGGCGCCGTGCAGGAAGCCGGTGGGCTCACGCTGGAGAGCCGCAACGACCTGCTGGCGAGCATGACCGACGAGGTTGGGCTGCTCGTGCTGCAGGACAACTACTACCAGACGCAGCAGATCGAGCTGGCCGCCACCCGGCCCGTGTACCTGCTCGATGGACAGCAAAACCTGATGCGCTGGCTCGAACACATCGGCCTGCTCAAGCGCGCCATCGAGTTCCTGCCCGTCGACGAGGAACTGGCCAAACGCAAGCGCGAAGGGAAGGGCCTGACCCGTCCCGAGAATGCCGTGCTCATGGCGTACGCCAAGATGAACCTGTTTGACGAGCTGTGCGCGAGCAGCCTGCCCGACGACCCGTTCTTCGCGCGTGTTCTCAAGATGTATTTCCCCGCGGTGCTGGGCGAGCGCCATGCGGACGCCATTGCGCAACACCCGCTCAAGCGCGAAATCATTGCCACCTTCATGACCAACACCGTGGTCAACCGGGTGGGCGCGACCTTCGTCAACTTCCTGGCCAATGAGGCATCGTGCACCGCAGCCGAGGTGGTCAGCGCCTACACGCTGGCGCGTGAGGTGTTTGCGCTGGAGCCGATCTGGGACCAGATCGACGCGCTGGACAACAAGGTCACGACCGAGCTGCAGCTGAGCCTGCTCACGCAGCTGGCCACCATCGCGCAGCGCGCCAGCCGCTGGATGCTGCGCCACCGCGGCCAGGGCGACCTGCCCACCTTGATTGCCAAGTACCGACCTGCGGCCCGCATGCTGCGAGAGCACGTCGAGCAGTGGCTGCCCGCAACCGCGCTGGCCTCATGGCAAGCCGCCAGCGCCCGCCTGGTGCAGGCCGGGGTGGACGCCCAACTCGCTGAGGACCTCACCGTGCTGGACCACCTGTACCCGGTGCTCGACCTGGTGGACGTGGCGGCCAAGGCCGGCAGCACGCTGGAGCAGGCGGCGCGCACCTACTTTGCGATCGAGAACACGCTGGGCCTGGACCGCTGGCGTCAGCGCATCGGCCAACTGCCGACCGATTCGCTGTGGCAGTCGCAGGCCCGCGCCAGTGCGCGCGACGACGTGTATTCGATTGCCGGTCAGCTGGTGCACTCGCTGCTCAGCAGCCAGCAGACGCTGGCCGAGTGGCAGGAGCAACATGCGAAGGCGATCGCGCGCATCAACGACATGCACGAGAGCATCGCGAGTCTGGCGCCCGATCTGGCGCCTGTCTCGGTTGCGCTGCGCGAGCTGCGCCAGCTCGGCTAGCTGATCAGACTTGAAATTGCAGAGCGGCGAGGCCGGCGTACACGCCGCCTTGCGCCACCAGCTCGGTGTGCGTGCCCTGTTCCACCAGCCGGCCGTGGTCCAGCACCACGATCAGGTCGGCTTGCTGCACGGTGGCCAGGCGGTGCGCAATCACCAGCGTGGTGCGGTCCTTCATGGCCGATTCCAGCGCGGCCTGCACCATGCGCTCGCTCTGTGCATCCAGCGCGCTGGTGGCTTCGTCCAGCAGCAGCAGCGGTGGGTTCTTGAGCATGGCGCGTGCAATGGCAATGCGCTGGCGCTGGCCGCCCGAGAGGCGCACACCGCGTTCGCCCAGGAAGGTGTCGTAGCCCTCGGGCAACTGGTCGATGAACTCGTCGGCAAAGGCCGCTGCGGCGGCGGCGCGGACCTCGGCGTCGCTCGCGCCGGGCTTGCCGTAGCGGATGTTTTCCATCGCGCTGCTGGAGAAGATCACCGGGTCCTGCGGCACGATGCCCACGCGGTTGCGCAGCTCGTGCAGGCTCATCTGGTGGATGGGCACTCCGTCCAGCCGGATCGTGCCCAGGGCGGGGTCGTAGTAGCGCAGCAGCAGACCAAACACAGTGGTTTTGCCGGCGCCACTGGGCCCCACCAGCGCCACCGTCTGCCCGGGTTGCACCGCCAGATTGAAACCCGCCAACGCGGCCTGCGCCGGGCGCGAGGGGTAATGGAAGGTGATGTCGTCGAACACCAGCGCGCTGCCGCCTTGCGGCGTGGCCGCTTTCAACGGTTGTGCGGGTGACTGCACCGGCGAGGCGCTGGCCAGCAGCTCCATCAGGCGCTCGCTGGCGCCCGCGGCGCGCAGCAGGTCGCCATAGACTTCACCCAGCACGGCCACCGCACCGGCCAGGATGATGATGTAAAGCACGGTCTGCCCCAGGTGACCGGGCGTGATGGTGCCTGCCAGCACCGCCTGCGTGCCCTGGTACAGGCCCCACAGCAACAGGCCGGCGGTGGTGATGATGATGAAGGCCACCAGCACCGAGCGGGCTCGCGTGCGCTTGATCGCGGTGTCGAAGGCGAACTGGGTCGACTCGTTGAAGCGAGCTGCCTCGCGGTCCTCAGCCGTGTAGCTCTGCACCACTGGAATTGCGTTCAGCACCTCGGCGGCGATCGCGCTGGAGTCGGCCACGCGGTCCTGGCTGGCGCGCGAGAGCTTGCGCACGCGTTTGCCAAACCACATGCTCGGCAGCACCACCAGCACGATGATCAGCAGCACCTGCAGCATCACATAGGGATTGGTCCACACCAGCATGATCAATGCGCCGATGCCCATGACCGCGTTGCGCAGGCCCATGGAGAGCGAGGAGCCCACCACCGTCTGCACCAGCGTGGTGTCGGTGGTCAGGCGCGAGAGCACTTCGCCGGTTTGTGTGGTCTCGAAGAACTGCGGGCTTTGCCGCAGCACATGGCTGTAGACCGCGTTGCGCAAATCGGCGGTGACGCGTTCACCCAGCCAGCTCACCAGGTAAAAACGCATGGCCGAGAAGAAGCCGAGCGCCACGGCCACGCCGAACAAGGCTGCGAAGTGGCCGCGCAGCGCCAGCGCCTGCTCGCCTCGCCCGGCTGGTGCGAGGCCACTGTCGATGAGAAAGCGCAAGGCCAGCGGAAACGCCAGCGTGGCCGCAGCGGCCAGCACCAGGAACAGGATGGCCAGACCGATCTGCAGGCGGTAGGGCCGCAGAAACGGCAGCAGGCCGCTGAGTGAGGTGGGGGTGGTGGCTTTGGGGCGGTCGGAGGGGGAGGGGGAACTCATGCGGGTGAGTGTGCCGGGTTTTGTGGACACCGGTTTTGTGCGGCCAGCGGCATGGGGTACATCTGCCGGGGGTAGGTCATTGGTACGAATTTTTGATGCTAGGATCGCGGCCAAATTTTCAACCACCAGGAGGGATGGGATGGCACAACACAGCGAGTTTGAAGCAACCGAGGTCCTGCCCGACAGCCGATTGCCCAGCAGCGAACCGGCCCACCCGCTCGACATCCGCTTCACCGGCTCGGGCAGCGAGTATTTCCGCATCTGGATCGTCAACCTGCTGTTGACCCTGGTCACCCTCACGCTGTATTGGCCGTTTGCCCGCGCGCGTCGACTCGCTTATTTCCAGAACAACACGCTGGTGGGCCGCGACCCGCTGGGGTTTCACGGCGACCCCTGGAAGATGTTCCGCGGCTACCTGCTCATGCTGCTGTTCGGTGTGTCGTACTGGGCCGTGTCGAACTTTGCGCCAGCCTTTGCATGGCTGCCCTTGCTCCTGCTCGCGGTGCTGTGGCCCGCGCTGTGGCGCGCATCGCTGCAGTTCCGCCTGCGCAACACCAGCTGGCGTGGCGTGCGCATGTCTTTCGAAGGCGACCTCAAGGGTGCTTACCTGTGCATGCTGCCGTTCTTCATCCCGGTGGTGCTGGTCGGATTCGTGATCGGTTTTGCGGCATCGGCCACGCAGGGCGCGGACGAAGGCGCAGCCGGCGCCGTGTTTGCTGCGGCCACCGGCCTGATGGTGCTGGCCATGGCCGCGCTGTCGCCCTGGCTGCTGGCGCGCATCAAGCGCTACCAGCACGGCGGCTACGTGTTCGCGCAACAGCGCACGCGGCTGGACGCCGGCCTGGGGGCTTTCTATGGGTTTTCGTTCCGCGTGATGGGCGTGTCCTTGCTGTGTTCGGCCTTGCTCGCCGGGGTGGGCGTTATCGTGGCGGCGGTCATGGGTGCTTCCTCGGGTGCGGCCGTGATCATGTTGCCCTTTCTGCTGGCCCTGGCTTACCTGGTGTTCCCGCTGGTGCTCATGCCTTACACCACATCGCGCCTGCAGAACCTGCTGTGGGGGCAGACCCGCAGCCGACGCATCCGTTTCGACAGCCAACTGAGGTTTGTTCCCCTGATGCTGCTGACAGCGAAGAACTGGCTGCTCATTGCACTCACGCTGGGTCTGTACTGGCCGTTTGCCAAGGTCAACACCGCACGCCTGCGGCTGGAGGCCATGGGCGTTTCGGTGCAGGGCGACGTGAACGCCTGGCTTGCCAAGGCGCAGGGCGGCGACAAAGGCATTCTGGGCGACGCGGCGGGCGACTTCTTCGGCATCGACATGGGCTTGTGATGAGCACAGCGCCGCGCCTGCTCAGCACCTGGTTCGACGGTCAGAGCCCGCGTGCGCAGGTCTGCGAGCTCTGCATCGAAGGCAACGAGCTTGTGCTCACGCTGGTGAGCGGCGAGCGCCGCTACCCGGTGCGCCAGGTGCGCTGGGCCGAACGCCGCTCGCACGGTCAGCGCCAGACCGAGCTGCCCGACGGCAGCCTGATCCAGCACGCCGATGCAGGGGCGTGGGACGCTTGGCGGCAGGCCAGTGGCCCGCGCGAGGCCGCGGTGGTGGGCTGGATGCAGAGCTGGCGCGCCACGCTGGTGGCCATGGGGGCCAGCGTGGTGTTTCTCGGTGCCGCGTGGGTCTGGGGTGTGCCGTGGCTGAGTCGGGCGCTGGCGCAGCAGGTGCCGCACTCGCTGGAGGCGCGCCTGGGTGAACAAGGCATGCAGCAACTGGACCGCTTGTTTCTGCAGCCGAGCATGCTGCCCGCGCAGCAACAGCAAGCCTTGCGCGAGCGTTTCGCCTCGGCCGTGCAGCGCGCCCATCCCCAGGGCGACGCGCCGGTCTGGCAGCTTTCGTTCCACCAGTCCAAAGCCTTGGGCGCGAACGCGTTCGCCTTGCCCGGCGGGTACATCGTGATCACCGACGACCTGGTGAAGCTGCTGGCCGACCAGCCCGATGCCATTGTTGGTGTGCTGGCGCACGAGCTCGGTCATGTGCACCACCGCCACGGCCTGGATTTGATGGTGCGCGCCAGCCTGATCAGTGCGCTGGTGGGCGTGGTGCTGGGCGACGCCAGCGGCTTCCTGGCCACCGTGCCCGCCACCCTGGCCACGCAGGCCTATTCGCGCGATGCCGAGCGCTTGGCCGATGCCTTCGCTGCGCAGCTGCTCGATCGAAGCGGTGTGTCCCCATCGGTCATGGTGGCGTTCTTCGAGCGCATCCGACAACAGGAACAGGCCGACCAGGACGATGACGGCGATGACGGCGATGACAGCGCCGCGCTGCCGATCGCCATCTCCAGCCACCCCGACCACGACGAGCGCATCCGTTTTTTCCGCGAGTGGAAGACCGAGCCCGCGCGCCCCTGAACGCGCCGTTGGTCTATGTCGGTCAACGCACCGACGCAGGTGAATGGCCTGCCTAAGCTGCCTTCACACCACCCTTCGGTGGATGACACAAAGGAATCACCATGAACCATTCAAAACTGCTGTTGGCCGGCGCCCTGTCGCTCGCGCTCGCCGGTTGCATTTCGGCACCCATGGGCCCCGCAGGCCCCACCGGAGCCACCGGTGCCACGGGCTACACCGGTGACACGGGTGCCACCGGAGCCACTGGCGGCGCAGGTGCGACGGGCAGCACGGGCGCCACGGGCAGCACCGGCTACACCGGCGCCACGGGTGCCACCGGCAGCACTTCGTTGCCTTCGAGCGGCGGCACCGTGATCGTCGTCCCGCAACGCTGATCTGCTGCGCAGCGGCGCCTCACAACACCAGCCGCTGCGCGTACCCCGTCATCTCCAGGTAGCCACGGCCCACGCGCTGGCCGTTGCTCCCGAACAGGTCGGACAGACCTTCCCAATACACCGTGCCGGTGCCCTGGCGGCCATCGAGTTCCTGCGGGTCGATCACGGCCTTGACCGTGTAGACATCGGCCGGCGTGCTGATCAACCATTGCACCGGGTACTTCGCCCGGGTGAGTGGACTGGTCCAGTGGCGTTGCGGTTTGAAGTCAACCTCGCCGGGGCGAAAGGGGACGATGTCGGTGGGGCTTTGCGCACTGACACCGGCCCGAAACGATCCCCCCGCCCAGACCTTGCTGCCGTCGGCACGGCGCAGCTGAAACGCGGTCAGGCTGTGGCCGTCAAACAGGTTCATGCCGATCCAGTCCCAGCCCACCGCCTCGGGATGCAGCAGCGCCTCGCTCCACTCGTGGTCGAGCCAGGCGGTGCCGGTCACTTCGAAGCGCTGTTGGCCGATGCCCAGCGTGCCCTGTACTGCGAGGTGGGGATGCGATACGTAGAAGCTTGCTTGTGAGGCGTCGGGGCCTTTGCGCGAAAAGCCCTTGTCACCCTGCAGCAGCCAGGCCTGTTGCGGTTGCGCAGTGAGATCGATGCTCAGCGTGTCACCGCCGATGCGTGTCTTGTAGTGACCATCCGCTGCGCGCTCGATGTGCCAGTCGCGCAGCACCACGCGCGTGTCGGCTTCGCTGGCGAACACGCCGCGTTCGGTTTGCATCGGCAGCTCGCCGTTCCAGCGCGCCATGCGCTGGTCGTGCAGAAGTTTGCCGCTGTTCACATCGGTGATGGCGGCGTGCGCGAACAGCAGGTGTTTTGCGGCCAGTCGGCTTTGCAGGGCCTGTGTGCCATCGACGCGGCTGCGGAAGAAGGTGACCTGGAAGCCGAACTCCCGGCCCTTCTGGTCTTTCGCGTGGCCTGTGAGGTACCACCACTCGGTGCGGGTGTCGTTGTGGGTGCCGTGGTCGCGCGGGAACACGAGGGGACGGGGTTGGAGCGCGTCGCCGGGGCGGTGCGGGGCTTGTGCGTGGAGGCCGGGAAAGGCGAGGGCGCCCGCCGATGCGATCAACAGCTGGCGGCGGCTGGTATGGGCTTCGACAGGCTCAGCCCGAACGGTTGGTTGTGTGCTTGTGGTCATGTTCACCAGTCCTCCTTCACAGCGCGTACCGCGTCGCGGCTCGCCGCGGCCTGCCCGGCCAGCCACGCGGTGAGCGTGCCGGCCACCACCACCGCCGCACACAGCGCCAGCAACCGCGCCCAGGGCAGCACCAGGTCCATGGTCCAGTGAAAGCTTTGCGGGTTGACCACGTGCACCAGCACCAGGCTCACCGCCAGACCAAGCGCCAGACCGGCGATGGCGCCGAGCAGCGTCCAGGCCAGGCCTTCGAGCGCCACCACGCCCAGGATCTGCTGCCGCGTGAGGCCCAGGTGTGCGAGCAGGCCGAACTCGCGTTTGCGCGCCAGCACCTGCGCGCTGAAACTCGCCGCCACGCCAAACAGCCCGATGCCGATGGCCACGGCCTGCAGCCACACGGTGACAGCGAAGCTGCGGTCGAAGATGCGCAGCGAGACCGCGCGGATCTGGCCGGATGACGCGAACTCGATCAGGTCACGTGCACCTCGCTCTTCGGCCAGAGCGCGGATGCGTTCACGCACCGCCTCTTCGTCGGAACCCTCCTGCAGGTGCAGCGCCAGGTCGTTCACGCGCGCATCGCCCGTGAGGCGCACAAAGTCGGCGCGGTCCATGGCCACGCTGCCGTGCTGGCGGGCGTAGTCGCGCCAAACGCCCGCCACAAAAAAACGAACGCTGCGCACGTTCGGTTCGGCAAAGGCTTGCGCGAGGCTCGGCAGCCAGCCGCCGGGTTCGGCGCCATACAAGTCCACCATGGCTTCGCTCACATACACAGCAATCACGCTCTCGCCTTCGGCCGCAGCCGGGGCCGGCAGCGGGTTGCCCACCAGCGGCAGGCTCAGCGCCGAGCCCGGCACCATGTCGAGCGGGCGTGTGAGCAGCACCACGGCCGGGCGCACCGGGTCGAACTGCACCGGTGTGGCGCGCAGGGTGTCCACGCGCCCGACACCCTCCACGCGCGCGACCGCCACCACGAAATCGGGCGGCAGGTGGGCCGTGTCGTTGCCGCTGCCCCCAGTGCTGCGCACGTACAGCTGCGCGGGCAGCACGGCGTCGAGCCACTGCGTGACCGAGTCCCGAAAGCTCGCCACCATCACCGTGAGCGCCACCGACAGCGCCAGACTGGCGACCACACCGCTGGTGGCCACGGCGGCTGTTTCGCGCAGGCGGCGCGCGCGCTCCACCGCGAGCACCGGCAGCGCATGCCGTGTGATGTGGGGCGCAATGCGGTCCAGCAGCCAGCCCACCGCCAGCGGCAGTGCCGCGATGCCGCCCACCAGCAGCAGGCCCACCGACAGGTAGGCCGCGAGTGGAATGCCGGCCACGGGCGGTGCCCAGGCCAGGGCTGCAGCAAGTGCCACCAGCGCCAGAGCCAGCGTGTGGCGGCGCGCACCGGCGGGAGCGGGTGCGCCCAGTCCCTTCAAAGCCAGGGCCGGCGCCATGCGGGCCGTGGCGCGTGCGGGCCACCAGCCACCCACCACCGAGGCTGCCACACCCAGCAGCCCGTACACCAGCGCAGCCCAGGCGCTCCATTGCAGGGGCGGTGCCACACCCGAAAAGTAGCCGCCTCCGAGATCACCGCCCAGCAGCTTGAGCGCGAGTGCCGCCAGCGCCGTGCCCAGCGCGATGCCCAGCAGGCTGCCGAGCAGACCGAGCAAAGCCGATTCGGCCAGCACCAGGCGCAGGCGCTCGTTGCCCGAGAGACCGAGCACACCGAGCAGCGCGAACTGTGGCTGGCGCCGGGCCACCGAGAGCGAGAGCACCGAAAAAACAAGGAAGGCACCGGTGAACAGCGCCACGAGCGCAAGCACGGTGAGGTTCACCCGGTAGGCGCGAGAAAGGTTGCTCACCCGTTCGCCCGACTGTTCGGGTCGCTGCGCGATGACTTGCGCCGGCAGGTCGAGCGAGGCCAGTACCGTATCGAGCCGCGCGCCGGGCGCCAGTCGCAGGTCGAGCCGGCTCAGTTGGCCTGCACGGTTCATGAGGTCTTGCGCAGCGGCCACGTCCATCACCAGCAGCGGCGCCCCCGGTGCATTCACCCGGCCAGCCACGCGCACCGTTCGCAGCGTCAGACCGCTTTGCAGCTGCAGCGTGGTGCTGTTGCCCAGCGCTTGGGACGCGGCTGCGTTGAGAAACACCGCGTCGGGTGCAAACAGGTCGAAGCGCCGCGCTGCGGTGTTGTCGGGCGCAGCCGCGGGCACCGGCATCAGTGCGGGTGACAAGCCGGCCACCACCAGCGCGTCCACACCCAACAGCTTCACCGCCACGCGCTCACCACCGGGCAGCACCGCCTGGGTGGGCAGATCCAGCACGGGGCTGGCCAGTGCCACGTCAGGGTGGGCGGCCACGCGGTCGAGCAGGGTGTCGGGCAGCAGACCCTGCCGGGCGCGCAGCTCCACATCGGGCTGGCCATTGACCGAGCTGACCGCGCTGGAGAATTCGGCGAGTGCCGACGCGTTGATGAGATGCACCGCAAACGCCAGCGCCACGCCCAGCATGACGGCCACCACGGCCGAAGCGTTGCGCCACGGGTGGTGGCGCAACTCTTGCAAGGAGAAGGTTGAGAGCAGCGCGCGCATGGTGTTTGAGCTTACGCCCAAGCCCTTGCCCTGCCGCAGCGGCGGGGCAAGGTGCCTTGGCGCACAGACGGCAGCACAGCGCACGCGTACCATCAATCGATCTTTGTCTCACCGTCTCCCGGCGGGTATCCCCGCTTCCACTGGCCCCCAGGCCGGTCCATTTCTTTTTCACGGTGACCCCATGGTTCGCATCCACCTCGCCATCGACCTGCAGTACCAGGTCAACCAGCCCAGCGCCGACTTCATCTTCAACGTGCAGGCCGCGCATTCCCCACAGCAGACCGTGGTGTGGGAAGAACTGCAGGTCAGCCAGCCGGTGCCCCTGGTGTCGTACACCGACGCCGCCACGCGCACGCGCATCCTGCGACTGACCGCCAATCCCGGCCCGTTGCAACTGCGCTACCGCGCCACGCTCGACATCGTGCACCACGTGGACCAGCCCGACAGTGTGTTTGAAACCCCCATCAACCAGCTGCCCACCGATGTGCTCACCTACATCTACCCCAGCCGCTACTGCCAGTCCGACTGTGTGACCGCCATGGCCAACGAGTTGTTTGGCCAGATGCCACAGGGCTACCGGCGCGTGGAGGCGATCCAGAAGTGGGTGCAGAGCCAGGTGACGTTCGAGTCCAACACCAGCAACTCCATGACCTCGGCCATGGACACGCTCAACGACCGCAAAGGTGTGTGCCGCGACTTTGCGCACCTCATGATCACCTTCTGTCGCGCGCTCAACATACCGGCGCGCTTCACCACCGCGATCGACTTCGGCGCCGACCCGGCCCTGGGTCCGACCGATTTCCATGCTTATGTCGAGGTCTACCTGGGCCACCGCTGGTACCTGTTTGATCCCTCGGGCACCGCCATTCCCATGGGCTTTGTGCGCATCGGCACGGGGCGCGACGCGGCCGACGCGTCGTTCGCCACCATCTTCGGTCCGGTGTCGGCCCAGGCGCCGCGCATCGACATCTCCGCGCAGACCAACCCCGCCCACGGCTGGCTGATGCCCGTGCGCCGCCCGGAGGCGCTGTCCACCGACGCGTCGTTCACCTGGAACGCCGGCAACGCCACCTGACCCGCACGGGGCCTTGTGGCCTAATAGCGGGTTCCGTCACTTTCGCAACTTTCTCAGGATCCAGTCATGGGCAACAAAATCGTCACCGAAGCCGACCGCAAAGCCACCCCACGCCCCACGCCCGTCGCGGGCGTGTCCCTGACCTCCCCTGGCCGTGGTCAGCGCGTGAGCCTGGAGCGTGGCGTGGCCACCCGCAGCAAGAAGAACCCCGGCAAGCGCTCCAAAAAGGGCGGCTGACCGGTTCGGCCGAGATGGCCGGACTTGTTGCAATGCAAACAGCCCGCACCGCGGGCTGTTTGCATTTCAGCGTGTGAAGCTGAGAAAGCGCCCTTTGTAGGCCGTGCCGTCCTCCAGCTGGCGCCCGGCTGCCTGCATCGTGAGCACGAACCCCAGCATGCCCATGTCGCGGCCAAAGGCGGCGCGGTTGCCGCGGTCGGGGTCGACGATCACGATCTGCGCGCCCACCGCCGCGTGGCGGTGGATGAAGGCGGCGAGTTGCGCCGGTTGCTGGCGTTCGTAGAGCAGGTCGCTACCCACGATGAGATCAAAGCGGCCCAGCGCGGGGTTGTCGGTGGCCGCCACGCTCTCCCAGTTGCCGGCCTGGTAGGGCAGCGGCCCCAGGTCGTTCAAAATCAGGTTGTGGCGCAGGAATTCTTCCGTCAGCGGGTGCCAGTCGCTCACCGTCACATCGGCACCGCGCCGGTGCATCACCAGGCTGGCCAGCGCCAGTCCCGCACCGATCTCCAGCACGCGCAGCCCCGCCAGCGGGTGCGTGAGCATGGCCAGCGCGAGCACGCGCGAAGAAGGCCACACCTGGCCAAAATGCGACCAGCCCGCCGAAGGCAGACCGATGTCGGCCGCGGCATGGTGGGTGTCGTTGAATTGCTGGTCGTCGATCAGGCAGCGGATGTGCCAGTCGGTGCCGCCGAGCGACAGGGTCTCGGTCTTGACCTGGTAGCCTGGCATGGGATGTTCCCGAAGTGGCTGTGTCCGACCCTAGCACGTGCGCTGCACAATGTCCGTGCGATGCGCCACGCGCAAAACCAACAGGAGATGTCACATGGGATGGTTTTCCAAAGCGAAAGACGGCTTTTTCCTCAGCACCACGACGCCCGAGGGCATCGACCGCTCGCAGTACCTGGGCGTGGTCAACGGCGAAGCCATCATTGGCGCCAACATCTTTCGCGACATGTTCTCTTCAGTGCGCGACGTGGTGGGCGGGCGCGCCGGCGGCTACGAGCGCGCCCTCTCCGGCGCGCGCGACGCTGCCGTGGAAGACCTCATCGAAGCGGCGCGCGAAATGGGCGCCAACGCCGTCATCGGCATCGACTTCGACTACGAGGTGCTGGGTGAGACCAACGGGATGATGATGGTCGCGGTGAGCGGCACCGCGGTGAAGCTGGGGTGAGGATCCGGGTGAGCCTCAGCCCCCCCGCAAGGCCTTCAACAGCTTCTGCCCGGCGCGCCCGCTCGCCTCGTGCCCCAGCCGCTCCTGCTCCACGCGGATCGCAGCGCGGCTCTTGTCGCCCAGCATGCCGTCCACCGCGCCAATGTCGTGGCCGCGCGCGATCAAGAGGGTTTGCACTTCGCGACGCTCGGCGCGTGAAATGCCCGGGTCGTCGGTGGGCCAGGGCGTGGAGAACACGCCGCCGCCGCGCAGCCGGTCGGCCAGGTGGGCGATGGCCAGACCGTAGCTTTCGGCCGCGTTGTAGCTGTAGATCGCGTCGAAGTTGCGCAGCACCAGAAAGGCCGGGCCCTGCGCCCCTGCGGGGGTCATGAGGCCGGCGCTGCCGCTGGCAGGCAGTGGCGAGCCGTCGACCCGTTTGAGGCCGCGCGCTGCCCATTCGCCCATGGCGCGCTTGGTGCGGCGGCCTTCGCCGGTGGTGCTGAAGCCCTGGGGCAGCTTCACTTCAAAGCCCCAGGGCTGACCACTTTGCCAGCCGGCCTTGGCCAGAAAGTTGGCGGTGGACGCGAGCGCGTCGCTGGTGCTGTCCATCAGGTCTGCCTTGCCGTCGCCGTCGAAGTCCACTGCGAGGCGCTCGAAGGTGCTGGGCATGAACTGCGTGTGGCCAAAGGCGCCGGCCCACGAGCCGACAAGACGCTCGGGTGCGATGTGTCCGGCCTGCAGGATGCGCAGCGTGGCGTAGAACTCGGTGCGGAAGTAGGCCTGCCTTCGCCCGAAGCACGACAGCGTGCCCAGCGACTGCACCAGCGGCGACTTGCCGAAGGTCTGGCCAAAGTTGCTCTCCACACCCCAGACCGCCACCACCGTGGCCGGATCCACGCCGTACTTGTCGTTCACCCTCGCGAGCGTTTCGGCGTGGCGCTCCAGCATGGCGCGGCCCTCGGCCACGCGCTCTTCGTCCACCAGGCCGGCCAGGTAGTCCCAGATCGCAGTGCGGAACTCGGGTTGAAAGTTGAGCTTGTCGATCACGCTCATGTCGGGCGCGAGGTTCTGCGTGTGCAGGGCAAAGGTCTCGTCGCGCACGCCGGCGGCACGCGCGGGCGCGCGCAGCGTGTTCAGGCAGGTGTCGAATTCGGGGTTGGCGGCTGGCGTGGGGGGCTGGGCCCAGGCCGCAGAGGACAGCAGGGCAGCGCCCAGGATGAGGGAAGGTTGGAGATTCATCGGGGTGAGAGTGGGGAGAAGCGGCCGCGTTCCATGGGCCGTGTGTGCAGGTGTGAATGCGGCAGTGTCAGGCCGCCCAGGTGCTGCCGTGCTCGGGCACCAGCGCCTGCCAGCGCAGTTCGGTTTCGATGCGGTGGCGCAGCCGGTCGGAGGCTTCCATGTCACCGTGGGTGACGAACACGCGACGTGGCGGCTGGGGCAGGGCGCGCAGCCAGGCCATGAGCTGCCCGGCGTCGGCGTGCGCCGAGGCCGACTGGAGCTGCACGATTTCAGCGCGCACCGGCAGGTCTTGCCCGTGGATGCGCAGCTTCGTGCCGCCGTTGGCCAGCGTGGCCCCGCGCGTGCCGGGGGCCTGGTAGCCGGTGAGCAGCACCATGTTGCGGTGGTCGCCCAGGTACTGCACCAGGTGGTGCAACACACGCCCGCCGGTGGCCATGCCGCTGGCGGCCAGGATCACCTTGGGGCCGTGCTGGCGAGCGATGGCCTTGGACTCGTCGGCCGTGCGCGTCATCTTCGCGACCTGCGACATGGCGTGGCACTGCGCTGCGTTCAACCGGTGCTCGCCCGGATGGCGCGCAAACAGCTCGGTGCTGTGGATGGCCATGGGGCTGTCGAGGTAGACCGGCAGGCTGTGCGGCAGCTGGCCCGAAGCCTTGAGCTGTGCGATGGCGTGCAGCAGGGCCTGCGCGCGGCCGACCGCAAACACCGGCACCACGGCCGAGCCACCGCGCGCAGCCACGCGTGTCAAGGCGGGGCCGAGTTCGGCCAGCACGTCTTCGTCGGGGTGGTCGCGGTCGCCGTAGGTGGACTCACACACCACCACGTCGGCCACGGGCGGCGCGTCGGGCGCGAGCATCAGCGCGTCGTCGGGGCGGCCAAGGTCGCCCGAGAACAGGATGCGCCGCCCGCCCACCTCCAGCAGCAGGCTCGCTGCGCCCAGGATGTGGCCCGCGCCCGAGAATTGCGCGGTCCAGCCCTTGAGCGGTTCAAAGGCCTGGTGCATGGGCACGGTGCGAAACAGCTTGAGGCTTTGAATCGCGTCACTCTCCGTGTAGAGCGGCAGCGCTGGTGAGTGTTTGGAAAAGCCTTTGCGGTTGGCGAAGGCCGCGTCTTCTTCCTGGATGTGGCCGCTGTCCGGCAACAGGATCTGTGCCAGATCCCGCGTGGCCGGTGTGGACCACACCTTGCCGTGAAAGCCCTCCTTGGCCAGCAGTGGCAAGTAGCCACTGTGGTCCAGGTGCGCGTGGGTGAGCAGCACGGCACCGATGTGGTTGGGCATCACCGGCAGCGGGTCGCGGTTGCGCAGCCGCAGCTGCTTGTAGCCCTGGAACAAGCCGCAGTCGACCAGCAGGCTCTGGCCCTCGTGCTCAACCAGGTATTTGGAGCCGGTGACCGTGCCGGCGCCGCCAAGAAATCGGATGTGTACGCTCATGCAGGTCATCTTACGCCCCGCCTCTCGGCTTCAGAGGGCCGCCGTGCCGGGCCGCTCCCAAACAAGGCCGCGCCCCTCGGGGGCAGCGACCCACGCAGCGACGGAGCGTGGGGGTCAACTCAAAACCGCATCCAACAGCAACATGAAGATGAAGCCTGCGAGCAGCGTCGCTGTGGCCATGGTCTCGAAGCCGTTGCGGTGCGTCTCGGGAATGATCTCGTGGCTCACCACAAACAGCATGGCGCCCGCCGCCAGTGCGAGACCCAGCGGATAGAACACCGGCACGCTGCCCAGCACCACCAGACCGACGATGGCGCCCAGCGGTTCGGCCAGGCCCGTGAGCGCTGCCACGCCCCACGCCTGCGCCGCGCTGCGGCCCAGCGTGCGCAGCGCCATGGCCACGATCAGGCCTTCGGGCATGTTCTGCAGCCCGATGGCCAACGCCACCGACGCACCGGCCTGCGCACCGCCTGGCTCTCCAACACCCGCGTAAGCCGCGCCGACGGCAAGACCTTCGGGCACGTTGTGGATCAGGATGGCCAGCACCATGAGCTTCGCGCGCTGCACAGCGGCGCTGTCGTTCCGTGCTCCCCAGGCGCCGGTATGACCGAGTGCCGCTGGTGGCAGCACCGCGTGTTCGTGGGGCGTGAAGCGGTCGATCGCCAACATCAGGCCCATGCCGAGTGCCAGGCCCACACCGCTGAGGGCCGCCGCGCCGGTGGCCCCACCGGTCATGCCGGCAAACAGGGTGCGCCCGGCATCGAGTGAGGGCAACAGCAGCGCGAAGATGGCCGCGGCCAGCATGATCCCGGCCGAGAAAGACATCAACGCGGCCTCCTGCAACTTGCTCACCCGCTGTACCAGAAACACCGGCAGCGCGCCCACGGCCGTGGCCACCGCTGCGAGCAGCGAGGCCTGCACACCGGCGGCCATGGCGCTGCCGTTGTCGGCGGCCGTCCACCAGGCGCGGGTGGGCGCCCAGAAGGTGCTGAGCGCGGCCAAGCCCGCCATCACCAGCAGGCCGGCACCCAAGGCCAACAGCGCGTTGCGCAGCGCGTGGGCGGGCACCTGCAGATCGAATTCCTGCAACTGGGCCCAGACGGGTCGGACTTGTCGGATCAGGGCGGCCATGGAAACCTCACAAACGGAAAAACAGACACGGCCGTCAGTTTGACAAAATCTATCGACATAAGCCAATCGATATTGGCAATGAGGCGCATAGATGCGCAGCAGAAAAAAAGGGGCGCCGCTCAAGCGGCGCCCCCGATGCGTTCATGAAGCCGGTCTTCAGCTGAAGAACGACTTCGCTTTTTCGAACCATCCCTTGTCGTTCGGGCTGTGCTTGTGGCCACCCTTCTTGAACGACTCGTCCAGCTCCTTGAGCAGCTTGCGCTGGTGCTCCGTGAGCTTGATGGGCGTTTCCACCGCCACGTGGCAGTACAGGTCGCCGGGGTAGCTGCTGCGCACGCCTTTGACACCCTTGCCGCGCAGGCGGAAGGTCTTGCCGCTCTGGGTGCCTTCGGGCAGGTCGATGGTGGCCTTGCCTTGCAGGGTGGGCACGTCGATCTCGCCACCCAGGGCCGCGGTGGTCATGGGCACGGGCACGGTGCAATGCAGGTCGTCGCCGTCGCGCTCGAAGATGTCGTGCTTGCGCAGGCGCACTTCGATGTAGAGGTCGCCCGACGGGCCGCCGTTCTGGCCGGGCTCACCGTTGCCGGTGCTGCGGATGCGCTGGCCGTCGTCGATGCCGGCGGGGATCTTGATCTCCAGCGTTTTCTGCTTCTTGATCTTGCCCTGGCCGTGGCAGGTGGGGCAGGGCTCGGGAATGATCTTGCCGGTGCCGCTGCACTGCGGGCAGGTCTGCTGCACGCTGAAGAATCCCTGGCGCATCTGCACCGAGCCCTGGCCGTGGCAGGTGCTGCAGGTCTTGACGCTGGTGCCGGGTTTGGCGCCGGTGCCGGTGCAGGTTTCGCAGTCGTCCCAGCTCGGAATCCGGATCTGCGTGTCCTTGCCGCCAGCCGCTTCCTCGAGCGAGATTTCCATCGCGTACGACAGGTCGGCGCCGCGGTAGACCTGGCGACCGTTGCGCTGACCGCGCGCGCCACCGAAGATGTCGCCAAAGATGTCGCCGAACGACTCGGAGAAGCCGCCAAAGCCTTCTGCGCCGGCCGCACCACCGCGCAGGTTGGGGTCCACGCCGGCGTGGCCGTATTGGTCGTAAGCCGCTTTCTTCTGCGGGTCGGACAGCATCTCGTAGGCCTCTTTGGCCTCCTTGAAGCGCTCTTCCGCTGCCTTGGCCGCATCGCCCTGGTTGCGGTCGGGGTGGTGCTTCATCGCCAGCTTGCGATACGCCTTCTTGATCTCGTCGTCGCCGGCGTTCTTGGGCACGCCCAGCACTTCGTAAAAATCGCGTTTAGCCATGGTCTTTGGGGAACGGTCCCCGGGGTTCGGTTGGAACACAAACGCCGCGGCAGGTTGCCCTGACGCGGCGGATGATCGAAAGGCTCAGCCGATCAGGACTTCTTCACTTCCTTGACTTCGGCGTCGACCACATCGTCGTCGTTCGCCTTGCTGTTGCCTTGCTGCGCGCTCTCGGCGCCTGCCGCGGCCGCCTGCTCGGCCTGCGAGGCGGCGTACACCTTCTCGCCGAGCTTCTGGCTGGCGGTCATCAGCGCTTCGGTCCTGGCTTCGATGGCTTCCTTGTCCTCGCCCTTGGCCGCTTCTTCCGCGTCTTTCAAGGCGGCTTCAATGGCTTCCTTCTCGGCTGCGTCCAGCTTGTCGCCGTGTTCGCCCAGGCTCTTCTTCACGCTGTGCACCATGGCCTCGGCCTGGTTGCGTGCCTGCACGAGTTCGACCTTCTTCTTGTCGTCGGCGGCGTTGAGTTCGGCGTCTTTCACCATCTGCTGGATCTCGGCCTCGCTCAGACCCGAGTTCGCCTTGATGGTGATCTTGTTTTCCTTGCCGGTGCCCTTGTCCTTGGCGCCCACGTGCAGGATGCCATTGGCGTCGATGTCGAACGACACTTCGATCTGCGGCATGCCGCGCGGCGAAGCGGGGATGCCTTCGAGGTTGAATTCACCCAGCAACTTGTTGCCCGAGGCGATCTCGCGCTCGCCCTGGAACACCTTGATGGTCACGGCCGGCTGGTTGTCCTCGGCGGTCGAGAAGGTCTGCGCGAACTTGGTCGGGATCGTGGTGTTCTTCTGGATCATCTTGGTCATGACACCGCCCATGGTCTCGATACCAAGAGACAGCGGAGTCACGTCCAGCAGCAGCACGTCCTTGCGGTCACCCGAGAGCACCTGACCCTGGATGGCAGCACCCACGGCCACAGCTTCGTCGGGGTTCACGTCCTTGCGCGGCTCCTGGCCGAAGAACTCCTTCACCTTCTCCTGCACCTTGGGCATGCGGGTCATACCGCCGACCAGGATCACGTCGTGGATGTCGGAGACGCTGATGCCGGCGTCCTTGATGGCCATGCGGCAAGGCGCGATCGTGCGTTCGATCAGCTCTTCCACCAAGGCTTCGAGCTTGGCGCGCGTGAGCTTGATGTTCAGGTGCTTCGGGCCCGACGCATCGGCGGTGATGTAAGGCAGGTTCAGGTCGGTCGCGGCCGAGCTGGACAGCTCGATCTTGGCCTTCTCGGCGGCTTCTTTCAGGCGCTGCAGCGCGAGCACGTCCTTGCTCAGGTCAACGCCCTGGTCCTTTTTGAACTCGCCAATGATGTAGTCGATGATGCGCTGGTCGAAGTCTTCGCCGCCCAGGAAGGTGTCGCCGTTGGTGGACAGCACTTCAAACTGCTTCTCGCCATCGACATCGGCGATCTCGATGATGGACACGTCGAACGTGCCGCCACCCAGGTCATAGACGGCGATCTTGCGGTCGCCCTTTTCCTGCTTGTCCAGGCCGAAGGCCAGGGCCGCAGCGGTGGGCTCGTTGATGATGCGTTTCACGTCCAGGCCCGCGATGCGGCCGGCGTCCTTGGTGGCCTGGCGCTGCGCGTCGTTGAAGTACGCGGGCACCGTGATCACGGCCTCGGTCACCGGCTCGCCCAGGTAATCCTCGGCGGTCTTCTTCATCTTGCGCAGGATGTCGGCGCTGACCTGCTGGGCCGAGATCTGCTTGCCGCGCACTTCCACCCAGGCATCGCCGTTGTCGGCCGCCACGATGGAGTAGGGCATCAGGTTGATGTCCTTCTGCACTTCCTTCTCGGTGAACTTGCGGCCGATCAGGCGCTTGATCGCGTAGAGCGTGTTGCGCGGGTTGGTCACGGCCTGGCGTTTGGCCGAGGCGCCCACCAGCACTTCGCCGTCTTCCTGGTAAGCCACGATCGACGGCGTGGTGCGTGCACCTTCCGAGTTCTCGATCACCTTGGTGGTGTTGCCTTCCATGATGGACACGCACGAGTTGGTGGTGCCCAGGTCAATGCCGATGATTCGTCCCATGTTGTGACTCCGTGTAGAAAAAAGATTGTTGAAAACGATGTGGATGAGGTGTGGATAAGTCGGGCTCTTTTCAAGAGCGCGACCGCACCGAAAACTTATTTGGGCGCGGTGACCGTGACCAGGGCCGGGCGCAACACGCGGTCGGCGATGGAGTAGCCCTTTTGCAGGACGCTCACCACGGTGTTGGGTTCCTGATCGGCCGGCACCATGCTGATGGCCTGGTGCTGGTGCGGATCGAACTTGGTGGAACCGGCCGGGTTGATCTCCAGCACGCGGTGGCGCTCCAGTGCGCTCTTGAGCTGCTTGAGCGTGGCCTCGGACCCTTCGCGCAGTTGCTCGCGCGTGGCCTCGGTGATGGCGAGGCCAGCTTCCAGGCTGTCGGCCACCGGCAGCAGGCTTTCGGCAAAACTCTCCACGGCGAACTTGCGCGACTTGCTGATTTCTTCCTCGGCGCGGCGGCGGGTGTTCTCGGCCTCGGCCTTGGCGCGCAGGAACTGCTCGGCCAGATCGGCGTTTTGTGCCTTGAGGGTGGCGACTTCGTGGCTCAGGGCATTCATGGCTTCCGCCTCGGCCACTGCGGCGGCCGCCATCGCCTCTTCGGGGCTCATGGGCGCACTGGTGTCCGGGGAGGCGTTGTCAGCGGGCTGGTTGTCTTGGCTCATGGAAGTGAATGGAAAAGTTCGTGAAAAGGGTCGGCAACGCAGGCCGTAGGCGGTCACATGGGGGCGGTGGGCCCGGTTTCAAGGAGGCGACAGGCGATTGGCGGGCCGGGGCCCCACAATCGGCCCTCTTCCAACAGGCCCCCAACAGACGACTCAACAGGTTGAACCCATGAAACTCTTTCGCCATGGACCCGCGGGTGCCGAGAAACCCGGTCTGATTGACGCCAGCGGCACGCTGCGCGATCTCTCGGGTGTGGTGCCCGACATCCACCCGGCCACCCTGGGGCGTGATTCTATGGCCCGGCTGGCCGCGCTCGACCCGACCGGCCTGCCCGCCGTGCCGCCAGGCACGCGTTTGGGCCCCTGCGTGGGCGGTGTGGGCAACGTGATCGGGATCGGCCTGAACTACGCCGACCACGCGGCCGAAGCCGGACTGAAGCCGCCAGGCCAGCCCATCGTGTTCAACAAACACAGTGGCGCCATCTGTGGTCCGAACGACGACGTCTGGCTGCCGCCGGGCGCGCAGAAGCTGGACTGGGAGGTGGAACTGGGCATCGTGATCGGCCGGCGCGCCTTCCACGTGAGCGAAGACGATGCGCTGGACTGCGTGGCCGGCTTCTGCCTGGTCAACGACGTGTCCGAGCGCGCTTACCAGATGGAATATGAAGGCCAGTGGGCCAAGGGAAAGAGCTACCCCACACACTGCCCCATCGGTCCCTGGCTGGTCACGCCCGACGAACTGGGCGATCCGCAAGACGTGGACCTGTGGCTTGAAGTGAACGGGGAGCGACGTCAGACCGGCAACACCCGCACCATGATCTTCGGCGTGAAGACCATCGTGAGCTACCTCAGCCGATTCATGGCGCTGCAGCCCGGCGACGTGATTCCCACCGGCACGCCGCCGGGCGTGGGCATGGGCCACAAGCCGCCGACGTACCTCAAGGTGGGGGACGTGATGACCTTGGGCGCGCGAGGCCTGGGTGAGCAGCGCCAGGTGGTGGTGGCGAGCCCCGGCGCCTGATCAGGCGCCGGGCTGTTGCGGCGCGGCGCTGGCCGCCACCCGGGCCTGCTGGTGCGCCCATTTGCCCGCGAACTGTTGCACTTCGCTCAGGCGGCGCGCCAGCTCGGCCCCCTGGGTGGTGAGGCGGTAGCCGTGGCCGCTGTGGTCCACCAGGCGGGCTGCGCGCAGTTCCTTGATGCGGGTGTTCAGGGTGTTGGGTGTGACGCCGCCCACGCTGTCCTGCAGCAGGCGGAAGGTCTGGGGGTGGCCGTCGGAGAGCGCCCAGATCACCCGCATGGCGTAGCGCGATTCCAGCAGGTCGAAGAGCTGGATCACGGCAGCGTTGTCTTTGGCACTCATGCGGATTCTCCTGGGGGCCTTTCGAAGGCCCGAAAGAGAACTATAGAGACGAAGGCGAGCTGCTACCAGTTTGCTAGCTGCGTGCGCTGCAGCAATGTGGCGCAAAGAACGACGCTACGGATTTACCCGGATTGTCAGGCGCTCGGGCGGCGGTAGACCTTGCGCAGCAAGGTGCTGAGCGTGTGCAGCTCGGCCGGCGTGAGGGCGTGCGTGGCTTCCTGCTCCAGTTCGGTGGCCGTCTTTTGGGCCTGGATGTGCAGTCGCTGGCCGGCCAGCGTGAGGTGCAGGCCTTGCGCGCGGCGGTCGGTGGGGTGGGGCTGGCGTTCGATCAGGCCGCGCTTGTGCAGCGCCTTGACCATGCCCACCAGGTTGGGCGGCAGGATGTCCAGCGCGACGCAGATCTGGCGCGAGGTCACGCCAGGGTTGTGCGCCACCACGGTGAGCACCGAAAAGTCGACCGGGCGCAGATCGTAGGGCGCCATGCGTCGCAGGAAGAGCGCAATGATGGTCAGCGCGGCGCGGCGCGCGTTGTAGCCCAGCAGGGTTTCCAGGTACGAGGTGTCGACCTCGGGGGCATCGCCCGCCCCGCTGCCGGTGGCGCCATCGACCAGCAGGCTCTCGCTGGTGTCGTTCTTGCGCGGACCGCGGGGGCGGCGCATGGCATTGGCGGTTGAGGTGGGCGTGGAAGTCTCGGGCATGGCGTCAGAGCATAGCCGGGGCGCTCTGCCCGGCCGTCAAGGTGGTGTTCATCATGCCCATGCGCATGTCGAATTCGGGCCATACCCAGCGCCAGAACGCGGCGTGTGCGGTGGCATCAGCGTGGGGTGCGGTGGCCAGGCGGTCCCAGGCCCAGGCCATGAGCAGCAGGGCGAGCGCGCGCAGGAAATCGTCGGCGAGCCAGAAGGGCTGGTCCGGCGCTGCGTCCGACTCGCTGGTGCGCGGCAGCACCTGTTCGCGCACGAAGGCGCTGAAGGCGTGCAGCGCCAGCCGGGTGCGGGGGTTTTGGCCGGGTTCGGCGGCGAGCTCGGCAAGCAGGGTTTGCAGGGCCGCGGCGCCATCGGGCAGGGTCTTGCGCACCAGCAGGTCGATCGCCTGGATCTCGTTCGTGCCCTCGTAAATCATGGCCACGCGCGCGTCGCGCACATGCTGTTCGATGCCCCATTCGCGGACATAGCCGTGGCCACCGAACACCTGCAGGCACGCGCTGGCACCGCTGAAGGCCTGCTCGGTCCAGGCCGACTTGAGCACCGGGGTGACCAGGCTGCACCAGCGCGCGGCGGCTTCGCGGCGTGCGGTGTCGGGGTGGTGTTTCTGCAGGTCAAGTTCGAGTGCGGTGCGGTAAGCGATCACGCGCCCGGCGTCGATCCAGGCACGCTGGGTCTGGAGGATGCGCTGCATGGCCGGGTGCATGGCGATCACGTCGGCCGCGCCCGCCTTGCTGCTGCTGCCTGGCGCGCGCATCTGCCGACGCTCCTTCGCGTAGGCATCGGCTTTCTGCCACGCGGCCTCCAGCAGACCAATGCCTTGCAGGCCGACCAGCAGGCGCGCGGCGTTCATCATCACGAACATGGCGTTCAGCCCTTTGCCCGGCTCGCCCACGATGGACGCAGCGGCTTCGTCAAACCGCATCACGCAGGTCGGGCTGGCGTGAATGCCCATCTTCTCCTCAATGCGTTCGCAGTGAACTGAACTCCGCACGCCGTCTTCGTGAAACTTCGGCACGAGGAACAGCGACAGGCCTTTGGGCCCCGGCGGTCCGTCCGGCAAGCGGGCCAGCACCAGATGCACGATGTTGTCGGTGAGGTCGTGCTCACCGCCCGAGATGAAGATCTTGGTGCCGCTGAGTGCAAAGCGCCCGTCGGGCAGCGGCACGGCCTTGGTCTGCACCAGGCCCAGGTCGCTGCCGGCGTGGGGCTCGGTCAGGCACATCGTGGCCAGCCACTCACCGCTGGCCAGCTTGGACAGGTAGCGCGCTTTCAGTTCGGTGCTGCCGTGGTGGCGAATGCATTCGTAGGCGCCGTGCAGCAGGCCGGGCGCCATGGTCCAGCCGTGGTTGGCGGCGTTCAGCATCTCGTGCAGAACGGCCTCCACCACGGTGGGCAAACCCTGGCCGCCGTCTTCCACCGCGCAGGCCAGCGAAGGCCAGCCTGCTTGCCAGAACGCCTGGTACGCATCGCGAAACCCTGGCGGCATGATGACCGCGCCCGCCTTGAACTGCGCGCCCACCGCATCGCCGCTCTGGTTCAGCGGGGCAACCACCTCGCCCACGAACTTGCCGGCTTCCCCCAGCACCTGTTGCAAGAGCGCGGCGTCAAAGTCGGCGAAGGCCGGCAGGGCGGCAAGTTGCTCGCTCACCTTCAACACGCCGTCGAGGATGCGCAGGCTGGCTTCGGGCTGCGGTTGGTAGTCACTCATGGGCGCGGTTCCCGGGTTCAGGATTCGGCGGTGAAACCGATCTTCTTGACAATCGGACCCCAGAATTCGAAGTAGTGCTGCATGCTCTTGGCCATGTCGTCGGCGCTGCCACCCATCGGCACCATGCCCGAGAGGGCCAGCGAATCGATGACCGTCTTCTCCTTCAGCGCGGCATTGATCGCGGTGTTTGCGCTGGCCACGACAGCCGCGGGCGTTTTGGCCGGGGCGTAGAAGCCGAACCACTCTTCCACCACGAGGTCGGAGAACCCTTGTTCGGCAAAGGTGGGTACTTCGGGCACAAAGGGCGAGCGCGTCTTGCCCGAGGTGGCGATGATGCGCAGCTTGCCCGCGCGGTGGTTGGGCAGAAAGTCGCCGTGCGGCGTCACCATGCTGGCCAGCTGACCACCGATCACGTCGGTGATGCCGGGGATGGAACCGCGGTAGGGAACGTGTTTGAGATCCACACCGCTCTCCAGTCCGAGCAGCGCGCCCAGGAAATGGGGCGTGGATCCTGCGGCCGGCGAGCCGTAGTTGGCGTCCTTCGGGTTGGCCTTGGCCCACGCGAGGTAGTCTTTCACCGTCTTCACCGAGGCCGGCACCATCGGACCCACCGCCAGACCGTGCGTGAGCAGTGACGCCATGCACACGGGGGTGAGGTCCTTGAACGGGTCGTAGCTGAGCTGCTTGTAGATGTGCGGGTAGATCGCCATCATGGAATACGGCGTGAGCAACAGCGTGGCACCGTCGGGTGCAGCGTTCTTCACCGTTTCCACCGCAATGCGACCGGCCGCGCCGGTCTTGTTTTCCACCACGGCGGCGTTTTTTGTGTAGGCGCTGCCGCCCAGCTTCTCTCCAATGCGCCGGCTGGTCACATCGGCGCTGCCGCCGGCAGGAAACCCGTTGACGATCTTGACTTGCTCCAGGTTTTGCGCGTGGGCGCTCTGCAGGCCGAGCGAGCCCAGCAAAGTGGTGGCGGCGGTGGCCTGGATGAAGTGGCGGCGTGTGCTCATGGTTGTCTCCTTCTGGGTGGTTGGAAAAGGCGGGGAAAAAAACGGTCAGCTGCAAAGTGCCTTGATGTCTTCGGGCACGGGAATGGCCTTGATGCGGTCGGGCGCTTCGGGCGGGTGGATCACGAAGGCGCGGGTCTCGGTGCCTTCGCACAACACGTCGTCGCCGCGTTTCACCACATGCCTGTGCATGAACACCTTCTCGCGCCACTCGGTCACGCTGGTGTGGATCTGCAGGCGTTCGCCGTAGGTGGCGGGGCGCATGAACCTGGTGTGGATCTCCAGCAGCGGCGTGCCGACGATGCCGCGCGTCTTCACCAGTTCGCGCCAGGGCGGCACGCCGCACTTCACGAAGAAGTTCAGCGAGGACGCATCCATCCACTTCGAGAAGTTGGGGAAGAACACGATGCCGGCCGGGTCGCAGTCGCCGAACATCACTTCCACTTCGTAGACGACAACCTTGCTCATCTTGGGGCCATCCTCAAGGCGCCATCCAGGCGGATCACTTCACCGTTCAGGTGCGTGTTGGTCACGATGTAGGCGGCCAGCGATGCGAACTCCTCGGGCTTGCCCAGGCGCGGCGGAAACGGGATGCTGGCCGCCAGCGAGGCCTGCACCGGCTCGGGCAGGGTGCGCATGAGCGGTGTGCTGAACAGGCCCGGCGCGATGGTGCAGACCCGGATGCCGTGCTGAGCGAGGTCGCGCGCCATCGGCAGTGTCATGCCCACCAGTCCACCCTTGGACGCGCTGTAAGCCTGCTGGCCCACCTGGCCGTCGAACGCGGCCACGCTGGCGGTGAACACCATCACGCCGCGCTCGCCGTCTTCCAGTGGGTCGAGCTTGGCGCAGGCCGCAGCAAACAGGCGGCTGGCGTTGTAGGTGCCGATCAGGTTGACCGTGACCACCTTGGCAAAGTCT
The DNA here is from genome assembly GCF_022844385.1 of Hydrogenophaga sp. Taxonomy (GTDB): domain Bacteria; phylum Pseudomonadota; class Gammaproteobacteria; order Burkholderiales; family Burkholderiaceae_C; genus Hydrogenophaga. The sequence continues at coordinate 24,888 of NZ_JALHLX010000002.1, read as the reverse complement.
TCCAGCGGCGCGGCCGAGCCGTCCTTGCCGACCACGCGCCTGGCGCTGCCGATGCCGGCAATGTTCATGAGGATGCGGGCCGGGCCATGAGCGGCCGTGGCGGCGTCCATGGCGGCCTGCAGGCTCTCGGTGTTGGTGATGTCGCAGTGGCAAGCGATGCCATTGATCTCGCTGGCCACGCGCTTGGCGTTGTCCAGGTTCACGTCGAGCACGGCGACCTTGGCGCCCAGGCGCGCGAGTTCGCGTGCGGTGGCTTCACCGAGGCCCGAGCCACCGCCGGTGACGAGGGCGGCATGTCCTTGAATGTTCATGGTCTTGTCCTTCTTGTTTCAGGCCGAGGGGTTTTCAATGAGGAGGGCCATGCCCTGGCCACCGCCCACGCAGGCGCTGGCGATGCCGTAGCGTTGGCCGCTGCGCTGCAGTTCGCGCGCCAGCGTGAGCGTGAGGCGCACGCCGGTGGCGGCCAGCGGGTGGCCGAGTGCAATGGCGCCACCGTTGACGTTGAGGCGGTCCAGGTCCATGCCGAGTTCGCGCGCCACGGCCAGCGTCTGTGCGCCCTGGGCTTCGTTCACTTCGAAACGGGCGATGTCCGCGAGCTTGAGGCCGGTGCGCTCCAGCAGCAGGCGAATGGCCGGCGCCGGGCCGATGCCCATGATCTCGGGCGGCACGCCCACCGCCGACGCTGCGACCACGCGGGCCAGCGGTTGCTTGCCGTGTTCCTTGGCGTACGAGCCGGAGGCCACCACGCAGGCTGCGGCCGCGTCCACCAGCGCCGAGCTGTTGCCACCGGTCTGCACGCCGCCTTCAAACACCGCGCGCAGCTTGGCCAGCACCTCCACTGGCGAGACGCGCGGATGGGTGTCGGAAGTCACTTCGGTCACCTTGCCTTGAAGCTTGATGCCGCGTGGTTTGTAGCCGGCGAGTTCGAACTTCTCGCTGATCACCGAGACGATTTCCCCGGCAAGGAAACCGCTCTCCTGCGCGGCCACGGCCTTTGCGAACGACGCCGAGGCGAACGCGTCCACTTCCTCGCGCGTGATGCCGTACTTCTTCGCCAGGTTCTCTGCGGTCTGGATCATGTTGATGCCCGCCGCCGGGTCTTTCAGCGCTTCCCACATGTAGTCCTTGAAGCCGACCGGCGCGCCGAGCTTGAAGCCGGTGCGGTGGTCGAAGGCGGCGATCGGGTTGCGTGTCATGTTCTCGGTGCCCACCACCAGCGCGGCGTCGCACGCGCCGCCCTGGATGTGTTCACCCGCCTGGCGGAACAGCTCGAAGCCGGTGCCGCAGATGCGCTGCGCCATGATCGCCGGCACCTCCACCGGCACACCGGCGTACAGGCCGATGTGGCGCGGCAGGAAAAACTGGTCGAAGTCGCCAGGCGCCATGTTGCCCGCGATCACCGAGCCGATGTGTTCACCCGGCACGCCGGCTCGGGCCAGCGCTTCGCGCGCGGCCTTGATGCCGAGATCGGTGGGCGAGAGGTGGCCCAGCGCGCCACAGTAGTCGACCATGGGTGTGCGCACGCCGGCGAGAAGCCAGACGTCGTCGAAGGCGTTGAAAAATCCGCGGGTTGCCATGTTGTGTTTACTCGGGTTTCAGGATGGCGTGCAGGCCATCGCTGTGCAGCAGGTCGACAGTCTCGGCGCGGTGGGCCAGCACGGCGCGCTGGTTGATCGAGCCCTTGTCGGTCACCTCACCACGGTCGA
>NZ_JALHLX010000002.1:6987-23082 GCF_022844385.1 Hydrogenophaga sp. | reverse complement strand
CTCGGGTTTCAGGATGGCGTGCAGGCCATCGCTGTGCAGCAGGTCGACAGTCTCGGCGCGGTGGGCCAGCACGGCGCGCTGGTTGATCGAGCCCTTGTCGGTCACCTCACCACGGTCGATGGTGGGCGGGTCGGCCAGCAGGCACAGGCGGGCGATGCGGCTGGCGCTGCCGGTGGCGGTTTTGGCGAGTTCGGTCACCACGCGCTGGAAGTGCGCGAGCACCGGTTCGCTGTTGAGCACGTCGTGCAGGGAGGCGTCGGCCGGCAAACCACTGAGCGAGCGCACCAGCGGCGTGGGGAACACCATGGCGCCGACCTCCTTCATGTTCAGGCCGGTGATCACCACGTCCTGGATGTAGGGTGCGCCGGCCGCAATGATCTTGGCGCGCAGCGGGCCCACGCTCACGAAGGTACCGGTGGCGAGTTTGAAGTCTTCGGCGATGCGGCCGTCGAACTTGAGACCGAGGTGGATGTCGGTCTCGTCGATCCATTTCACCGCGTCGCCGGTCTTGAAGAAACCCTCGTCGTCAAAGGACTCGGTTGTCTCAAGGGGCATGCGCCAGTAGCCGGGCGTGATGTTGGGGCCCTTGTAGCGCACCTCGGTCTTGCCGCCAGCGTCCACCAGCTTGAGCTCCAGGCCCGGCGTGGGCAAGCCCAGGTCACCTGCCTTCACGTTGGGGCTGGTCACGAAGATGCCGAAGGGGCCGGACTCGGTCATGCCCAGGCCGGTGCCCATGACGATGCGCTCACCGATCTCGCTTTCCTGCACCGCGTGCAGGGCGTCCCACACCGGCTGAGCGAGCGCGGCGCCAGCGTAGAAGAACATCTGCACGCGCGAGAGCAAGGTCTTTCGCAGGGCCTCGTCGGTTTTCATCGCGTTGGCGATCGCTTCAAACCCGGTGGGCACGTTGAAGTACACCGTGGGCGCGATCTCGCGCAGGTTGCGCAGCGTCTCGTTCATCAGCGCCGGTGTGGGCTTGCCGTCGTCGATGTAGAGCGTGCCGCCGTGAAAGAGCACCATGCCGAAGTTGTGGTTGCCGCCGAAGGTGTGGTTCCACGGCAGCCAGTCCACCAGCACCAGCGGGCTCTGCGCCAGCACCGGCATCGATTCCATCATCTGCTGCTGGTTGGCGCACCACATGCGCTGCGTGTTGATCACGGCCTTGGGCATCTTGGTCGAGCCCGAGGTGAAGAGAAACTTGGCGATCGTGTCCGGCCCGGTGGCGGCCATGGCGGCGTCCACTGCCGGTGTGGGCTCGGTGGCCAGCAGGTCGGCGAACGGGGTGGTGGCGCGACCGGGCACAGTGCCTTCGGTCGTCACCAGCTCCACGCCTTCACCCAGCGTGGCGAGCATCGCGCGGCTGTAGCGGCTGGCGTCGCTGGCGAACACGAGGCCGGGCGTGAGCGTCTTCACCACGTGGTGCAGCTTGTCGAAGTCCTGGCTCACCAGCGAGTAGGCGGGGGAGGTGGGGCAGTAGGCGACGCCGGCGTAGACGCAGCCGAGTGCCAGCAACGCGTGCTCAAGATCGTTCTCGCTCAGGATCAGCACCGGGCGCTCGGCCGAGAGTCCCCGGTTCAGCAGGCCCTGGCCGATGCGGCGCGCGGCGTCAAGCGCCTGTGCAAATGTGATGTGGCGCCAGTCGCCGGTGCTGCCGTCGGCGCTCTTCGTGCGTCGGGCAAACACGGTCTGCTCGGGGCGCGCTTTTGCCCAGTGCACCAGCCGGTCGGTGATGCGTTCGGGAAATGGCGGCAGGGCCTGATCGGCGCGCAGGTAGTGCGTACCCTGGGCGCCGTCGCGCAGGGTGGCGCGGGTGACACCGAAGGTGAGCGGGCGGTATTTCGCCATCGTCGGGTTCTGGCTCATGGCGCTCAGTCCTTGCTGACCTTGTTGGCGCGGCCTTCGAGGAAAGCGCGCACACGCGTTTTCGCTTCGGGATCGCTTTGCGCGATGGCGGCCATCATGGCTTCGGTCAGGTAGCCCTGGTCGGCCGGTTGTTCGGCGATGCGCGGCAGCGCGTGCATCAGCGCGTAGTTGGTGAGTGGTGCGTTTTGTGCAATGCGCGCGGCCAGTTCCATGGCCTTCTCCAGCGCCGTGCCTTGGGGCACGAGGTACTGCGTGAGGCCGATGCGCTCGGCCTCGGGCGCCTTGTAGACGCGGCCGGTGAACATCATGTCGGCCATGCGCGCGGCGCCGATCAGGCGCGGGATGCGCACCGAACCGCCACCGCCCACGAAGATGCCGCGCGAGCCTTCGGGCAACGCGAAGAAGGCGGACTCGTCGGCCACGCGGATGTGACAGGTGCTGGCCAGCTCCAGGCCGCCGCCCACCACCGCGCCGTGCAGCGCGGCCACCACCGGCACCGGGCCGTACTGCACGCACTCCAGCGCGCTGTGCCACATGCGCGAGTGGTGCAGGCCCTGGCCGGCGTCGCGCTCGCTGAGTTCGGACAGGTCGAGGCCGGCGCAGAAGTGGTCGCCGCTGCCGTGGATGACGGCGGCGCGCACGCCGTGCGGCATGGCCTGGAACATGTCGCGGATGGCCAGGATCAGGCCGTCGTTGAGCGCGTTGCGCTTGGCCGGGCGGTTGAGCGTGATGACGGCGATTTCGGAAGAAGCGCCTTGCAGGCTCAGGCTGATGTCGGTGGAATGGATGGGCATGTCGGGGGTCGGCGTCGGCCGTCTCTTCTGGGGTTTTTGCGCTTGAAACGAGGGCTGATTATGGTTATAAACAATAACCAAAACAAGCCAAACCCGTCCGACCAACCCCCGTGTTTTCCCTAGGTCAGACCCACCACCGAGAGACATCCATGGACCACAAGAACCTGATCGCGATCGACATCCACACCCACGCCGAAGTGAGCTGTCGCAACCCCTTCGACAACTACGGTGAAGAGTACGACCGCGCGGCCGACAAGTTTTTCGGCAGCGACCGCCGACCCACCATTGCCGAGACCGTTGCTTACTACCGCGAACGCAAGCTCGGCCTGGTGATGTTCACCGTGGACAGCGAATCGCAACTGGGCCGCCGGCGCATTCCGAACGAGGAGATTGCCCAGGCCGCGCGCGAGAACAGCGACATGATGATTGCCTTCGCCAGCATCGACCCGCACAAGGGCAAGATGGGTGCGCGCGAGGCCGAGCGGCTCATCAAGGAGGAGGGCATCAAGGGCTTCAAGTTCCACCCGACGGTGCAGGGCTACCACCCCTACGACAAGATGGCCTGGCCGATCTACGAGGTGATCAACGCGCACAAGCTGCCCGCCATCTTCCACACCGGGCACAGCGGCATCGGCAGCGGCATGCGCTGCGGCGGCGGCCTGCGCCTGGAGTACAGCAACCCCATGCACCTGGACGACGTGGCGATCGATTTTCCCGACATGCAGATCGTCATGGCGCACCCGAGTTTTCCGTGGCAGGACGAAGCACTCAGCGTGGCCACGCACAAGCCCAATGTGTGGATCGACCTGAGTGGCTGGAGCCCGAAGTACTTTCCCAAACAGCTCGTGCAGTACGCCAACACGCTCTTGAAGGACCGCATCCTCTTCGGCAGCGACTACCCGCTGATCACGCCCGAGCGCTGGATGAAGGACTTTGAAGTGGCCGGCTTCAAACCCGAGGTGATGCCCGGCATCCTCAAGGGCAACGCTGTTCGACTCCTTGGTCTGGCATGAAGGCGTTCGCCACGCTCGCGGACATCGAGGCGCTGGAGCGCGAGCCGTTGGAAGCAGTGGCGCCGCATCGCACGCCTTACGAACTGATTCGCGCCGCCGCCCTGCGTTTCCCGGAACGCGAGGCCTTCACCTTCCTGCCCGACGCCGGACTGGACACACCGCCGCAACGCATCACCTACCGCGAACTGCTGGCCGACATCCACCGCGCTGCCAACGCGTTTCGCGCACTCGGTGTGCGCGAGGCCGACACCGTGGCCATGCTCGCCCCCAACACGCCCGAGGCCCACGCCGTGCTGTGGGGCTCTCAGCTGGCAGGCCGCGTTTGCCCGATCAATTTTCTGCTGCAGCCCGACCACATCGCGGCACTCCTGCAGGCCTCGGGCGCCAAGGTCCTGGTGGCCCTGGGGCCCAACGCCGAGTTGTCGGTGTGGCCCACGGCGCTGGCGGTGCAGGCGCTGCATGGCGCCGAGCTTGTGCCCATCACCGTGAACGAGGCCGTGCCCGGCATGCCGTCGCTGCAAGAGCTCATGGCCGCGCAGCCCGACACCCTCACGTTCGAGCCCGACCTGAATCCCGACCGCGTGGTGGCGCTGTTCCACACCGGCGGCACCACCGGCGCGCCCAAGCTGGCGCAGCACACCGCCGGCAACGAGGCCCACACGGCCTGGTTCGCCCACGCTTTCTACGACATGGACGAGACGGCGGTGGAGGTCAACGGCTTTCCGCTGTTCCATGTGGCCGGCGCGTTTGTGTACGGCCTGGCGTTGCTGGCCATCGGCGCGCGTCAGGTTCTGCCCACGCTCACCGGCATGCGCAACACCGGCTTTGTGAAGGCCTACTGGCGGTTTTGCGAACGCGAGCGCGTGACGCACCTGGCCTGCGTGCCCACCGTGCTGGCGAGCCTACTGGGGGTGCCGGTGAACGCGAACATCGATGGTGTGCGCGCCGCCTTCACCGGCGGCTCACCGCTGCCGGCCGAGCTGGCGCAGCGATTCGAGACCGCCACCGGCATTCCCGTGCGCAACATCCTGGGCATGACCGAGTGCGCCGGGTTGGTGAGCATCGAGCCGCTTCTGGGTCCGCGCACGCCCGGCTCGGCGGGCCTGCGCCTGCCGTATACGGAGGTGCACGCCGTGCCCTGGCGCGATGGTGAGGCCAAGCTCGATGAGCGCTGCGCTGCAGGCGAGACCGGCGTGCTGGTGCTGCGGGGTCCGCACATGAGTCCGGGTTACCTCGATGCGAAGCGCAACGCCGGCCTGTTTGAAGGCGGCTGGATCGTCACCGGCGATCTCGGTCACCTCGACGACGCGGGGCGCATCCACATCACAGGCCGGGCGAAAGACGTGATCATCCGCGGCTCGCACAACATCGACCCCGGCCTGGTGGAAGACGCCTTCATGGCCCATCCCGCCGTGTTGCAGTGTGCGGTGGTGGCAGAGCCCGATGCCTACGCGGGCGAGGTGCCGGTGGCGTTTGTGGTGCTGCGGGCCGGTGCGGGGCTGGACGCAGACGCGTTGCTGCGCGAGGTGGCACCGCAGGTGTACGAGCGGCCGGCATGCCCGAAGCGTGTGGTGCTGTTGGACGCGCTGCCGCTGACTGCTGTCGGCAAGGTGTTCAAACCCACGCTGCGGCTGCGGGCGATTGAAATCCGCCTGACCGAGATCGCGCGGGAACTGGCACCGCAGCGCGTGGTGCGCGTGGAGGCGAGTGACGAAGGTGGACGCCAGCGAGCGCTGGTCACCTTGGGTGGTGCGGTCGATGAAGCGCTGTCGCAGCAATTGCGCGCGGCACTCGCTGCGATTGCAGTGCCGGTTGAAGTGCGCTTCGGCTGAGGCTCACCAACCACCGCGCGTGAGCCAGCGGTCGATCTGCTCGAACTTGTCGATGCCCCAGAACGGTTCACCATCCACCACCACGGTGGGCGAACCGAACACGCCGGCCTGCAGCGCGGCGTCGACCTCGGCGCGCAGCAGCGCGACCGCTTCATCGCTGGCAGCGGCTTGCGCAATCTCGTCACCCACCACAGGGATCAGCGCCTCGGGTGTGGAGAGGTCCAGCCCTTGTCCCCAGTACGCGCCGTAGATCGCATGCGCCACCTCGGCCGCACGCTGCGGCTGGTGGCGGTTCACCCAGGCCATCGCGCGTCCGCAAGCCAGCGGATTCATCACCGTGTCGCCGGGCTGGCGCTGCATCGCTACGCCGTGTTCCCGCGCGTAGCGCAGCACATCGCGTTGGGTGTACGGGCCCTTGAGCGGTGTGTCGAGCAAGGGCTTCAGGCCCATCACCTTCATCACCGAGATGCCCAGCAGCATGGGGTGCCATTGCACCGTGCGCCCGTGCCGCGCGGCAAGGTCTTCGATGCGCAACGAGGCGAAGTAGCCGAAGGGAGAGATGAAGTCGAAGTGGAAAGACAGGACTGGGGTCATGCGTGCATGGTACCCACGCAGCTCGGGTTTCATGCCGACACGGAATAGCTGCAAGTGTTGAAACGGGCTGGTGTATGTAAAGCCTTGGCGGCACATTAGCGGCCTTGTGTCTGACGTGGCACATGTCCGGGCGCCTCTCTCGCGGGGCCGCCGAATGTTTTCTTTTCTCTCACGACAGGAACCTCTCCATGACTTCTCTCAAACGCCGCAGCGCCGTGGTGGCCCTGGCCGCATTGGCCACCACCACCCTGGCGGGCAGCGCCCTGGCCCAGCAGACGATCACGCTGCGCCTGCACCAGTTCCTGCCCTCAACGGCGACCATTCCTGCCCGCGCACTTGCACCGTGGGCCAGGAAGATCGAGGCCGAGTCGGGCGGCCGTATCAAGGTACAGCTGTTTCACACCATGTCCATGGGCGGCACGCCGCCGCAGTTGTTTGATCAGGCGCGCGATGGCGTGGCCGACATCACCTGGACGGTGCTGGGCTACACACCGGGCCGCTTCAACAAGGCCGAGGTGTTTGAATTGCCGTTCATGAGCGGGAAGGCGGAGCCGGCTTCGCGCGCTTTCCACGAGTACGTGGAGAAGTTCGCCGCCGACGAATTCCGCTCGGTCAAGCTGCTGGCTGCCCACACGCACGGCCCGGGCCTGTTCCACACCAAGGCACCGATCACCGGCCTGGAGAGCCTGCGCGGCATGAAGGTCCGTGGTGGCTCGCGTGTGATCAACAACATGTTGACCAAACTGGGCGCCACACCCGTGGGCATGCCCGTTCCTGCGGTGACCGAGGCCTTGTCCAAGAGCGTGATTGACGGCACCACGATTCCGTGGGAAGTCACACCGTCGCTGAAGATCGCCGACCTGGTGAAGAACCACACCACGTTCGCCGGTCCGACCGGCCTGTTCTCGCAGACCTTCGCGATGGTCATGAACCGGGCCAGCTACGACAAGCTGCCGGCCGACCTGAAGAAGGTGATCGACAACAACTCGGGTGTGGAAACCGCAGCCTTCTTTGGCCGTGCAATGGACGAGGGCGACAAGGTGGGCCTGGAGGTGGCGCAAAAGGCGGGCAACAACATCGTGACGCTGGACGCTGCTGAAACGAAGCGCTGGCAGACCGCTGCGACGGCGGTGGAGGCCGACTGGGTCAACGAGATGAAGGGCAAGAAGATCGACGGTGCGAAGCTGTTGGCCGAGGCCCGCGCCTTGATCGCCAACCACAACAAGTAAAGGGAGACTCCCTGCGTGAAAAGGGCCGCTGTGAGCGGCCCTTTTTGCGTTGGCTCAGCCCCAGACTTCCTGGGCGGTTTCCACGACGAGTGCGAGCTTTCTGCGCTGGTCCTCCATCGCGATGTTGTTGCCGTGCACCGTGCTGGAAAAGCCGCACTGCGGCGACAAGCACATCTGGTCGAGCGGCGCGTATTTCGCGGCTTCTTCAATGCGGCGCTTCAGGTCGTCCTTGGTTTCCAACTGGCCGAACTTGGTGGTCACCAGGCCCAGCACCACGATCTTGTCTTTCGACAAATAACGCAGCGGGCGGAAGTCGCCGGAGCGATCGTCGTCGTACTCGAGGAAGAAGGCGTCGAGCTTCATCTCGGACAGCAACGCCTCGGCCACCGGCTCGTAGTTGCCGGCTGCTGCGTGCGTGCTCTTGAAGTTGCCGCGGCACAAGTGCATGGCCAGCGTCATGCCGGCGGGCTTGTGCGCAACCACTTTGTTGATGAACTGGGCATAGCGGTGTGGCAGTTCGTTCGGGTCGTCGCCACGGCTGCGTGCGGCCTCGCGCATGCGCTCGTCGCACAGGTAGGCCATGTTGGTGTCGTCCATCTGCACATAAGTGCAGCCAGCGTCGGCCAGGCTTTGCAGCTCTTCGCCGTAGGCCTTGGCCACGTCGTCGTAAAACGCCGGGTCCAGTTCGGGGTAGGCCTCTTTGCTGATGCCGGCGCGCCCGCCGCGAAAGTGAAGCATGGTGGGCGATGGAATCGTCACCTTGGGCGTGAGGCCGGGCTTGCCCAGCGCTTCGACTTGCGCCTTGAGGAACTGGAAATCGGCGAGCTGGATGTTCTTGGCGTGGCGCACCTTGTCGATCACGCGGATCACCGGTGGTGCCAGCTCTTCGGTGCCGTCGGGCCGCACGATGGTGACCGGGATGTCGGTCTTCACACCCCCGAGCTGCTCCAGAAAGTCGATGTGGAAATAGGTGCGGCGGAATTCACCGTCCGTGATGGATGAGAGGCCCACATCGGCCTGGAACTTCACGATCTCGGTGATGGCGCGGTCTTCCACCAGGCGCAGTTGCTCGGCGGTGATGCTTTTTTGCTTGAAGAACTGGTCGCGTGCTTCGAGCAACCAGGCTGGGCGCAGGAAGCTGCCGACGTGGTCGGCGCGAAAGGGCGGGTGGTTGCGCGATGTCATGTGTCGTCCTCGTTGTGGGTTGGAAGGCTGACTTTACAGCGAATGCAGACGCCATCATTGAATACATGAATCGACAATAATGCCTTGAAAGACAGATTTTTCTTGGTTTGAACGGTGTTTATGTATACATTGCGTATCCATGAATACCGACAAAGCCCATTTCCCGCTCAATGCTTGGTACGCCGCTGCGTACGACGTCGAGGTCGGCCGCAACCTGCTGGCGCGCACCCTCTGCAACCAGAAACTGGTGCTCTACCGCCAGACCACGGGTGTGGCCGCCGCACTCGAAGACGCCTGCTGGCACCGCCTGCTGCCCCTGTCCATGGGCCGGCTGGAGGGGGACGAGGTGGTGTGTGGTTACCACGGCCTGGTCTACAACGCCGAGGGTCGCTGCACCCACATGCCGAGCCAGGAAACGCTGAACCCTTCAGCCTGCGTGCGCTCGTACCCGGTGGTGGAGAAGCACCGGTTTGTGTGGGTGTGGCCGGGCGACCCGGCGCTGGCAGACCCGGCTTTGGTGCCCGACCTGCACTGGAACCACGACCCCGAGTGGACCGGCGACGGCAAGATGATCCGCGTGCAATGCGACTACCGCCTGGTGGTCGACAACCTGATGGACCTGACCCACGAGACCTTCGTGCACGGCAGCAGCATCGGCAACAGCGCCGTGGCCGAAGCCCCGTTTGTGGCCACGCACGGCGAGCGGTTTGCCACCGTGACGCGCTGGATGGAAAACATCGAGGCGCCACCGTTCTGGGCCGGGCAGATCCAGGACGCGCGGGGCTACAAAGGCCCGGTGGACCGTTGGCAGATCGTGCGCTTCGAAGCGCCGTGCACCGTGGCCATCGACGTGGGTGTGGCGCCCGCCGGCAGTGGTGCGCTGCCCAAGGACGGTGGCGACCGCAGCCAGGGCGTGAACGGCTATGTGCTCAACACCATCACCCCCGAGACCGATGGCACCTGTCTGTATTTCTGGGCCTTTGCGCGCAACTACTCGCTGGGCGAGCAGCGCCTCACGCACCAGCTGCGCGAGGGCGTGGCCACCATCTTCCGCGAGGACGAGCTGGTGCTCGAGGCCCAGCAAAAGGCGATCGACGAACACCCGGACCACAAGTTCTACAACCTCAACATCGACGCGGGTGCCATGTGGGCGCGGCGGTTGATTGACCGCATGGTGGATGCGGAACGGGGTGGTTCCACGGTCATTCCGATTCGTCGGGTGGGTTGATGGCGGCCGCATGGCCCGAACCCTCAGCCAGTGGCGTCTCTGGATGCGCTCAGTGGCATACCTACCCCCTGACACCCCAAACCAAGCAGGCAATCCATGGCTTCAACCGTAACCCTCGAACCCGCCACCGAAAGCGCCCAGGTCCGCGCGCTGCTGCAGTTGCGTGAACTCATCCTCTCGGGCGAACTGCCGGGTGGCTCGCGCATTGCCGAGCTCGCCATCGTGGAGCGCCTGGGTGTTTCCCGCACGCCGATCCGCGCCGCGCTCATGCGGCTGGAGCAGGAAGGCCTGCTGCAGGCGCTGCCCAACGGCGGGTATGTGGTGCAGACCTTCTCCGAGCGCGACATTGCCGACGCCATCGAGCTGCGCGGGACGCTGGAAGGACTGCTGGCCCGGCTGGCCGCCGAGCGCGGTGCGCCCTCCGTGGTGCTGGCCGAGGCCAAACAATGCCTGGACCGCATCGACGCCGTGCTGTCCACCTCTGCTCTGAGCGAAGAAGGCTTTGCCGACTATGTGTCGCTCAACAGCCAGTTCCACACCCTCGTGTACGAACTGGCCGACAGCCCCACCATCGCGCGCCAGCTGGAGCGCGTGGCCAGCCTGCCGTTTGCCTCGCCTTCAGGGTTCGTGGTGATGCAGGCCCATTCGCCGCAGGCGCGCGACATGCTCGTGGTGGCGCAGGACCAGCACCGTCAGGTACTGGACGCCATCGAGCGCCGCGAAGGCGCGCGGGCCGAAGCCATCATGCGCGAGCACTCGCGGCTGGCGCAGCGCAACCTGCGCGAGGTGCTGGCTGGGCACGCACTGGGACGCACGCCGGCCTCCATGCCCGCCCTCAAACTCATCCGACGACGCTGAACCACCATGAAAAGCAACCTCAACTGGCAGAGCGCGCGCGTCGCGGCCCTGCGCGACGTGACCCCCACGGTGCGCGAATTCATCATCACCCCGGCCCACGGCTCGGCCGAGCGCTGGGCGCCGGGTGCCCACCTGATGGTGCGGCTCAACGTGGCCGGGCGCCTGCAGACGCGGTCGTACTCGCTGGTCGGACTGCCCGAGGACGCAGCGGGTTACCGCATCGCCGTGAAATGCCTGATGGACGGCCACGGCGGGTCGCGCGCCATGTGGCAATTGGCGGTGGGCGACAGCATCGAGGTCAGTTCCCCGCAGAACCACTTTCCGCTGGCTTGGCTGGCACCGGCCACACTGCTGGTGGCGGGTGGCATCGGCATCACGCCCATGGTGTCCATGGCGCAGGCCCTGGTCAAACGGGGCTTGCCCGTGACGCTGCTGTATTCGGCGCGCAGCGAGGCCGAGCTGGCGTTTGTCGAGTCGCTGCGGGCGTTGCTGGGGGATCAACTGGTGACCTGCGCGTCTGATCGCGGCGAGGTGCTCGACATCGGGCGTGCCATCGACGCCTTGCCAGCGGGCGCTCAGCTGTATGTGTGTGGACCAGCCGGTCTCTTGAATGCCGCGCGCCAGCGTTGGCTGGACGCCGGGCGGCCCGAGCCGAGCTTGCGTTTCGAGACCTTTGGCAGCGGCGGCCAACTGCCCCCGGCGGGCTTTGATGTGGTCGTGCCCCGCCACCAGGCGGAACTCCACGTGGCCCCCGAACAGTCGCTGATCGAGGTGCTGGAAGCCGCCGGCATCGAGGTGATGAACGACTGCCGCCGCGGCGAGTGTGGCTTGTGCGCGCTGGAGGTGCTGGCGCTGGACGGCGAGATCGACCACCGCGACGTGTTCCTGAGCGCGCATGAGAAACAGGAGAACAAGCGCATCTGCGCCTGTGTGTCGCGTGTGGTGGGGCGCATCACCCTGGACACCGCCTGGCGGGAGGAGGTCGTTTCATAAAATAACGGCATATCTGAAAGTCAGTTCTCACACTGGCGTTAACACTGTGGCCCATGCACAGTCCAGAGGTTCGAATGAAGAAGTGATCCGGGGCAGGGCAGCTTTGCCTGTCACCCGGGCCCAACCACCCCCAAGCTGGAGACAAACCATGACCTTTCTCAAACGCCGCAGCACCTTGCTGGCCCTGGGCGCCATCGCCGCCGTCACCATGGCTGGCTCGGCCCTGGCTCAAACCGTCACCTTGCGCCTGCACCAGATGCTGCCGCCGCAGGCCACCATTCCAGCCAAGGCGCTGATCCCGTGGGCGCAGAAGGTGGAAGCCGAGTCCGGTGGCCGGATCAAGGTGCAGCTGTTCCACGCCATGCAACTCGGTGGGGCGCCACCACAGTTGTTCGACCAGGCCAAGGACGGTATCGTCGATTTCACCTGGACGGTGCTGGGTTACACCCCCGGCCGCTTCAACAAGACCGAGGTGTTCGAGCTGCCGTTCATGAGCGGCTCGGCCGAGCAGTCCTCGCGCGCGATCCAGGAGTACGTCGAGAAGTACGCGGCTGACGAATTCAAGGACGTGAAGCTGATCGCCGTGCACACCCATGGCCCTGGCCTGTTTCACACCAAGTCGCCGGTGACCGGCCTGGAAAGCTTGCGTGGCATGAAAGTGCGTGGCGGCTCGCGCGTCATCAACAACATGTTGACCAAACTCGGCGCCACCCCCGTGGGCATGCCCGTGCCGGCCGTGACCGAAGCCTTGTCCAAGGGTGTGATCGATGGCACCACGATTCCCTGGGAAGTCACGCCAGCGCTGAAGGTGAGTGAGCTGGTGAAGAACCACACCACCTTCGCCGGCAAGGAAGGCCTGTACACACAGACCTTTGCGTTTTCCATGAACAAGGCCTCCTACGACAAGCTCCCGGCGGACCTCAAGGCAGTGATCGACAAGAACTCCGGCATCGAGACGGCGGCCATGTTTGGCCGTGCCATGGACGACGGTGACAAGGCCGGTCTGGGCATTGCTCAGCGCGCCGGCAACAACATCGTGGCGCTCGACCTGGCCGAGACCCAGCGCTGGAGGCGTACCGCCGCCACGGTGGAGACCGACTGGATCAACGAGATGAAGGGCAAAAACATCGACGGCGCCAAGCTGGTGTCCGAAGCCCGCGCCTTGATCGCAAAGCACGCCAAATAACCCCGGCCAGGGTTGCAGGCCGTCCTCTTGCGGGGGCGGCCTTTTTATTGGGCAGGGCCCGTTCAGCCCCTGCTGGTGATGGCGGACAATCCTGGGTTGGTTTCTGCTCCTGTTCCTGAAAGTACACCGCATGATTGGTTTCATCTACCGCCTTGCCAACTGGCTGGCCATTGCCGGGGGTCTTGTGCTGACCGCGATCACGCTGATGATTGTTGTCAGTGTCTCGGGCCGTGCGCTGATCGACGTGGGCCTGGGACCCGTGCCCGGCGACTTCGAGCTGGTGGAGATCGGCACCGGCATTGCGGTGTTCTTCTTCCTGCCCTGGTGCTACCTCAAAGGGGGGCACGCCACGGTGGACCTGCTCTACATGCACATGCCGGCCTGGGCCCAGCGCGCCGTGGTGGCGATCAGCGATGTGCTGATGCTGCTGGTCTGGCTGGTGCTCACCTGGAAGCTGTGGGAGGGCATGCTGGAAAAGCGCGAATACCTGGAGACCACCTTCATCCTGGCCATGCCGATGTGGTGGGCCTATGCGGTCTGCCTGGTGGGCGCCGTTGTGGGCTGCCTGTGCTATTTCGCCAAGACACTTACCCAACTGGGCCTCGCCAAGGAGCCAGCGGGCTGGACGGTTGACGGCAATGCAGGCCACTGAGATGAAGCACCCCATGACACACCCACTGTTCACCCTGCTGATCGGGAGCCTCGCATGACCGGTCTCGAACTCGCGGCCTGGTCGTTTCCGGTCCTGCTGCTGCTCATCTTCATCCGCGTGCCCATCGGCCTGGCCATGCTGCTGTGCGGCCTGGGGGGCGCATGGGCCATCTACGGCAGCTACGTGCCGATCTTCAACCAGCTCAAGCAGGTGACCTACAGCACCTTCTCGAACTACTCGCTGTCCGTCATTCCACTGTTCCTTCTCATGGGCCAGTTCGCAGCGCTGGGCGGTTTGTCGCAAGCCTTGTTCAAGGCGGCCGAGGCCTGGATCGGCCACCGCAAGGGTGGCGTGGCCATGGCGGCCGTGGGTGCGTGTGCCGGCTTTGGTGCCATCTGCGGCTCGTCGCTGGCCACTGCTGCCACCATGGGCCAGGTGGCCCTGCCCGAGCTCAAGCGCGCGGGTTACGCCGGCGGTATTTCCACCGCCACACTGGCCGCCGGTGGCACGCTGGGCATCCTGATTCCGCCCTCGGTGGTGCTGGTGATCTACGCCATCCTGACCGAGCAGAACATCGCCAAACTGTTCCTCGCCGCTTTCGTGCCCGGCATCCTGGCCGCGCTGGGCTACATGATCGTGATTGCCATCTACGCCCGCGTGAAGCCGCAAGATGTGGGCTCCATGCCGCCCATGCCCATGAAGGAGCGCTGGGCCGCCACCGCCAAGGTGTGGCCGGTCATGCTGATCTTTGTGGCCGTGGTCGGCGGCATCTACACTGGTTTGTTCACACCCACCGAAGGTGCTGCCATCGGTGCGTTCGGCACCGGTCTGGCGGCCTGGATGGGCGGCGGGCTGAACCGCAGAACACTGCTGGGCGCCATCCTGGGCACCGCGGTGGCCACCGGCATGATCTTCATGATCGTGCTGGGCGCCGGGCTCTACAACACCTTCCTGGCCTTGTCGCAATTGCCACAGGAGACCGCCCAGATGGTCGCGGCCTCCGGCTTCAACCCCTGGCTGGTGCTGGTCGCCATTCTGGTGTTGTATGTGATCCTGGGTTGCTTCATGGACTCGCTGTCCATGATCCTGCTGACGATTCCCGTGTTCTTCCCCATCGTCACTGTGCTCGACTTCGGCCTCACGCCCGAGGAGTTCGCCATCTGGTTCGGCATCCTGGTGCTGATCGTGGTGGAGGTGGGGTTGATCACGCCGCCGGTGGGCATGAACCTCTTCGTCATCAACTCCATGGCCAAGGACGTGCCGATCACCCAGACCTACCGCGCCGTCATGCCGTTTGTGGCCAGCGACCTTGTCCGCACCGCCATCCTCGTGGCGTTCCCGGGCATCACGTTGTTTGTCCTGCGGCTCTGACCCGTTCCAAACGCGCACTGCTTCAACACACGAGGAGACACCATGAACCGACAGCCTTCCACCATCCGTCGCACCCTGCTGGGTGCAGCCCTGTCCCTCGCCGCGCTCGCGGTCGGGCCAGTGCATGCGCAGGCCGCCTTCCCTTCAAAAAACGTTCGCATCGTTGTGCCTTTCGCGGCGGGCGGCGTGGGCGACCTCACCGCGCGCATCGTGGCGCAGAAGCTCGCCGAGTTGCTGGGGCAGTCGGTGGTGATCGAGAACCGGCCCGGCGCCGGCGGCGTGGTGGCAGCGGACTCGGTGGCGCGCGCAGAACCCGATGGCCACACCCTGTTCCTCATGTCCAACGGCACGGCGGTCACTGCGGGACTCTTCAAGAGCCTGCCGTTTGACACAGTGAAAGACTTCACACCGGTCTCCACGCTTGGCTACTTCGACATTGCTGTGGTGGTGCCCGCCAACTCGCCCCACAAGACCCTGGGTGAGCTGGTGGCCTTCGGCAAGGCCAACCCCGGCAAGCTCAACGTGGGCAGCATCAACATCGGCAGCACGCAGAACCTGGCGGCCGAGCTGTTCAAGAGCACCGCCGGCATCGACGCCCAGGTGGTTCCTTTCAACGGCACACCCGCGCTCATCGGCGCGATCCGGGGTCAGCAGGTCGATGTGGCGGTGGAAATCCTCGCGCCCATGCTCACGCAGATCCAGGGCGGCGCCGTGCGCGCCCTGGCCGTGACCGGCGAGAAGCGCTCCATCGTGTTGCCTGACGTGCCCACCGCGGTGGAAGCGGGCGTGAAGGACTTCGTGGCCTCGTCGTGGAACGCGCTGGCCGTGCCGTCGAAGACACCGCGCCCGGTGGTCGACCGCCTGCAGCGCGACATTGCCACCGCGCTGGCCGATCCGGGTGTGCGCGAGAAGCTGCGCGGCCTCAACATCGACGCCCGTTCCTCGACGCCGGAGCAGACCGCCGCGCTGCTCGCATCCGACATCCGCCGCTGGAGCGGCGTCATCGAGCGCGCCAATATCCAGAAGCAGTAGACACCCCCCGCCGCGCTGCGCGCGTCCCCCCTGAAAGGGGGACGCACCCTACGGCCCGGCAAAGCCAGTTCCGTGGGAGCTCTGGGCAGCTCCGGAGGCATCAGGGTTTGTTCAGTGCATCCAGCGTCTGGCGGATCAGCTCCAGTGTTTTTTGCTGCGTGAGCGTGGCCGGGCGCTGCGAGCTGGTCGCCAGGCACAGGCGCGTCTTCAGTGGCGGATGGACCGGGCGCATGCGGTAGGCCGATGGCCGGATCGAGCTGGCCAC
>NZ_JALHLX010000002.1:0-6887 GCF_022844385.1 Hydrogenophaga sp. | reverse complement strand
CGACCCAGCTCTTCGCGCGCCCGCTCCACCTGGTGCAGGATGCCGCGGCCGTGCGCCAGCAGCAGCTTGCCGGCTTCGGTGGGCGTGGCGCCGCGGCCGTTGCGCACCAGCAGGTTCTGCCGCAACTCCACTTCGAGCAGGCGCACCTGGCGCGAGAGCGCGGGCTGCGCCACATTCAGCGCCATCGAGGCCCGGGTGAAACTGCCGAGCTCGGCCACGCGCACAAAGTATTCGAGTTGTTTGAGGTCCATGGCGGCTGATGGTCGAACGGAAGGTGGAAACAGGTGTGGATCATAGTTATGTAATTTCGTTCTAGCTGCTAGCCGGTCATGTGACTTTTCTCACCCGTGGGCAAGGGCCACAATCCACCGACCCGGCTCCAACACCATGACGAACCATCCCAACCAGTTCAAACCCAAGACCCGCATCCAGGGTATTTCGTCCATGGCGACGCGCCAGGTGCTGGCCGAACTGGTGGCGGGGTTCGAGGCGGTGAGCAATGTGTCCGTGTCCATCGAATCCGTGGGTGGCGTGGACGCTGCCCGGCGCGTGCAGGCGGGTGAGGCCTTCGAAGTGGTGATCCTCGCGTCGGACGCGATCGACAAGCTGATCGCTGCAGGCCATCTGCAGCCCGGCAGCCGGGTGGACCTGGTGCGCTCGGGCGTGGCCGTGGCCGTGCGTGAAGGCACTGCCTTGCCCGATCTGGGCTCGGAAGACGCGGTGCGCAGCGCCGTGCTGGCCGCGCCCAGCATCAGCTATTCCACCGGCCCCAGCGGTGTGGCGCTGGCCCAACTGTTCGAGCGCTGGGGCATTGCCCAGCAGATTCAAAGCCGCATCGTGCAGGCGCCGCCCGGTGTGCCCGTGGCTTCGCTGGTGTCGCGCGGCGAGGTGGCGCTGGGATTTCAGCAGCTCAGTGAATTGCTCGGTGTGGCCGGCATCACAGTGGCCGGCCCCTTGCCCCCGGCCATCCAGATTGTCACCACGTTTTCTGCCGGCATCCCCTTTCGAACCAACCACGCGGATGTGGTGCGCGCCATGCTCGCCCACATGACCGCGCCCGAGGCGGCCGAGGCCAAGCGGCGCCAGGGCATGGAGCCTGCTTGAAGCCTTTCAGACCACAACAAAAAATTCAGGAGACGCCATGAGCCTCATCATCGATTGCCACGGCCACTACACCACGGCACCCAAGGCGCTGGAGAACTGGCGCAACGCGCAGATTGCCGGCATCAAAGACCCGGCAGTGATGCCCAAAGTCGCCGACCTCAAGATCAGCGACGACGAGTTGCGCGAATCCATCGAGACCAACCAGCTCAAGCTGATGAAGGAGCGCGGCAGCGACATCACGCTGTTCAGCCCGCGCGCCAGTTTCATGGCGCACCACATCGGCGACTTCAACGTGTCCAGCACCTGGGCCGCGATCTGCAACGAGCTTTGCTTCCGCGTGAGCGAGCTGTTCCCCGACCATTTCGTGCCTGTGGCCATGCTGCCGCAGTCGCCTGGTGTTGATCCGGCCACCTGCATTCCCGAGCTTGAGAAGTGCGTTCAGCAATACGGTGCGGTCGGCATCAACCTCAACCCCGATCCATCGGGCGGCCACTGGACCAGCCCGCCGCTGACCGACAAACACTGGTACCCCATCTACGAGAAGATGGTGGAGCACGACCTGCCGGCCATGATCCACGTGAGCACGAGTTGCAACGCCTGTTTCCACACCACCGGCGCGCACTACCTCAACGCCGACACCACCGCTTTCATGCAGCTGATCCAGGGCGACCTGTTCAAGGATTTCCCGACGCTGAAGTTTTTGATCCCGCACGGTGGTGGCGCGGTGCCTTATCACTGGGGTCGCTTTCGTGGCCTGGCGCAGGAGATGAAGAAGCCGCTGCTGGACACGCACGTGATGAACAACGTGTTCTTCGACACCTGCGTCTACCACCAGCCCGGCATTGATTTGCTCAACACCGTGATACCGGTGAAGAACGTGTTGTTTGCCTCCGAGATGATCGGTGCGGTGCGTGGTATCGACCCGACCACGGGCAACTACTACGACGACACCAAGCGCTACATCGAGGCCTCGAAAATTTTGAGTGCGGACGACAAGCACCAGATCTACGAGGGCAATGTGCGCCGCGTGTTTTCGAGGTTGGACACGCGCTTGAAGGCCAAGGGTCTTTGAGCGAAATGAATTCACCCCTTCCCCCTCTGGGGGAAGGCAGGGATGGGGGCCCTGGCGCGGCAGGCCCCCATCCCAACCCTCCCCCAGAGGGGGAGGGAGAACACACAGGAGACTGACATGTACGAACTGGGCGTTGTCTACCGCAACATCAAACGCGCGGACCGCGCAGCCGCCGACGGCCTGGCCGCGCTGGGCTCGGCCACGGTGCACGAGGCCATGGGCCGCGTGGGCCTGCTCAAACCTTTCATGCGTCCGATCTACCCGGGATGCCAGGTGAGCGGCACGGCGGTCACGGTGCTGCTGCAACCGGGTGACAACTGGATGATGCATGTGGCGGCTGAGCAGATCCAGCCGGGTGACATCGTGGTGGCCACGGTCACCGCAGAGTGCACCGACGGTTTTTTTGGCGACTTGCTGGCCACGTCGTTCCAGGCGCGCGGCGCGCGGGCCTTGATCATCGACGGCGGTGTGCGCGACGTGAAGGAACTGCAGCGCATGGGTTTCCCGGTGTGGAGCAAGGCGATCAGCAGCAAGGGCACGATCAAGGCGACGCTGGGTTCGGTGAACATCCCCATCGTGTGTGCCGGCATGCTGGTGACGCCGGGTGATGTGATCGTGGCGGACGACGATGGTGTGGTGTGTGTGCCTGCGGCGCGTGCCGTGATCACCCTGGAGGCTGCGCAGCACCGCGAGAGTTTTGAGGGTGAGAAGCGCGCCAAGCTGGCCAGCGGGGTGCTGGGGCTGGACATGTACAAGATGCGGGAGCCTTTGGCAACTGCCGGCCTTCGTTACATCGACTGATTTTTCTCCGGTGGGACCGGCGGCGAGCGGTGTGAGGCGGCGGGGCTCATCAGTCCTTCGGCCAGCAAATCGCCCCGCCGCCTCACACCGCTCGCCGCCTCGTCGGCGTTCGATCTGTTTTGAAAGCTTCTCTCATGAGCAAACCCACCTCGGGTGATTTCACCAAGACCGCCGGCTGGCTGGATTGGTATGCAGGCCCAAGCAAACCGCGTTTCCAGCTGCCTGCCGGCGCTGTGGACGCACACTGTCACGTGTTCGGTCCGGGTGCCGAGTTTCCCTACGCCCCCGAGCGCAAATACACGCCGTGCGACGCGAGCAAGGCGCAGCTCTTTGCCTTGCGCGACCACCTCGGCTTCGCGCGCAACGTGGTGGTCCAGGCCACCTGCCACGGTGCGGACAACCGCGCCTTGGTGGACGCGCTGGTGCACAGCGACGGCAAGGCGCGGGGGGTGGCCACGGTCAAGCGCAGCGTCACCGATGACGAGTTGCAGGCGCTTCACAAAGCCGGCGTGCGCGGTGTGCGCTTCAACTTCGTCAAACGCCTGGTGGACTTCACACCCAAGGACGAACTGATGGAGATCGCCGCGCGCATCCAGAAGCTGGACTGGCACGTGGTGATCTATTTCGAAGCGGTGGACCTGCCCGAGCTGTGGGACTTCTTCACCGCCTTGCCCACGACCGTGGTGGTGGACCACATGGGCCGCCCCGACGTGAGCAAGCCGGTGGACGGCCCCGAGTTCGAGCTGTTCCTCAAGTTCATGCGCCAGCACCCCAACGTGTGGAGCAAGGTGAGCTGCCCGGAGCGCCTGAGCATCACCGGCCCCAAGGCCTTGGACGGCGAGCAGGCCGCTTACCAGGATGTGGTGCCGTTCGCGCGCCGCGTCATGGAAGAGTTCCCTGACCGCGTGCTCTGGGGAACCGACTGGCCGCACCCCAACCTGAAGGACCACATGCCCGACGACGGCCTGCTGGTGGACTTCATTCCGCAGATCGCGCCCACAGCGGAAGCTCAGAAGAAGCTGCTGGTGACGAATCCCATGAAGTTGTATTGGCCAGAGGAGGTCTGACATGGCACTCGAAAAACCCTACCTGGACGTGCCCGGCACGACCATCTTCGACGCAGAACAATCCCGCAAGGGCTACTGGCTCAACCAGTTCTGCATGAGCCTGATGAAGGCCGGGAACCGCGAGCGTTTCAAGCAGGACGAACGTGCCTATCTGAACGAATGGGACATGACGGAAGAGCAGAAGCAGGCCGTGCTCGCGCGCGACCTCAACTGGTGCATCCGCCTCGGCGGCAACATCTACTTCCTCGCCAAGATCGGCGCCACCGACGGCAAGAGCTTCCAGCAGATGGCGGGCTCCATGACCGGCATGACCGAAGACGAGTACCGCAACATGATGATTGCCGGTGGCCGATCGGTCGAGGGCAATCGCGTCGTTGGCGAAGACGGCACGGCACAGGCACATCGCCAGCCACAAGGCTCCGCAAGCCAGAAAGTGAACTGACATGGCACGCATCACCGCATCCGTTTACACCTCCCACGTGCCTGCCATCGGCGCCGCGCTGGACCTCGGCAAGACCCATGAGCCCTACTGGCAGCCAGTCTTTCAAGGCTATGACTTCGGCAAGCAATGGCTGAAGGACAACCAGCCCGACGTGATTTTTCTGGTCTACAACGACCACGCCACGGCCTTCAGCCTCGACATGATCCCGACCTTTGCCATCGGCACCGCCGCCGAGTACCAGCCGGCCGACGAGGGCTGGGGTCCGCGTCCCGTACCCAAGGTCATCGGTCACCCGGAACTGTCGGCGCACATTGCGCAGTCCGTGATTCAGCAGGACTTCGACCTCACCATCGTCAACAAGATGGACGTGGACCACGGCCTGACCGTGCCGCTGTCGCTGATGTGCGGTCAGCCCGAGGCCTGGCCCTGCCCGGTGATCCCGTTCGCGGTCAACGTGGTGCAGTACCCGGTGCCCAGCGGCCGTCGCTGCTACAACCTGGGCAAAGCCATTGCCAAGGCCGTGGCGAGTTTTGACGAAGACCTCAACGTGCAGATCTGGGGCACGGGCGGCATGAGCCACCAGCTGCAGGGTCCGCGCGCGGGCCTGATCAACAAGGACTTCGACAACGCGTTTCTGGACAAGCTGATCAACGACCCGGAAGCCGCGGCCAGCATCCCCCACATCGACTACGTGCGCGAAGCCGGCAGCGAGGGCATTGAACTCGTGATGTGGCTGATCGCGCGCGGCGCCATGGCCGACGCAGCCGGCGGGCCGAAGCCCAAGGCGGTGCGCCGCTTCTACCATGTGCCCGCGAGCAACACGGCCGTGGGCCACCTGATTCTCGAGAACGCGTGACTTTCCCCCTCTCCCTCTGGGAGAGGGCAGGGGTGAGGGCTCTCGGTGCGCCGGGCCCTCACCCCAACCCTCTCCCAGGGGGAGAGGGAGTAAAACCCCAAACAGGAGAACTGAACCATGACCATCAAAGTCGCCCTCGCCGGCGCCGGCGCCTTCGGCATCAAACACCTCGACGGCATCAAGAACATCGACGGTGTGGAAGTGATCTCGCTGATCAGCCGCGACCTGGAGAAGACGAAAGAAGTGGCGGCGAAATACGGCATAGCCCACGTCACCACCGACCTCGCTGACAGTCTCGCGCTCAAGGAGCTGGACGCCGTGATTCTCTGCACGCCCACGCAGATGCACGCCGAACAAACGATCGCCTGCCTCAAGGCCGGCAAACACGTGCAGGTGGAGATTCCGCTGGCCGACAGCCTGGCCGGTGCCAAGGCCGTGGTGGAAGAGCAGAAGAAGACCGGGCTGGTGGCGATGTGCGGCCACACGCGCCGCTTCAACCCCAGCCACCAGTACGTGCACAACGAGATCACGGCGGGCCGCTTCAACATCCAGCAGATGGATGTGCAGACCTATTTCTTTCGCCGCACCAACACCAACGCGCTGGGCCAGGCGCGCAGCTGGACCGACCACCTGCTGTGGCACCACGCAGCGCACACGGTCGATCTGTTCGCCTACCAGTGCGGCAGCCCGATCGTGCAGGCCAACGCCATCCAGGGCCCGATCCACCCGACGCTGGGCATCGCCATGGACATGAGCATCCAGTTGAAAGCCGCCAACGGCGCCATCTGCACACTGAGCCTGAGCTTCAACAACGACGGACCGCTCGGCACCTACTTCCGCTACATCGGCGACACCGCGACCTACCTCGCGCGCTACGACGACCTGTTCACCGGCAAGGAAGAAAAGATCGACGTGTCCAAGGTGGCGGTCAGCATGAACGGCATCGAGCTGCAGGACCGCGAATTCTTCGCCGCCATCAAAGAGGGGCGAGAGCCCAACTCCAGCGTGGCGAAGGTGTTTGCCTGCTACGAGGTGCTGCACGACCTCGAGCAGAAGTTGAACGCGAACGGCTGAAGCCATGCAACAACGACAACTCGGTCCCTTCAAAGTCTCGGCCATTGGCCTGGGCTGCATGAACATCTGCCACGCCTATGGCGCACCGGTGACGCCCGAGGCAGCCGAGCGCCTGCTGCAGTCCGCGCTGGACCAGGGCATCACGCACTTTGATACCGCCGCGCTCTATGGCTTTGGCGTGAGCGAGACGCTGGTGGGCAAAGCCCTTTGCAAGCGCCGCAGCGAGTTCACGCTGGCCAGCAAGTGCGGCATGCAAGGCGTGGACGTGGCGGGCGACGGCAAGCTGGTGCGTGTGATCGACGGTCGGCCCGAGACGATTCGCGCCACCTGCGAGGCCGCGCTCAAGCGCCTGAAGACCGATGTGATCGACCTCTACTACCTGCACCGCTGGGACAAGCAGGTGCCGATCGAAGAGAGCGTGGGTGCGCTGAGCGATCTGGTGCGCGCGGGCAAGATTCAAACGATTGGCCT
>NZ_JALHLX010000001.1:105774-121464 GCF_022844385.1 Hydrogenophaga sp. | reverse complement strand
TGCTGGCCATTGTCTATGGGGTGCTGAAGTCCAGAACGCCCTTTGACGCCAGCCGCTTCGCGCCTCTGACTGCTTGACAAACAGAACGGTGTCTTTATTTCGCTGCGCAGAGCGCCGTGCCGCTCCGATCTGACGAGATGTGGGTACACCCACGTTGGAGTGCTGAGATGTTGGCTGCTGGCTGAATCGGGGTGGACGGCGCAGCGAAATAAAGGGAGAGGCGGCCGCAGGCCGACGGAGGACATTCGCGGAGCCGTCCGCCCCGGTTCAGCCAGCGAAGAAGCCTTCTTTTGAAGCTATCGACTCCCGGCCTTTTCCAACATCAAAACCATCGCCGAATACCCCCGCGACCGCGCCAACGCCAGCGGCGTCTGGCCATGCCGATCGGCCAGCTGCAGGTTCGCACCCGCATCGATCAAGGCCTTGAGCGTGGCCTGGTGACGCGCGCCGCCGTCGCCCAGCACGACCGCCTCGATGGCCGCCGTCCAATGCAGGTTGTTCACATGGTCCAGCGGCGCACCGGCGGCAATCAGCTGGCGCACGACACCGTCGTGGCCCAGGTGCGCGGCAGCGATCAGGGCCGTGCCGTCGTAACGGCTGGTGGTCTGTTTTGCGCTCGCACCCAATTGCAGCAACACACGCAGCGTCGCTTCGTCGTCGGCCACCGATGCAATCGTCACTGCGTCATAGCGGTCGTTCTCGAGTCGGTTGATGTCCGCACCGGCCTTGACCAGCGCGGCGATCGCGTCGCGTTGCCGTGCGAAGGTGGCCACGTGCAGCGGCGTGCGGCCGTGGGCGTCGGTGGCGTTCACCGCAGCGCCCCCGGCCAACAGGCGCGCGACCTTGGCTGCGTCGCCCTTGTGCGCCGCTGCGTGCAGACCTGTGTAGGCCGCCGCCTCAGCCGCACTGGGGGCGACCTGGGCCTGGGCGGATGCACCGGTGAGAGCCAGTGCAAGAACCAGCAGCAGCGTTTTCATTTCAACAACTCGGCCACTTTGGCAATGCCCGCGTTCGCGCACTGCTCGTCCAGATGACCACCCGGTGCACCGCCAACGCCCACGGCGCCGATGACCTCGTTGCCGACCTTCACCGGCACGCCGCCGCCCAGCACCAGGAAGCCCGGGATGTCCACCAGCGTTGCGGCGCCGGGGTTCTTCTGTACGTTCTCCAGCATGGCGGCGGTGGTGTTGCGCGCCGAGGCGGAGGTGTATGCCTTGCCTTGCGCGGCGCCCACGGTGTGCGGGCCGGCGTTGTCGGCGCGCTGCAGGGCACGCAGGGAGCCGGCGCGGTCCACCACGGCGGCCGTCACGTTGTAGCCGCTGGCGCTGCACGCTGCGACGGTGGCCGCAGCGATCTGGTTGGCCAGGTCCAGCGACATGTTCTTCTCCACGCGCACGGCCTGGGCGCTGGCGGCGGTGGCGATCAGGGACAGGGCGATGACGGAAGCTTGGGCAATGAATTTCATGGTGTTCTCCGGTGGTGTTGAACGGTTCGATCAACCGTGGGAGAACTGTAAAAATTCGCGGCGCCCACCACCATTCGGGCGGCTACGCGCGGCCCTCCGTAGAACTACGCAGTGCCTGCATCTCCGGCATCGACCAGCGCGGCGTAGTGGCGGATCAGTTGCGCCAGCGACGGCGCCTGCAGCTTGGCAAACAGGTTGGCGCGGTGGGTTTCCACCGTGCGGGGCGAGAGGCCGAGTGCGCGGCCGATTTCCTTGTTGGTCAGGCCCTCGACGATCAGGCCCAGCACCTCGCGCTCGCGCTCCGAGAGCTGCGCAAAACGCTCGCGCGCGGCGCGGTCGGCCTGGTGGCGCTGGCGCGAACGCACATGCAGGCGCACGGCGTTCTGCAGGGCTTCGAGCAACGCCTCGTCGTCCACCGGCTTTTCCAGGAATTCGGCCGCACCTGCCTTGAAGGCGCGACGGCACATGTCCACCGTGCCGTGGCCGGTGAGCATGATCACCGGCTGGTCCACGCCCTGGGCCACCAGGGTGTCGAGCACGCTCAGGCCGCTGATGCCGGGCATGCGCACGTCGAGCACGATGGCGCCGATGGCTTCGCGGTCGAAGGTGCTGAGGAAGGCTTGCGGGTTGCTCCACGGCTGCACGCGCAGGCCCACGGTGCCGATCAGCAAGGCCAGGCTGTCGCGCACGGCCTGGTCGTCGTCGATCAAGTGGATGGTGGGGGAGAGGGTGTCCATGCTCATGCTGGGTTGGCGGCGAGCGGCAGGCGCAGCCGAAACACCGCGCCGCCGGTGGCCGCGTTGGCGGCCGAGAGCGAGCCGCCCATGCCGCTGGCCAGCGTTTCGCACAGGCTCAAGCCCAGCCCCAGCCCACCTTCGCGTGTGGAGAAAAATGGCTCGAACAGGCGTGGCAAGACCTCGGGCGCAATGCCCGGCCCGCTGTCGGCCACGGCGAGTTCGCCCAGGCCATCGACCGTGCGCAAGGTGAGCGTGAGCCGGCGCTGCGTGGCAGGCCCCTGCTCCAGCGCCTGCAGCGCGTTGAGGATCAGGTTGTGCACGATCTGGTCGAGGGCGACCGGGTCGGCCATGACGTTGAGCGCAGGCAAACCTTCGAGCGCTGGCGCCACGCTGCGCCGCTGGCACTCGGGCTCCAGCAGGTG
Source organism: Hydrogenophaga sp. (assembly GCF_022844385.1). Lineage (GTDB taxonomy): Bacteria > Pseudomonadota > Gammaproteobacteria > Burkholderiales > Burkholderiaceae_C > Hydrogenophaga. Next base: position 118,840 of record NZ_JALHLX010000001.1, on the reverse strand, counting down.
CAGCGCGCGGCGCACCGCTTCCACCGCATCCACGACCTGGCGCTGGCCACCGCTGTCGGGTCGCTCCACCGCGCGGCGCAGCCGGCCCACCACCTCGGCGGCGCGCCGGGCTTGCGCGGCGGCCTGGGCCATGGCGCCGCGCGCGGTGGCCAGCTCGGGCGGGTCGTCGTCCAGCAGTCGTTGCGCGGCCTGGGTGTTGGCCAACACGGCGGTGAGCGGCTGGTTGAGTTCGTGCGCCATGCCGGCGGCGAGTTCGCCCAAGGTGTTCAGGCGCGCCACCTGACCCAGGCGCAGCAGCTCTTCGGCGCGGCGGCGCGCCAGGCGTTGGCGTTGCAGGTGCCGCACCGCTGCGAGCAAGGCCGCCACCGCGAGTGTCCAGGCCAGCATGCGGGCCCAGGGCCACTGCCGCCAGTTCACGGTTTGTGTGGCCACCACGTCAAAGGGCTGGCTCTCGGCCGCCACCACCTTGTGGAACTCGAAGCGCGAACCGGTGCCCGCCTGCAGCCGGCCCGGCTGGACCACGTGGCGCTGGCCCGCATGCTCCAGTTCGACCCGCACCGTGCTGGTCTCGGCCGCCATCGGCCACTCTTCCCAGGGCACCAGCGCCTGCAGGTCGATGGTGAGCGCGAAGCTCGCGGGCTCGGAGGCGAGCACCAGCCGGTAGCGGCCACTGGGCAGATCCAGCGGTGCCAGCGCGGCGCGGCCACTCTGGCGCGACAGGCGCTCGGCCTCGGCCAGTGCGGGGTCGGGCCAGGGCGTGGCGGCGTCGCTGCGCTGCACCGAGAGGATGCGCGGGTAGAGCGCGGGCAGGCGTTGTTCGGGAGAGCCGGTCCGGCTGGCGACGGGCGCGGGCTGCAGCAGTGCCAGCGTGGCCAATATGGCGTCGTGCTGCACCACTTGCTGGCTCAGCAGCCGGTGCACGATGCGCGCGTCGGTCTCGAACAGGGCGCGTTGCTGTTCCAGCGACTGGCGCGCGATGGCGGCCGCGCCGGCCAGGGCGATCGCCGCCCCGCCGACCACCCACCACCAGGAGAAACGCCAGGGTTGCCGCATGCGGCGGATTCTGGCACGCGCCCTGCAAGCCCAAACGGTCAGGGGAACAGCGGCTTGACGTTCCAGATCTCGCTGGCGTATTCGCGGATGGTGCGGTCCGAGGAGAACGCACCCATGCCGGCCACGTTCATCACGGCGTGGCGCGTCCACTCGTCTGGCGTGCGGTAGAGCGCATCCACCTTGTGCTGCGTCGCCAGGTAGTCGGTGTAGTCGGCCAGCAGCAGGTAGTAGTCTGACTCCAGCAAGGTGCGCGTGATGTCGTGGAAACGCCCGGGCTCCTCGGGGCTGAAAGCGCCTTCGGCGATGCGGTCGATGGCGGTCTTGAGGTCGTAGTTGTGGTCGTAGTAGCGGCGCGGGTTGTAGCCGCTGGCGCGCAGGGCCGCCACCTGCTCGGTGCGGTGGCCGAAGATGAAGATGTGCTCCAGCCCCACGTGTTCGGCGATCTCGATGTTGGCGCCGTCCCAGGTGCCGATGGTGAGTGCGCCGTTGAGCGCGAACTTCATGTTGCCGGTGCCCGAGGCCTCGGTGCCGGCGGTGGAAATCTGCTCGGAGAGGTCGGCCGCCGGGATGATCACCTCGGCCAGCGACACCCGGTAGTTGGGGATGAACACCACCTTGAGCTTGTCGCCCACGCGCTTGTCGTGATTGACCACGCGCGCCACGTCGTTGATGAGCTTGATCACCAGCTTGGCCATGAAATAGGCCGAGGCCGCCTTGCCGGCAAAGATCACCGTGCGCGGCACCCAGTCGGCGTTCGGGTGCGCCAGGATCTGCTGGTAACGCGTGACCACGTGCAGCACGTTGAGCAACTGCCGCTTGTACTCGTGCATGCGCTTGATCTGCACGTCGAACAGGCTGGCCGGGTTCACGACCACGCCCGTCTCGGTGGCGATGCGTTCGGCCAGCCGGTGTTTGTTCTGCGCCTTGGCGGCCTGGAAGGCGCTGACGAATTCGGGATCGGTGGCCAGTGGGCGCAGCTGTTCGAGCTCGTCGAGGTTGCGCCGCCAGGTGGTGCCAATGCGCGCGTCGATCAGACTGGCCAGCGGGCGGTTGGCCTGCGAGAGCCAGCGCCGCGGCGTGATGCCGTTGGTCTTGTTGCAGAAGCGCTCGGGGTAGAGGCGCGCGAAGTCGGCAAAGATGGTCTGCACCATCAGCTGGCTGTGCAGGGCCGACACACCGTTGACCTTGTGGCTGGCCAGCACCGAGAGGTAGGCCATGCGCACGCGGCGCTGGCCGCGCTCGTCGATCAGCGAGACGCGGCGCAGCAGGTCGTTCTCGCCCGGGAAACGCTGATGCACCTCGGCCAGAAAGATCGCGTTCAGGTCGTAGATGATGCGCAGGTGGCGCGGCAGCAGGCGGCCCATCAACTCCACCGGCCAGGTCTCCAGCGCCTCCTGCATCAGCGTGTGGTTGGTGTAGCTGAACACCTTTTTGCAGATGTCCCAGGCGGTGTCCCACTCCAGGTTCTGCTCGTCGACCAGCAGGCGCATGAGCTCGGGCACGGCCAGCGCGGGGTGGGTGTCGTTCAGGTGGATCGCCACGCGCTCAGTGAAGAGGTCGAAGTTGCCCTGGTGCTTGATGAAGCGGCGCACGATGTCCTGCAGCGAGGCGCTGACAAAGAAGTATTCCTGGCGCAGGCGCAGTTCCTTGCCGTGGTCGGTGCTGTCGTCGGGGTAGAGCACGCGCGAGACGTTTTCCGACTCGTTCTTGGCCTCCACCGCGCGCATGTAATCGCCCTTGTTGAAGGCGTCAAGGTTGATGCCGCTGGTGGCGCGGGCGGTCCACAGGCGCATGGTGGCCACGCTGCTGAGCTCGTGGCCGGGCACGCCGGTGTCGTAGGCGGTGGCGATCACGTCGTCGGTCTCCAGCCAGCGCACGTGGCCGTCGGTCTGCAGCAGCCGCCCGCCGAACTGCACCGTGTAGCTGAACTCCGGGCGCATGAATTCCCAGGGGTTGCCGTTGACCAGCCAGTAGTCGGGCTCTTCCACCTGGCGGCCGTCGACGATGCGCTGCGCGAACATGCCGTAGTCGTAGCGGATGCCGTAGCCCATGCCGGGAATGCCTACCGTGGCCATGGAGTCGAGGAAACACGCGGCGAGGCGCCCCAAGCCGCCGTTGCCCAGGCCGGCGTCGGCCTCCAGGTCGATCAGCGAATCGAAGTCCACCCCGAGCTGGGCGCAGGCGGTGCGGGCCTCGTCGAGGATGCCCACCGACAGCAGGGCGTTGGTGAGAGCGCGGCCGGTGAGGAACTCCATCGACAGGTAGTACACGCGCTTGGCGTCGTCGTCCTGCGCGGTGGCGAGGGTCTCGCGCCAGCGGTGCATCATGCGGTCGCGCACCGCGTGGAACAGGGCGAACAACCAGTCGCGCCGGGTGGCCGAGCGCGGGTCGCGACCCACCGAGTAGATCAAGCGGTTGGCGATCGACTTGCGAAGGGCATCCACGCTGTTGTCGAGGTGGTCGTATTCGAACGGAACAGGGTCGAGGGTGGACATGGCGGTGGTGCGTGCGTTGTTGGGGCTGAATGGCTGAAGCAATAAGCGTGCTGGTGTGGCGTTCAGGTGGGCAGCACCGAGCGGTAGACCTGCAGATACTCGCCCGCCGCGCGCGCCCAACCGAAGCGAAGCGCCATGGCGTGGCGTTGCACGGCGCGCCAGTCGGCCGGGCGCCGTTGCAACGCAAAGGCCCGCTTGAGTGCTGCCAGCAGGCTCGGCACATCCAGGTCTTGAAACACGAAGCCGCTGGCGCTGCCGTCGTCCAGGTGCTCCAGGCTGCAGTCGACCACGGTGTCGGCCAGACCACCCACGGCGCGCACCAAAGGGAGCGTGCCGTAGCGCAGACCATAGAGCTGGGTCAGGCCGCAGGGCTCGAACCGCGAGGGCAGCAGGATCACGTCGGCGCCGGCAATGACGCTGTGCGCCAGCACTTCGTCGTAGCCCACGGTCAGTGCCACCTGGCCGGGGTGTCGCTGCGCGCAGTCGCGCAAGGCCTGTTCGATGGCGGCATCGCCCGAACCCAGCACCGCCAACTGCCCGCCGCGCTGCACGAGTTCGTCCACCACGGCGGGCAGCAGGTGCAGACCTTTCTGTTCGGTGAGGCGGCTCACCACCGAGAACAGCAGTGCGTCGGGCCGGGGCTGCAGGCCCATGTGCGTTTGCAGGCGGGTCTTGGCTTGGGCTTTGCCCTGCAGGTGGTCGGCATCAAACCCGGGTTGCACCAGCGGGTCGGTCAAGGGGTTCCACACCGCGTCGTCCACGCCGTTCAAGATGCCGTGCAGGTGGGCCTGGCGCTGGCGCAGCACACCGTCGAGCCCGCAGCCTTGCTCAGTGCCGGTGATCTCGCGCGCGTAGGTCGGGCTCACGGTGGTGATGGCGTCGCTGTATTTCAGCCCCGCCTTCATGAAGTTGATCTGGCCGTGGAACTCCAGCCCTTGCAAGTGGAAGAGTGTGTCGGGCAGGCCCAGGCGAGGGCGCAGGCCGGCGTTGAACACGCCCTGGTAAGCCAGGTTGTGGATGGTGAACACGCTGGCCGGGCGGTGCTCGGCGGTGCGCGCGAGCTCGCGCAGGTAGGCGAACGCCAAGCCGGAGTGCCAGTCGTGGCCGTGCACCACATCGGGCTGCCAGCCGGCATCCAGGCCAGTGCCCAGCAGGGCCGCGGCCCAGCCCAGCCAGGCGAATTGCTCGGCGCTGTCGGGCCAGGGGCGACCCTGTTCGTCCAGGTAGGGGTTGCCGTCGCGCTCGTACAGGCCCGGCGCGTGCAGCAGCCACACGGGCATGCCGCTGTCGGTGATGCGCCCGGCGCGCAGCCAGGGTGTGGGGCCGTGCGCCGACGTGGCCTGAGGCCCCACGCCTTCTGGCAGGCCCGGGCTGCCCCCGGGCGGCACCAGCAACGTGGAGCCTTCGGGCGTGACCCCCGCCACCACGCTCGGGAATGCGGGCAGCAGCAACCGCACATCGGCGCCCAACGCCTGCAGGGCGGGGGGCAGGCCTGCGCTCACATCGGCCAGCCCGCCCGTCTTGAGCAGCGGGAACACTTCGGAGCAGACGTAAAGAACCTTGAGATTCATCCCAGTTTTTCCAGCATTTCGCGGGTGACCAGGACGATGCCGGAGGGCGTGCGAAAGAAGCGCCGCCCGTCTTCAGCCGCGTCCACGCCGATCTTCATGCCCGGCGGGATCACACAGCCGTTGTCGACCACCACCTTGTGCAGTTCGCAGCCGCGCCCGATGTCGACTTCGGGCAGGATCACCGACTCTTCGACCGACGCGTACGAATGCACCCGCACCTTGGAAAACAGCACCGAGCGGCGCACCAGCGCACCCGAGATGATGCAGCCACCCGAGACCAGCGAGTCCACCGCGCAGCCGCGGCGGCCGTCGTCGTCGAAGACGAACTTGGCCGGTGGCAGTTGTTCCTGGTAGGTCCAGATCGGCCAGTCGCGGTCGTACATGTCGAGCTCGGGAATGGTGTTGGTGAGGTCGAGGTTGGCGGCCCAGTAGGCGTCGATCGTGCCCACGTCGCGCCAATAGGCCGGTGCTTCGGGCGTGCTTTTCACGCACGACAGGCCGAACGGGTGTGCCGCAGCGTCACCGGCAGCCACCATGGCCGGGATGATGTCCTTGCCGAAATCGCGGCTGGAGCCGGGCGTGCTCGCATCGCGCTTGAGGGCCTCAAACAGGTGTTCGGTGTTGAACACGTACACGCCCATGCTGGCCAGCGCCATGTCGGGATTGCCGGGCATGTGCGGCGGTTGGGCGGGCTTCTCCAGGAAATGCACGATGTTGCGCTCGGCATCGATGTCCATCACGCCGAAAGCCGTGGCCTCGGCCAGCGGCACCTCGATGCAGGCCACGGTGCACTTCTTGCCCAGCGCCACGTGGTCGGCGATCAGGGTGGCGTAGTCCATCTTGTAAATGTGGTCGCCCGCGAGCACCAGGATGTACTCGGGCTTGTGCGCGCGCAGGATGTCCAGGTTCTGGTAGACCGCGTCCGCCGTGCCCATGTACCAGCTCTCGTCGTCCATGCGCTGCTGGGCCGGCAGCAGGTCGATGAACTCGTTGAACTCGTTGCGCAGGAAACTCCAGCCCCGCTGCAGGTGGCGCAGCAGGCTGTGCGACTTGTACTGCGTGAGCACGCCGATGCGGCGCACGCCCGAGTTCAGGCAGTTGGAGAGCGCGAAGTCGACGATGCGGAACTTGCCGCCGAAGTACACCGCCGGTTTGGAACGTCGGTCGGTGAGGGCGTGCAGGCGCGAGCCGCGTCCCCCGGCCAGCACCAGGGCGATCGTGCGCTTGGCCAGTTGCTGCGGTGAGGTTTTTTCCATGTGTGTCTCCGTGGGTGGTGGGGCGGGTGCGTCTTGCTGCGCACTGGCTCGATGGATCGTGACGGAATCGCGTGAACAGTTGGTTTGACTAGGGTATTCGGCCGTGTGCGCGTGTCATGGCGAGCAGGCGTTCTGCCGGGCGGTGATCGATCTGGCGCCAGTCGAACCGCCATTCCCAGCAGCCGGTGGGCTGTCCGGGGGTGTTCATGCGGTGTTTGCCGTCCAGCCCCACCACGTCCTGGAACGGCAGCACCAGCGTGTTGGCCACCGATTGGGACAAGGCGGTGATCAGCGTCCAGTGCGGCTCGGTGTCCACCGCCGGGCCGAGGTAGGCGCGCGCGGCTGCCTTGTCGTGGGAGGAGGCGGCGCGCCACCAGCCCAGGGTGGTGTCGTTGTCGTGGGTGCCGGTGTAGGCCACGCAGTTGCGCTCCAGGTTGTGCGGCAGGTAAGGGTTGCCCGGCCCGCCCCCAAAGGCGAACTGCAGGATGCGCATGCCGGGGAAGCCGCAGGCCTCGCGCAGCGCGGTGACTTCGGGTGTGATCAGGCCCAGGTCTTCCGCGATGATGGCCAGCGGACCCAGCTCTTCCTGCAGCGCGGCGAACAGCGGCAGGCCCGGGCCAGGCCGCCATTGGCCCGCCACCGCGGTGGGCTCGCTGGCCGGAATCTCCCAGTGCGCTTCGAAGCCGCGAAAGTGGTCCAGCCGCACCACGTCGACCTGCTGGAACAGGTGCGCCACCCGGTCCTTCCACCAGCGGTAGCCGCTCTGCGCCATCACCGGCCAGTTGTAGAGCGGGTTGCCCCAGCGCTGGCCGGTGGCGCTGAAGTAGTCGGGCGGCACCCCGGCCACCACCTCGGGCTCGAAGTCGTCGCCAAGCAGGAACTGCTCGGCATGGGCCCACACATCGGCGCTGTGGTGCGCCACAAAAATCGGCGCGTCGCCCACCATCTGCACACCGCGGCTGCGCGCGTAGTCGCGCAGCGCCTGCCACTGCACCCAGAAACGCCACTGCACGAACTGCCAGAAACCCAGCGCCTTGGGCGAATGCTGGCGCACCTCGTCCAGGGCCGTCGGGTCGCGCTGGGCCAGCGGTGCGGGCCACTGCGGCCAGCTGCCGATGTGGCGTTCGCTGAGCACCATGAAGAGGGCGTAGTCGTCCAGCCAGTGCGCGTGTTCGGTGCAGAAATCGGCCAGCGCTGCGCGGCAGTCGGCACTGGCGCGCTGGCTGAAGCCGTCCCAGGCCTTGCGCACACAGGCCATGCGCCAGGGCGCCACGCGGGTGAAGTCGCAGCGGTGGTGGTCGAAGCCCTGGGTCGGCATCCAGGGCAGCCAGCCCATCTGAACCAGGTCGTCGAGGTCGACCATGAGCGGGCTGCCGGCGAAGGCCGAAACGCTCTGGTAGGGCGAGTTGCCCGGCCCGGCCGGCGACAGCGGCAGGATCTGCCACATCGACTGTCCGGCCGAGGCCAGCCAGTCCACGAAGTGGCGCGCGCCGATGCCCAGGTCGCCCGAGCCGTGGGGGCCGGGCAGGCTGGTGATGTGCAGCAGCACGCCGCTGGTGCGGCGCGCCAGATGGGGGTGGATGGCGGTGTTCATGGGCGGTGTGGCGAGGTGCCGCCCGATGCATGCAAGCCCTGGACCAGCACCCACACGCTGGCCAGCTGCAAGGCCAGGTGGCCGGTGAGCTTGTCTGCCACCTCGCCCGGCAGCACCACCCGCTCGCCGGCGCTGTCCAGCACCACGCGCCACTCGCCAGGCGGCAGCTGCAGTTGGACGCGGCCGTGGTCGGCGTGCCAGACCAGCAGCAGGCGCTCCAGCGGCGGCGCGCCAGCTTCGCCCACGGTGATCAGGGCCGTGAGCGTGTGGCGATCGCGGGCCTGCCAGGCCTCAAGCCGCAGGGGCTGGCCGTCGGTGTCGAGCCAGGCGATGTCGGGCGATGTACCGGCCGGGTGGCCAACGCCTTCGAACCAGCGTGCGTGGCGCAAGCCGGGGTGCTGCCGTCGCAGCGCCGCGAGGCGGGCCACGAAGTCCGCGAGTTCGGTATCGGCCCTGGCCCAGTCCAGCCAGGTGGTGGTGTTGTCCTGGCAGTAGCTGTTGTTGTTGCCCTGCTGGCTGTGGCCGAGTTCGTCACCGGCCAGCAGCTGCGGTGTGCCTTGCGCGCAGAACAGCGTGGCCAGCAGCGCGCGGCGCCACTGGCCGCGGCGGTGCAGCACCGCGGGGTCGTCGGTCGCGCCTTCCACACCGCCGTTGGCGCTGAGGTTGTGGCCGTGGCCGTCGCGGTTGTTTTCCCCGTTGGCCTGGTTGTGTTTGTGTTGGTGGGCGGTGAGGTCGGCGAGGTTGAAGCCGTCGTGCGCGGTCACCATGTTCACGCTGGCAGTGGGCAGGCGGCCTCGCTGGTTGAACACATCGCCGCTGGCGCACACCCGGGTGGCGAGTTCGCCGCGCGTGCCGTGGTGGCCGAGCCAGAAGGCGCGCACACCGTCGCGGAAGCGGTCGTTCCACTCCAGCCAACTGGCCTCGAAACCGCCCAGGTGGTAACCGTTCGGCCCCACGTCCCAGGGCTCGGCGATCAGGCGCACGTTGCGCAGCACCGGGTCGTGCGCCATGGCACTCAGCAGCGCGCTGCGCGGGTTGAATGCGTGGCCCAGCGCCGCGTCGCGGCCCAGCGAGACGGCCAGGTCAAACCGGAAACCGTCCACGCCGAAGGCCTGCACCCACCAGCGCAGGCTGTCCATCACCCACTGCTGCACGCGCGGCTCGCTGAACGCCAGGCTGTTGCCGGTGCCACTGAAGTTGTGCGGCACGCCGTGCTCGCCCATGGCGTACCAGCGGTTCTGGCCCAGTCCACGCCAGCTCAGCGTGGGGCCGTCGAGGTCGCTCTCGGCCGTGTGGTTGAAGACCACGTCGAGCACCAGCTCGATGCCGGCGCGGTGCAGGGTGTCGACCATGTGGCGGAACTCGGCGCGCACGGCGGCGGTGTCTTCGGCGCCGGCCGAGGCGTAGGCCGGCTCGGGCGCGAACGCATTGAGTGTGTTGTAGCCCCAGTGGTTGCTCAAGGCCCGTTGGATCAGGTGGCGCTCGCTGATGTGCTGGTGCACCGGCAGCAGGCAGACGGTGGTGATGCCCAGGCGCTGCAGGTGCTGCACCACGGCGGGGTGGGCCAGCGCCGCATAGGTGCCGCGCTGGTGCTCGGGCACCTCGGGGTGCAGGCGGGTGAGGGCTTTCACGTGCGCCTCATAGATCACCACGCGGTCACTGGCCACGGCGGGTCGGGGTGCGATGGCCAGGCCCGCAGCCAGCTCGGCCTGCGCGTCCACCACGACGCAGCGAGGCATGAGGGCGGCGTTGTCGGTCGGGTCGGGCTGGTGATCGCTCCAGGCTTGCGTGGGGTGCAGCGGGTCGGCGCACATGTGGCCGGTCTGCAGGGCCAGGCGCTCGGTGTTGCCCACCAGGGCGAGTGCCCACGGGTCGAGCAACAGGTGCGCGGGGTTGAAGCGGTGTCCGGCTTCGGGCTGCCATGGGCCGCTGGCGCGCAGGCCGTATTGCTGGCCCGCGCCCACACCGGGCACGAAGGCCGACCACACGCCGTCACCGGTGGGCTGCAGCGCCACGCGCCGGTGTTCGGCCGGGGCGTCGGGTTCGAACAGGCACACATCCACGCCGTGGGCATCGGGTGCCCAGACCGAGAAGTGCACGCCGCCCTCGCCCTGCTGGTGGCAAAGATGCGCACCCAGCGCAGGAGAGCCGCAGGGGGGCGTCATGCCTGTTCTGGCTGGAGCCACAACACAGCGAGCGGTGGCAGCGCCAAGGCTGCCGACCAGCGCTGGCCGTGCTGCGCCACGTCGTCGGCCACCACACGGCCGTGGTTGCCCACGTTGCTGCCGCCGTAGTGGCTGGAGTCGGTGTTGAGCCGCTCCTGCCAGTGCCCGCCGTGCGGCAGGCCCACGCGGTAGCCGTGGCGCACCATGGGCGTGAGGTTGGCGATCACCACCACCGTGTCCTCAATCGCGTGGCCGAAGCGTGCGAAGGCCAGCACCGAGTGGTCGGCGTCGTCCACCACCAGCCACTGGAAGCTGTAAGGGTCGGTGTCGCGCGCGTGCAGGGCCGGCGCACTGCGGTAGACGTGGTTGAGGTCGCGCACCAGGTGCTGCACGCCGGCGTGTGCCGGGTCGTTCAACAGCTGCCAGGGCAGTTCGGCGTCGTGGTCCCACTCGGTCGGCTGCGCCAGCTCGGCGCCCATGAACAGCAGCTTCTTGCCCGGGTGGGCGTACATCCAGGCGTAGAGCGCGCGCAGGTTGGCCAGTTGTTGCCAGCGGTCACCGGCCATCTTGTTCAGCAGCGAGCCCTTGCCGTGCACCACCTCGTCGTGCGAGAGCGGCAACACATAGTCTTCGGTGTGCGCGTACATCATCGCGAAGGTCATCTTGTTGTGGTGCCAGCGACGGTGGATCGGGTCGAGCGCGAAGTACGACAGCGTGTCGTGCATCCAGCCCATGTTCCATTTGTGGTCGAAGCCCAGACCTCCCTCGGCCACCGGACCGGTCACGCGCGGGAAGGCGGTGGATTCTTCGGCCAGGGTGGTGGCGCGGGGCGCCTCCTGGTGCAGCACCTCGTGCACCTCGCGCAAGAAGGCAATGGCTTCGAGGTTCTCGCGCCCGCCGTGCTCGTTGGGCACCCACTCGCCGGCCGGGCGGCTGTAGTCGCGGTAGAGCATGGAAGCCACCGCGTCCACACGCAGTCCGTCGATGCCGTACTGCTCGACCCAGAACAGCGCGTTGCCCACGAGGAAGTTGCGCACCTCGTGGCGGCCGAAGTTGTAGATGAGGGTGTTCCAGTCGCGGTGGAAACCTTCGCGCGGGTCGGCGTGTTCGTAGAGGGCCGTGCCGTCGAAACGGGCCAGTGCGTGTTCGTCGGTGGGGAAGTGGGCGGGCACCCAGTCCAGGATGATCTTCAGCCCGGCGGCGTGCGCGGTCTGCACGAAGCGGCGGAACGACTCGGGCGAACCATGGCGCGCGGTGGGGGCGTACAGGCCGGTGGGCTGGTAGCCCCACGAGGCGTAGAACGGATGCTCGCTCACCGGCATCAGCTCCAGATGGGTGAAGCCCATGTCCACCGCGTAGGGCACGAGGTGGGTGGTGAGGTCGTCCCAGGTGGGCACGGTGTGCGGGCCGTCGGGCCGGCGCCACGAGCCTGCGTGCACCTCGTAGATGGCCATGGGCAAGTCGGGTCGCTCGTGCGCGGCGCCGCGCCGGTCGGCCGGCGCGCGCAGGGGCTCGCACACGCGGGCTGCGTTGCCCGGGGGCAGTTCCGTCTCGCGGGCGTAGGGGTCGGTCTTGAAAACGTGGCGGCCGTCGCTGCCCTGCACGTCAAATTTGTACCAGTCGCCCACCGCCGCGCCGGGCACGAAGAGTTCCCACACGCCGCATTCGGGGCGCAGGCGCATGGACTGCGCTTGCCATTGGTTGAAGTCGCCCACCAGGCCGACGTGCCGCGCGTGTGGCGCCCACACGGCAAAGGCGGTACCGGTCTGGCCGTCCAGCGTGGTGGCGTGGGCCCCGAGCTTCTGCCAGGGGCGCAGGTGCTTGCCTTCGGCCAGCAGCCAGACATCGGTCTCGCCGAGCCAGAAGCTGTTGGAGGGGGCGGGGGCTTCGGTGGGGGTGGGTGTGGGTGTCATGGGCGCGGTGTATCGGGTCATTCTGGCACCGCTTGTGCCGGGATGGTCGTTGCCCTTCAGCTTCACACAAGGCGGGTGCCCGACAATCCGGCCATGACCCCCGCCCAAGCCCGCCTGCTCACCCCCCGACGCCTGCTCATGGCCTCGGTGGTGGTGGCCCTCATGACCATTGCGCTGAAGACGGGCGCCTGGCTCATCACCGACTCGGTGGGACTGCTGTCCGACGCGATGGAGTCGCTGGTGAACCTGGCCAGTGCGATCTTCGGCTTGGTGATGGTGACCATTGCGGCGCGTCCGGCGGATGAGGACCACCCTTATGGCCACCACAAGGCCGAATACTTCTCATCCGGTTTCGAGGGCATCCTGATCATCGCGGCGGCCCTGGGCATCATCTGGGTGGCCGGGCACCGGTTCTTCGACCCCCAGCCGATCCAGCAGGTGGGCTGGGGCCTGGCGCTCTCGGTCGTGAGTTCCGCGCTCAACGGCCTGCTGGCCTGGGTGATGTTTCGCGCCGCGAAGGAACACCGTTCGATCGCGCTGGAGGCCGACGCCAAACACCTGGTCACCGACGTGTGGACTTCGGTGGGTGTGGTGGTGGGCATTGCGCTGGTGAGCTTCACCGGCTGGCTCTGGCTGGACCCGCTGGTGGCCATGGGTGTGGCGGCCAACATCCTGAAAGAAGGTTTTCACCTCATGTGGCGCTCGTCGCAGGGTCTGATGGACGAGGCGCTGGAGCCCGAGGTGATGGCCACCATCCAGCAAACGCTGGACGGTTTTGCATCCGCCGAGGGCGAGGCCCGCATCATCCGGTTTGACCACGTGAGCACACGCAAGGCCGGCCAGCGGCGTTTTGTCGACCTGCACATGCACATGCCGGCAAGCTGGTCGCTGGGCCGGGCGGCTGCCGTGCGCGCCAGCGTGGAGCAGGCGCTCATGAGCGCGGTGCCGGGGCTGCGAGCGACGATTCAGTTATTGCCCAGCGATGTGGAAGCGCACTTTGACGATGAAAAGGATCTGAT
>NZ_JALHLX010000001.1:0-105674 GCF_022844385.1 Hydrogenophaga sp. | reverse complement strand
GCTGCCGTGCGCGCCAGCGTGGAGCAGGCGCTCATGAGCGCGGTGCCGGGGCTGCGAGCGACGATTCAGTTATTGCCCAGCGATGTGGAAGCGCACTTTGACGATGAAAAGGATCTGATTTGATTTCTGTACTGCAGCGTGTGAGCGAAGCACGTGTCGAAATCGACGGTGAGACCGTCGGCTCGGTGGGCCAAGGCCTGCTGGTGCTGCTGTGTGCCGAGCCCGACGACACCGAGGCCGTGGGCGAGAAGATGCTCGCCAAGATCCTGAAGCTGCGCATCTTTGGCGACGCCGCCGGCAAGATGAACCTGAGCGTGCAGGACATCGCAGGCGGCTTGTTGATCGTGAGCCAGTTCACCCTGGCGGCCGACACGAAGAGTGGCAACCGGCCCGGCTTCACCGCGGCAGCGCCGCCTGCGCTCGGGGAGTCGCTTTACGACGCGTTCGTGAAGGCCGCGCGTGCTGCGCACCCGGTGGTGCAGACCGGCCGTTTCGGCGCCGACATGAAGGTGCACCTGGTCAACGACGGGCCGGTGACCATACCCCTGCAGATCAAGACCTAGAGGTAAGGGTCCGGCTGGCCCAGGCCAGCGAGGATTTCGGTCTCGCGCGCTTCCATCGCTTCAGCATCGGCTTCGCTGGTCTCGTGGTCCCAGCCTTGCGCGTGCAGGGTGCCGTGCACCAGCAGGTGCGCGTAGTGCTCGGCCAGCGGCTTCTTGAGTTCGGCCGCCTCGCGCGCCACCACCGGCGCGCACAGCACCAGGTCGGCCATCACCAGCGGTTCGGTGGCGTAGTCGAAGGTCAGCACGTTGGTGGCGTAGTCCTTGCCCCGGTAGTCGAGGTTGAGCGCCTGGCCTTCGTCGGCTCCGACGATGCGCACGGTGATCTCGGCGTCGGCGTCCAGCGCGTGGCGGATGCAGCGCGCGACCCTGTGGCGCGGCAGCGCGGCGCGGTGGGTGGCGGCGTCGCGCAGTTCGCCGAACTGCAGCGAGAGGGTGAGCTTGGGCAAGGCCATCAGCGTTTGGCCGGTTGGGCGAAGCAGTTGGACAGCAGGGTTTGTTCCTGCGCCGTGTGGTCGGCCGCCAGGAAACTCAGCTCACCCTTCATGCCTTGTGTGTACCAACGCAGGCTGTTCTGTTCGTCGAGCGCAATGAAGCGCACCCCGGTGGTGGCGCGGCGGCCTTGCAGCATCACCGTGCGGCCGTTGAAGTGCAGGGCGGCAAAGGCGTTGCCATTGCTCAGGTTGAGGTAGACCAGTTCGATCTCGGCCCCGCCGTCACAGCGGTAGTTCACTGCCTGGCTGCTGAAGACCAGCGATGGTGTGGCCGGCGCGGCTGCAGGCGGCATGCCTTGAGCGGCGGCGGCCCATGGCAGCACGGCCAACAGGCTGGCGAGCGCTCGGATGATGGATGTCGAGAGCATGCAGTTCACCTCAGGCCGCCTTGCGGCGTGTGCGTTTGGCCGGCGCCGCGTCTTCCACGTGGGGCGTGCGCGCGTCGTAGGCGTCGACGATGCGGGCCACCAGCGGGTGGCGCACCACGTCTGCGCTTGAAAGGCGCGTGATGGCGATGCCCTGCACGCGCTTGAGCACACGCTCGGCGTCGATCAACCCGCTGAGCTCGGTGCGCGGCAGGTCGATCTGGCTCACGTCGCCGGTGATCACCGCCTTGGCGCCGAAGCCGATGCGGGTGAGGAACATCTTCATCTGCTCCACCGTGGTGTTCTGCGCCTCGTCGAGGATCACGAAGGCGTGGTTGAGCGTGCGCCCGCGCATGAAGGCCAGTGGCGCGATCTCGATCTGCTGGCGTTCGAAGGCCTTTTGCACCTTGTCGGCACCCATCAGGTCGTACAGCGCGTCGTACAGCGGGCGCAGGTACGGGTCCACCTTCTGGCCCAGGTCGCCCGGGAGAAAGCCGAGCTTTTCACCGGCTTCCACGGCAGGGCGGGTGAGCACGATGCGTTGCACCGCGCTGCGTTCCAGCGCATCCACCGCGCAGGCCACGGCGAGATAGGTCTTGCCGGTGCCGGCCGGGCCGATGCCGAATGTGATGTCGTGCGTGGCCATGTTCTCGAGATACCGCGCCTGGTTGGGCGTGCGCCCGCGCACTTCGCCGCGCCGCGTCTGCATGGCCAGGGCGCCGTCACCCGGGTCTACCAGCGCGGTGTCGCCGCTGAGCATCAGCTGCACCTGCTCGGGCGGAATGGGTTTCTTCGCCATTTCGTACATGGCCTGCAGGGTTTCCAGCGCCTGGTTCACCTTGGGCTTGGTGCCTTCGATGCGGAACTGCTCGAAACGGTGTGCCACCTTCACGTTCAAGGCCGCCTCGATGCTGCGGATGTGGGTGTCCAGGGGGCCGCAGAGGTGACCCATGCGGACGTTGTCGGGCGGGGAGAAGGTGTGTCTGAGAATCAAGCCGATAATCCCGTGAACCAAGGAAGAAGCGCCCAATGATAGGCAAGTTGACCGGCACCCTGCTGGAGAAAAACCCACCCCAGATCCTGCTGGACTGCCACGGCGTCGGTTACGAGGTTGATGTGCCGATGAGCACCTTCTACAACCTGCCCGGCACCGGTGAAAAAGTGGCCCTGCTCACCCATTTTGTGGTTCGCGAGGACGCCCAGATTCTCTACGGCTTCGCCACATCGCCCGAACGTGAGGCCTTTCGCCAGCTCATCAAGATCAGCGGCGTGGGTCCGCGCACCGCGCTATCGGTGCTCTCGGGCATGAGCGTGGGCGATCTGGCCCAGGCCATCAGCGCCCAGGACAGTGGCCGCATCATCAAGGTGCCCGGCATCGGCAAAAAGACCGCCGAACGCCTGCTGCTCGAACTCAAGGGCAAGCTCGGTGCAGACCTCAACCTCACCGGCGGTGGCCCGGCGCAGAGCGACGTGCAGAGCGACATTCAGCAGGCCCTGATGGCGCTGGGCTACAGCGACAAGGACGCCGCCGCCGCGCTGAAACCCCTGCCCGCCGATGTGGGTGTGAGCGAGGGTATCAAGCTCGCGCTGAAGGCTCTTGCCAAGTAAAAAAAGATGAGCATCCAGACCGACGACTTCGCCCCGGCGCCGCGCATGGTTTCCGCCGCGCCGGCTTCGCCCAAGGAAGAGGCGATCGAACGCGCGCTGCGGCCCAAGCTGCTCGACGAGTACGTGGGCCAGGTGAAGGTGCGCGAGCAGCTGGAGATCTTCATTGGCGCGGCGAAGAAGCGCAACGAGGCGCTGGACCACGTGCTGCTGTTCGGCCCGCCGGGCCTGGGCAAGACCACGCTCTCCCACATCATTGCGCAAGAGCTGGGTGTGAACCTGCGCCAGACCAGCGGGCCGGTGCTGGAAAAACCCAAGGACCTGGCCGCGCTGCTGACCAACCTCGAAGCGAACGATGTGCTGTTCATCGACGAGATCCACCGGCTCAGCCCGGTCGTCGAAGAGATCCTGTACCCCGCGCTGGAGGACTACCAGATCGACATCATGATCGGCGAAGGGCCGGCCGCGCGCAGCATCAAGCTCGACCTGCAGCCCTTCACGCTCGTGGGCGCCACCACGCGCGCCGGCATGCTCACCAACCCGCTGCGCGACCGCTTCGGCATCGTGGCGCGGCTGGAGTTCTACACCTCCGAGGAGCTGGGCCGCATCGTCAAGCGCAGCGCCGGGCTGCTGAACGCCCCCATGGACGAAGAAGGGGGCTTCGAGATCGCCCGCCGCTCGCGTGGCACGCCGCGCATCGCCAACCGGCTGCTGCGCCGCGTGCGCGACTTCGCCGACGTGAAGGGAACCGGCAACATCACCAAAGACATTGCCAACCGCGCGCTGGCCATGCTCGATGTGGACCCGCAGGGTTTTGACCTGATGGACCGCAAGTTGCTCGAAGCCGTGATCCACCGCTTCGACGGCGGGCCGGTGGGGCTGGACAACATCGCCGCCAGCATCGGCGAAGAACGCGACACGATCGAAGATGTGATCGAGCCCTACCTGATCCAGCAGGGCTTTCTGCAGCGCACGCCGCGCGGGCGCATCGCCACCCTGGCGGCCTACCGGCATCTGGGCGTGGCCCCGCCCACCACCGACAACGGGCTGTTCCAGCCCGGCAACTGAGTCCTTTTCTGCCATGACCCTGTCTTCCGCTCAACGCCGCTGGGGATGGGGTGCCGCAGGCGTGTTGCTGCTGCTCGCTTTCTGGGCCGGCTGGCTCTGGCGCCACCCCAAGGTGGATGCGGTCGAGCTGCAAGCGGCACCGCTGGTGCGCAGCCTGCAGTTTTCGGCCCGCGTGGCCACCCTCTCGCGGGTGGAGATCGGCAGCACCATCACCGGGCGGGTGCAGGCTGTGCTGGTGGAAGAAGGCGCCCGCGTTCGCCGAGGCGACGTGTTGTTGCGGCTGGAGTCGGATGAGCTTGCTGCTGCGCTGACCCAGGCGGTGGCGGCCGAGCGCCAGGCCTCGGCGCGGCTGGCGGGTTTGCGCAGCACCGGGCGCACATCCGCCCAGGCCGCGCTGGCCCAGACCGACGCCACCGTGCGCGCCGCCCAAGCCGAGCTCACACGCACGGAACAGTTGGTGGCGCAAGGCTTCGTGAGTGCCTCGCGGCTGGACGAAGTGCGTCGCACGCTGGAGGTGGCCCAGGCCCAGCAGACCAGTGCGCGCGCGCAGACGCGGGCCAACGAAGAAACCGGCTCCGATCTCGTGCAGGCCCAGGCCCAGCTTGCCGTGGCGCAGGCCACCACCGAGGCGGCGCGCGCCCGGCTGGCCCAGACCACGCTGGTGGCACCGGCCGATGCGCAGGTGCTGCTGCGCGAGGTCGAGCCCGGCCAGATCGTGCAGCCCGGCAAGGCCTTGCTGGGTCTGGCGTTGGCCGGTCCCACGCAGATTGTGGCGCCGGTGGACGAGCGTTTCCTGGACCAGTTGCAGACCGGCCAGATCGCACGCGTGGTGGCCGACGCGTTTGCCGGCCAGCCGCTGGCCGCGCGGGTGCTGTCGATCGCCCCGTCGGTCGATGCACAGCGCGGTGCCATCGAGGTGAAGCTCACGCTGGATGCGCCTGCACCGGCTTTTCTGCGCGAAGACATGACGGTGTCGGTCGAGGTGGAAACCGCCCGGCGAGACAAGGCGCTGGTGTTGCCGCTGGCCGCCTTGCGCACCGCCCTGCCCGACGGTTCGGCCACTGTGCTGGTGAGCGAGGCGGGCGTCGCGCGCAGCCGCACGGTGAAGCTCGGCCTGCGCACGCTCGACGCCGCCGAAGTGATCGAGGGTCTGGCCGAGGGTGACGAGGTGCTGATCGGTGGGGACCCGAAGGTTGACGACCGTGTGCGCGTGCGACCGGTGCCCTGGCAGCCGGGCCAGCGCATGGCGCCCGGTGCGGCTGCGCCCGACGCTGGCGCTGCGCTGACCAACGCCATGGGCCGCTGAGCACACCCCATGAGTGCCTGGCTGGGATTTGAACGCCGCGTGGCACTGCGCTTTCTGCGCGAAGGGCGCATGCAGACCCTGCTGATCATCGTGGGCGTGGCCGCCGGGGTCGCCGTGATCGCTTACATTTCCGCGCTGATCAGCGGCCTGCAGACCAACACCTTGAACAAGACGCTCGGCGCGCAGGCCCACATCACGCTCAGCGCACCCGACGACGTGGTGGCACCGCCCGCCATCAGGGCCGCAGGCACGACCACCCTGACCGAAGCCCAGCCGCGCGCTCAGCGCCTGCGCTCGGTAGCCAATTGGCAGGCGCTGGTGCCCCAGCTTGAGCGTTTGCCCGGCATCGCGTCCGTCTCGCCCATGGTGGCCGGGGGTGCGCTGGCGCTGCGTGGCGAGGCCACGCAATCCATCTCCTTGTTCGGGGTCGATCTGGACCGATACGACCGCATCGTCGGCCTGCGCAACAAGGTGGTCAGCGGCACCGCGCGCCTGGCCCCGGGCGAGACCGTCGTGGGGCGTGATCTCGCGGCCGATCTGGGGGTGCGTGTGGGCGACCGCCTCACGGTGCAGACCAGCAACGTGAGTGAATCGGTGCGGGTCACTGCGCTGGTGGACTTCGGAGTGAAGGAGCTCAACCGGCGCACCGTGATCGTGCCCCTGCGGGCCGCGCAAAGCCTGCTCTCGCTGCCCGGTGGCGCCACCACGATCGACCTCACGGTAGACGACGTGTGGGCCGCGCAGGGCCTGACCGAAGACCTGCGCCGCCAGCTGCCCTACCAGCTGGAGAGTTGGCAGGAGAGCAACGCCCAGCTGGTGTCGGCCCTCAACGCGCAGTCGGTCAGCACCAGCCTCATTCGCGGTGTGGTGCTGGTGGTGGTGGTGCTGGGCATCGCCAGCGTGCTGGTGGTGTCGGTGGTGCAGAAGCGCCGCGAGATCGGCATCTTGCGTGCCATGGGCGCCACGCGCGGTCAGGTGCTGCGGGTGTTTCTGGTGCAGGGCGCGGTGGTGGGGGCGGTGGGCTCGGTGGTGGGGATCGCGCTGGCCGTGCTGATGATCTGGTTGTTCACCACCTTTGTGCGCGGCGCCGACGGGCAACCGCTGTTCTCCATTTCGCTGCCACCCCTGCTGGCGCTGCAAGTGGCCGTGCTGGCCACGGTATGCGGCGTGCTCGCGGCCATTGCGCCGGCGCGCCGCGCGGCGGCCATGGACCCTGGCCAGGCGATCCGGATGTGAGCCCATGACCGCCCCGACCAACCCGGTGCCCCTGATCGAACTCAGCGAGGTGCGCAAGACCTACAACGCCGGCATGCCCAGCGAAGCCGAGGTGCTGCATGGCATTGGCCTGCGCGTGATGCCGGGCGAATTCATCGCGCTCATCGGCCCGTCGGGTTCGGGCAAGAGCACCCTGCTCAGCATCATCGGCCTGCTCGAACGCATGAGCTCGGGCACCTACCGTTTTCAGGGCGAAGAGGTGCAGGGGCTGGACGACAACGGCCTGACCATGCGCCGGCGCAACAAGCTCGGCTTCGTGTTCCAGTTCCACCACCTGTTGCCGGCCTTCACCGCGCTGGAAAACGTGACCATGCCCGCGCTCATGGCCGAAGGCCGGGTGAGTGCGGCACAGTTGGCCAAGGCGCGTGAACTGCTTGATGCGGTGGGCCTGGCCCAGGCCATGGACAAACGTCCCTCGCAGCTCTCGGGCGGCATGCAGCAGCGCGTGGCGATCGCCCGCGCGCTGGTGATGGAGCCGCCACTGGTGCTGGCCGACGAGCCCACCGGCAACCTGGACACGGCGTCCTCCGACGAGGTGTTCGTGCAACTGCGGCGCATGCACGCCGAGCGCGGCGTGTCCTTCGTCGTGGTCACGCACGACCCGCGCCTGGCGGCGCGCTGCGACCGGCTGGTGGAATTGGTGGACGGCCGCACTGCGCGCGACGAGGCCACGCCCGTGGCTGGCTGAGCAGGAGCCAGGCCGTCAGCGTGGGTCTGCGGCAGGCCTGGCTCGAAGCATGTTTCGCACGATCAGGATCTGCGCCGCGTAGTAGGTGCTCAGCACCCAGACCTGCGACATCGGCAGCGGCGACACAAACTTGTTGATCGCGAGCAGGGTGTCGCTGAGCATGAAGAAGACCGCGCCCACCGCCACACCGACGGCTGCGGCGTTTCGCTGCACGGTGGCGCGGCCGATGGCCTGTGCCGCCATGAGCGCGATCACCAGCACGTAGGCCGCCACCGGGGCGCGCAGCGCGGTGGGCAGCCCGCCCTGCCACAGGAATGTGTACATCGCCACACCGACGCCCAGCGTGGCGGCGAGCGCACGCCGGCTCGAAAACCACGGGACACCCTGGCGGAACAGCGCGATGTAAGCCAGGTGCGCCAGCAGGAAGGCCACGAGTCCTGGAATGAAGTAACCGGGGAACATCAAAAATGCGTCGCCCGCCAGCGACAGGGCCAGCGCTCCCAGCAGCAAACCGCCGGATCGCTGCAGGTCACCCCACCCGCGTACATGGCCCAGCACCACCGCCATCGCGACCAGCATGGTCAGCGGCTTGAACACGCGGTGCAGGTCCACCCAGCCCAGTGCGGCGCTGGCCATGGACAGTGCAGCACATTCGATCAGCATCGCCTCGCCCATGCCGATGCGCCCCTGCATCACCGCGCCGATGGCCCACAGCGCCACCACCAGCACGGCGAAAACGACCGCGCTGCGCGACAGCGGCCAGCCATCGGCAAACCACAGGAAGCCGGCGACGCCCGCGAGCAGCAGGGCAAACTGCGCGCCGGCAAACCACTGCACTGTCGGCGTCATGGGTGGTGCGTAGCGCTGCACCTGCGCAATGTCGAAGGCCGGCACTGGAAAACGCGCAGCCACGTCGGCCGGCCGCCAGCCCGGTGGCTTGAACCACACGCGCAGCTTGTCGGCCCAGCGCCGGGTGTGCCACGAATCTTTGAGCAGGCCCCAGTACACCTCACCATTGGCCCACAGCGGGTCCCAGCTCTGCAGCGGCTTGCGGGTGCCGTAGACGCACTTCTCGTCTTCTTCCTTGAAGCTGCCGAAGAGCCGGTCCCACACGATCAGGATGCCGCCGTAGTTGCGGTCGAGGTAGCGGTCGTTCACCGCGTGGTGCACCCGGTGGTTGGAGGGGCTGCAGAACCAGCGGTCGAACCAGCCGAGCTTGCGGACCTGCTCGGTGTGCACCCAGAACTGGTAGAGCAGGTCGACCAGCGCAACGACACCGAACACCAGTGGCGGCACGCCGGCCACCGCCATGGGCAGGTAGAACACCCAGCCGACCAGGGCACCCGAGCTGGTCTGGCGCAGCGCGGTGGACAGGTTGTAGTCCTGGCTCTGGTGGTGCACCACGTGCGCGGCCCAGAAGAGGGCGGTCTCGTGTCCGGCGCGGTGCAGCCAGTAGTAGCAGAAGTCGTAAAAAACCAGCGCCAGCAGCCAGCCGGCCCAGGTGGTCCAGAAGGGGTGATCGGGCCAGATCGCCACCGCCGAATAGACGGCGGTGTAAATGCCCACGCGCAGCAACCGGGTGAACACCGCGCTGATCTGGCTGAGCATGCCCAGGCCGATGCTGCTGATGGCGTCGTCGAGGCGGTAGGTGTTGCGACGGCGCTTCAGTCCGATGGCGTATTCGACCGCAATCAGGGCAAAGAACACCGGCGTGGCCAGCACGATGATCTGACTGGGACTCATGGGCGTTTGTCGAGCGGGACGGTCTGCATGCGCGCATTGTGGACAGAAGCGAGCCTGCGCGGTGCTGGCAACAACCCGCATGCCGCGTGCCAGAATCGCGCCATGCCAGCCCCTTCGCAGCCCGCCGCGATCGCCCCGGAGAGCGCCACCATCGCGCTCTACCGGGCCGCTCTCGGCACGGTGAACGTCGGTCGGTACTTGCCAGTGTTCGAACGATTTGACGAAGAGGGCCGCGCCGGCCCCAGCTGGAACTGGGCGGCGGCGCTGCTCACGCTCAACTGGCTGGTGTTCCGCCAGCTCTGGGGCACGGCCCTGGTGTACGTGGCCGCGGTGGAGGGCCTGGTCTTGCTGGTGCTGGGACTGGGCCGCGAATGGCTGGCCAGGCCGTCGCTCGCGCAGTGGGGGTTTCTGGGTGCGATCCTGGTGCTGAGCTGCCTGATTCCCGGGGTGTACGGCAACGCCTGGCTGCACGCGGACACGCGCCGCCGCATGACCCGCGCCGTGCGCGAGGCCAAGACCGTGCGAGAAGCCTGCGCCGCCCTGGCGCAACGCGCGAGCAGCCGCAAACGCCTGCTGGGCCTGGTGGTCATCAACGGGGTGTTGGCGGTGGCTGCCGTGGGAGCCTACTGGGGCTTGTCCAGGTGGGTGGGCGACCGACCTGTGCTGCCCACAGAGGCGTTGTCCGAGGTGGTGGCGCCTGTGGAGCCAGCGCCTCTGGTCCCCGTGCCGCCGGTTGAGCCTGTGCCACCTGCCCCCACGGAGCCCGTTGATCCCCCGCCCGCGACACCACCCGCCCAACCCGTTGCCGATCCCGTGGCCCCGGAGCCCACGCCTGCGGTCGTGTCCGCACCCTTGGCGCCAGCAACAGTGCCGGCGCAGGTGCCGGCGTCAACGCCCGCTGCGCCGCAGACCCGCGCCGATCCGGTGCAGAGCCATGCCATCAACGTCGGCCTGTTCGCCGACGCCGGCAATGCCGATCGTGTGCTCACGCGGCTCATCGATGCCGGCCTGCCGGCCTACATCCAGGTCGTCGACTCACCCAATGGTCAGCGCACGCGCGTGCGCGTGGGGCCTTTTGCCAGCCGGGCCCTGGCCGACGACGCTGCGGCGCGCATCCGGGCGCTGGGGCTGGACGCGCTGGTGTTCCGCCAGTAAGCCAGGCATCAGCAGCCCTGTGCTACATTGCCAACCCATGCAAGCGCGCAACTTCTTTGCCTTTTACTTTTGGTTCTCTGTCCCTGGCGGACGAGAGGCGAGGCTGTAAGCGCATCACCGAATCTCGATCAAACCGCCGGAGCCCTCAGCCCGGCGGTTTTTTTTCGACCCTGTTTCCCCACCCGCAACACCAGCCCCAGGAGCCCTTGATGACCGCGAAACACGCCCCCGCCAGCAGCGACGCCTGGCATGCCCGTTCGATCGACAAGACCAGCCAGACCGACGACGAACGCATCAAGGACATCACCGTGTTGCCTCCCCCCGAACACCTGATCCGCTTTTTCCCCATCGGCGGCACGCCGGTGGAGACACTGATCAGCCAGACCCGCCAGCGCATCCACAACATCCTGCACGGCAAGGACGACCGCCTGCTGGTGATCATCGGACCGTGCTCCATTCACGACCCGGCAGCGGCTGTGGACTACGCGCGTCGCCTCAAGCCCTTGCGCGACAAGTACGCCGACACGCTGGAGATCGTGATGCGGGTGTACTTCGAGAAGCCACGCACCACGGTGGGCTGGAAAGGCCTGATCAACGATCCCTACCTGGACGAGAGTTTCCGCATCGACGAAGGTCTGCGCATCGCGCGCCAGTTGCTGATCGAGATCAACCGCCTGGGCCTCCCGGCGGGCAGCGAATTCCTCGACGTGATCTCGCCGCAGTACATCGGCGACCTGATCGCCTGGGGTGCCATCGGTGCGCGCACCACCGAGAGTCAGGTCCACCGCGAGCTGGCCTCGGGCCTGTCGGCGCCGATCGGTTTCAAGAATGGCACCGACGGCAACATCAAAATCGCCACCGACGCCATTCAGGCTGCCTCGCGAGGGCACCACTTCCTCTCGGTGCACAAGAATGGCCAGGTCGCGATCGTGCAGACCAACGGCAACAAGGACTGCCACGTGATCCTGCGCGGCGGCAAGGCGCCCAACTACGACGCCGCAAGTGTGGCCGCTTCGGTGAAGGAACTCGAAGCTGCCAAGTTGCCCCCACGCCTGATGGTGGACTGCAGCCACGCCAACAGCAGCAAGCAGCACGAAAAGCAGCTGGAGGTCGCGCGCGACATTGCCAGCCAGATCACCGGCGGCTCGCGCAGCGTGTTCGGCGTGATGATCGAGAGCCACATCGAAGCCGGCGCGCAGAAGTTCACGCCGGGCAAAGATGCGGTGGACGCGCTCAAGTACGGCCAAAGCATCACCGACGCCTGCCTGGGTTGGGGCGATTCGTTGCAGGCGCTTGAGGTGTTGTCCAGGGCGGTGCAGACCGCGCGCCAGGCGAAGGCCTGAACGGGCTGCGGGCTTTCACGGGGTGCCTCATCTTGGGTGAGGTCCACAATGGAAGCCCATCAGGAGATCCACCATGCGAAGCCAAGTCACCGTGAGCTGGGGTGTGCCAGCCACCTACCACTTCGATCTGGAAGAAGTGCAACCCATGCCGCACGACCTGGCGCGCAGCTGGCTCGACGACCAGTTCACGTTTCTGGGTTGTGAGCCGATACGGCCCACCGGCAAGGTGCTCACGGCCGACAAGATCCTGGCGGTGGCCGAGGCCGTGGGTGAAGAGCGTTTTCGGGACGAGGCGCACCGCGCCTGGGCCATGGCGTTTGCGCGCGCGGCCAGCGCTGCGCTCGCCAAACCCGTCATTTCAATCGATGTGCCCGCGCAATCGCTGAGCTACTAGGCTCAGGCGGCGAGCGCTTTCAGCAGGCGCTCATGCACGCCACCAAAACCACCGTTGCTCATGCAGACGATGTGGTCGCCCGGTTGAGCGGCTGACACCACCTGGGTCACCAGCTCGTCGATGTTCTTGCCCACTTGAGCCCTCGCGCCCATGGGGGCGAGGGCCTCGGTGGCGTCCCAGTCCAGGCCACCCGAATGGCAAAACGCGAGGTCGGCCGCCTCCAGGCTCCATGGCAACTGCGACTTCATCGTGCCCAGCTTCATGGTGTTGCTGCGCGGTTCGAACACGGCCAGGATGCGCCCGCGCGGGCTGCCGAGCCGGCGTTGCAGACCGTCCAGCGTGGTGCGGATGGCGGTGGGATGGTGGGCGAAGTCGTCGTAGACGGTGATGGCGCCCCCCGCATGCGCCACCGTGCCGCGCACTTCCATGCGCCGGCGCACATTCTCGAAACTGGCCAGTGCACGCGCCGCGTCGGCCGGGGCCACGCCCACGTGTTCGGCGGCGGCGATCGCCGCGAGCGCATTGAGCTGGTTGTGCACGCCACTGAGCGCCCACTCCACACGGCCTGCGGGCCTGCCCTGGTTGAGCACATCAAACGCATGGGGTTCACCCACGGCGGTGAAGTCGCTCACCGCCGCGCCAAAGGTGCGCAGCTCGCTCCACAGGCCCTGGTGCAGCACACGGTCCAGGCTTTCCTCCAGCCCGTTCGACACCACCCGCCCCGATGGCGGGACGGTGCGGATCAGGTGGTGGAACTGGCGCTCGATGGCGGCCAGGTCGTCAAAGATATCGGCGTGGTCGAACTCGAGGTTGTTCAGGACGGCCGTGCGCGGGCGGTAATGCACGAACTTGCTGCGCTTGTCGAAGAATGCCGTGTCGTATTCGTCTGCCTCAATGGTGAATGTGTTGCCTTGGCCCAAGCGCGCGGAAATACCGAAGTTCATCGGTACCCCACCAATGAGAAAACCCGGCTCCAGCCCGTTGGCTTCCAGAATCCAGGTCAGCATGGCGGTGGTGGTGGTCTTGCCGTGGGTGCCGGCCACCGCCAGCACATGCCGGCCCTGCAGCACGTGTTCGGCCAGCCACTGCGGGCCGCTGGTGTAGGCCGCGCCGCTGTCCATGATGGCTTCCATCAGCGGAAATTTGGGCGTGCCGTCGGCTTTGCGCGAGCGGCTCACCACATTGCCGATGACAAACATGTCGGGCTTGAGCGCGAGCTGGTCGGCGCCGAAGCCTTCGATCAGGTCGATGCCGAGGGCGCGCAGCTGATCGCTCATGGGGGGGTAGACGCCGGCGTCGCAGCCGGTGACGCGGTGGCCGGCTTCGCGGGCCAGGGCGGCCAGACCGCCCATGAAGGTGCCGCAAATGCCCAGGATGTGAATGTGCATCGGGCGATTCTAGGTGGCGGCCCACCCGGGCCTTGCGGGTTTGGCCGGGCAGGGCCGCTGCGCGCGACACGGGCGGGCACAATCTGTGGATGGAAGCGAGCCGGGAAGACATCACCTTTGAAATTGCCGCCGTGGCAGCACGTCTGGTGGCCGAGGAGGGCCTGGAGTACGCGGCCGCGAAACGCCAGGCCGTCAAGCAGCTCGGTCTGCCGGCCCGCACGGCCCTCCCCGACAACGCCACGCTGGAAGCCGCGGTGCGCGAGCACATCGACATCTTCTGTGCCGATACCCAGCCCGGCGAGTTGCTTTCGCTGCGCGAACTGGCCTTGTTGTGGATGGAGCGCCTCAACGCCTTTCGCCCGCACCTGGGCGGCTCGGTCTGGCATGGAACTGCCACGCGCCACAGCGATCTGTACATGCAGCTCTTTTGCGATGACCCCAAGGCTCCCGAGTGGGCCTTGCTCGATCACCGGGTGGAATACCACCCCGGCACGGTCAACGGCTGGCGCGGTGAACCGGTGGAGGCTCTGACCCTGCGCACCCGCTGCGACGCGCTGGGTCAGTGGGTGCTCATTCACCTGATGGTGCACGAGCACGATGACCTGCGCGGCGCCCTCAAGCCCGATGCGCAAGGCCGCAAGCCGCGTGGCGACCTTGCGGCGCTGCGGCTGCGCATGGCCGGTGCGACCGGCATTTCTGGACTGGACGAATGAAACTGCAACGAAGACATGTGTTGATGACCGGGGCCGCCGTGGCCGCTGCCGGCGCGGGTGCCTGGTTGTCGTGGCGCCGCATCGCGCCCCGGCCCGTGCTGAGTGGCGCCGAGGCCGCTTTCTGGGCCGGAACCTTCGATGGCCCCAACGGCGAGACGGTGAACCTCGAGACCATGCGTGGTCGACCCTTGCTGGTGAATTTCTGGGCCACCTGGTGCCCGCCGTGCGTGGAAGAGCTGCCTTTGCTCAATGCCTTCAACACGGCCCACGCGGCGCAAGGCTGGCAAGTGCTGGGCCTGGCGGTGGACCAGCCCAGTGCGGTGCGCGGCTTCCTGCAGAAGCTGCCGCTGAATTTCCCCGTGGGCATGGCCGGCTTTGCCGGCACCGAGCTCAGCAAGAGCCTGGGCAACCCCAGCGGCAGCTTGCCGTACACGGTGGTGTTCGGGACCGGGGGCACGGTGCTCCACCGCAAGATCGGCAAAGTGTCCGAGGCCGACCTGGCCCAATGGGCGCAACTGGGCTGACGCTCGTCAGCGGCCCGATCGACCGCTGGTCCTCTGCCGGGAATGTTCGGCAATAAAGGGCTAAATTCCAGCTTTGTCGCCCAAAACGGCAATGGGCGTTCCGCGGTGGGCTCACAAGCCCAGTCTGCTTGAGCGTGTGCTACCGCACACCCCTTCGTGTACACTGCGGCACCCTGGCCGGTGGGGGTGGGTCGGCAGCCTTGAAGTTGCTCGAACTTAGAACAAATTAGCCGCTTTTCGTTGGAGAAATCATGGATTTGAGAAAACTGAAGACGCTGATCGACCTGGTGTCCGAATCAAACGTGTCGGAGCTGGAGATCACCGAAGCCGAAGGCAAGGTCCGCATCGTCAAGAGCGCGCCGATGTCCGCTGCGGCTCCCGTCACCTACAGCATGGCGCCAGCGCCAGTGGCACCCCCGGTGGTGCCGGCCGTTGAAGCAATCCCCGTGGCCGTGGCAGCCGCCGCCGAGCCTGTGGGCCACACCGTCAAGTCCCCCATGGTCGGCACCTTCTACCGCGCCTCCAGCCCGGGCGCCAAGCCTTTCGTGGAGATTGGCGACACCATCAAGGAAGGCGAGACGATCTGCATCGTCGAGGCCATGAAGATCCTCAACGAAATCGAAGCCGACAAATCCGGTACCGTGACCAAGATCCTGGTGGACAACGGCCAGGCCGTTGAGTACGGCCAGCCTTTGTACGTGATCGAATAAAGAAGGCCCCGAGCCCATGTTCAAGAAAATCCTGATCGCCAACCGCGGAGAAATCGCGCTGCGCATCCAGCGTGCCTGCCGCGAAATGGGCATCAAGGCGGTGATGGTGTATTCCGAGGCCGACCGCGACGCCAAGTACGTTCGCCTGGCCGACGAGGCCGTCTGCATCGGCCCGGCTTCCAGCACCCACAGCTACCTCAACATGCCGGCCATCATCTCGGCCGCCGAGGTCACCGACGCCGAAGCCATCCACCCCGGTTACGGTTTCCTGTCGGAGAACGCCGACTTCGCCGAGCGCGTTGAAAAAAGCGGTTTCACCTTCATCGGTCCTTCACCCGACTCCATCCGCCTCATGGGCGACAAGGTCTCGGCCAAGCAGGCCATGATCCGCGCCGGCGTGCCCTGCGTGCCGGGCTCGGAAGGCGCGCTGCCCGACGATCCGGTGGTGATCAAGCGCACCGCCAAGGCGGTGGGCTACCCGGTGATCATCAAGGCCGCAGGCGGCGGCGGTGGACGCGGCATGCGCGTGGTGCACACCGAAGCGGCGCTGCTGCACGCGGTGCAAACCACCAAGGCCGAAGCCGGCGCAGCGTTTGGCAACGCGGAGGTTTACATGGAGAAGTTTCTCCAGAACCCACGCCATATCGAGATCCAGATCCTGGCCGACACGCACCGCAACGCGGTGTACTTGGGCGAGCGCGACTGCTCCATGCAGCGCCGCCACCAGAAGGTGATCGAAGAAGCACCGGCGCCGGGCATCCCGCGCCGCCTGATCGAGAAGATTGGTGAGCGCTGCGCGGCGGCCTGCAAAAAGATTGGTTACCGAGGTGCGGGCACCTTCGAATTCCTGTTCGAGAACGGCGAGTTCTATTTCATCGAGATGAACACGCGCGTGCAGGTGGAGCATCCGGTGACCGAGTGGATTTCGGGTGTGGACATCGTGCGCACGCAGATTGCCGTGGCGGCCGGCGAAAAGCTGCCGTTTACACAGCGCCAGGTTCAGCTGCGCGGACACGCCATCGAGTGCCGCATCAACGCCGAAGACGCCTACAAGTTCACACCGTCGCCCGGTCGCATCACGACCTGGCATGCGCCCGGTGGCCCGGGTGTGCGCGTGGACTCGCACGTCTACACCAACTACTTCGTGCCACCGAACTACGACTCCATGATCGGCAAGATCATCGTGCACGGCGACACGCGCGAGCAGGCGCTGGCCCGCATGCGCACGGCGCTGGCCGAGACAGTGATCGAAGGCATCAAGACCAACATCCCGCTGCACCGCGAGCTGATGGTGGACGCCAGCTTCGTGGCCGGCGGCACCAATATCCACTACTTGGAAGAGTGGCTTTCCCAACGTGAACGCTGATTCCGCTTCCCAGACCCAGCCATCGGCTGGGTCTCTTTTTGAGCTGGTGCTCATGGTGCCCGAGGCTTCGGTCGAGGCCGTGAGCGAGGCACTGGATGCGCTCGAAGCCCTGAGCACCTCGGTGGAAGACGCCGACGCCATGACCGACGCCGAACAAGCCTTGTTCGGCGAGCCCGGCATGCCGCCGCCCAAAGAGGGCTGGCAACGTTCGCGGGTGGTTGCGCTGTTTGCGTCCGAGGCGGCCGCGCGCGAAACGGCCGGGCTGCTTCAGCTCCAGGACTTTTTTGAAGGCTGCGCGGTGCTGGGTGTGCAGGCGGTGCCCGAGCAGGACTGGGTGCGGCTCACGCAGTCGCAGTTCACCCCGGTGGAGATCACGCCCACGTTCTGGATCGTGCCGAGCTGGCACGAGCCGCCCGCAGCCGCCCAGCAGGTCATCCGGCTTGACCCGGGTCTGGCTTTCGGCACCGGCACCCATCCCACCACCCGCATGTGTTTGCGCTGGACGGCCCAGCACCCACCGGTGGGTTCTCGGGTGCTCGACTACGGTTGCGGCTCCGGCATTCTCGCCATCGGCGCGGCCAAGTTCGGTGCGCGCGAGATCGTGGCGGTGGACATCGATCCAGCCGCCGTGGAGTCGACCCGGCTCAATGCCTTGGCCAACCACGTCACGCTGAGCGAAGGCCTGCCCGACATCGCCCAGGGAGAGCACGACCTGGTGCTGGCCAACATCCTCGCCACACCGCTCAAGGTGCTTGCATCGCTGCTGTGCTCGCACGTTCGCCCGGGTGGTCATCTGGTGCTTGCGGGCATCCTCGCGCGCCAGGCCGAAGAGCTGATCGAAGCCTATGCACCCTGGGTGGCGTTGCAGGTCAGCGACGAAGAAGAGGGCTGGATCCTCATGACCGCGGTCAAGGCCTGAGCCGCCGCGCAGCGCCCCCGATAATCGGCGCATGAGTTTCACCACCCGTTGTCCGGCTTGCGGAACGACCTTCAGGATCGTTGCCGATCAACTGAAGATTTCCGAGGGCTGGGTGCGTTGTGGCCATTGCGCCGATGTGTTCGACGCCACGCTCTACCTGGAGCCCTGGTCGCCGGACGCGCCGGCACCCGCAGGAGATGCGCCCCTCCCCGCGCCATCGGTGCCGCAGCCCCAGCTCACCGCCGCCAGCGACCCGGACGAGGACGAGCTCGTCACCCGGCCACCCCTGCCCTTGCCCGACGAATTGCGTGAAGCTGCGCCGGAAGACGCCGACTTCGGCACCGAACTTCAGCGTTTCGCCGCAGCCAAGGCCGCTGCGGATGCATCGGCGGCTGCGGCCAAGGCCCCCAGCAATCCCCCGGGTGCAGCACCCGCGGCGGTGCCCCATGACGAGGCTTCGGATGTGCCAGAGCCCGACGCTGTGCCGGGGTTTGTGCGCCAGGCCCGCCAGCGGGCCTTCTGGCAGTCACCTGGTGTGCGCATCGGCTTGTCCTTGCTGGTCTTGTTGCTCGGCGTGTTGCTTGCAGCGCAGTGGGCGCTGCACGAGCGCGACCGCATTGCCGCCTGGCGGCCGGACCTGAAACCGCTGCTGGAGCAGGTCTGTGCGCCGCTGGGGTGCCGCGTGGGCGCGGTGCGCAACATCGAGGCGATCGTGATCGACAGCTCCGCGCTGGTTCGCCGGCTCGGCAACTTTCACTCGTTCGATCTTGTTCTCAAGAACACGTCCGACACGCCGTTGGCCTTGCCCGCGCTGGAGCTGAGCCTGACCGACACACGCGACCAGGTCATTTCGCGCCGCGTGTTCCTGCCCGAAGAATGGCCCGATGCACCCGAGGTGTTGCCCGCACAGGGCTCGCTGACCGTGAGCTTTCGACTGTCGCTGTCGGTCGGTGAAGCCACGCCCATGGCCGGCTACCGTGCCTTGGTCTTTTATCCCTGACTTCTCTCAACTTTCTGGACCGACTTCACCATGCCCATTCTTGTTTGTGGCTCACTCGCCTTCGACACCATCATGACCTTCGAGGGCCGCTTTGCCGAGCAGATCCTGCCCAGCCAGCTGCACATCCTCAACGTGTCCTTTCTGGTGCCGGCACTGCGCCGCGAGTACGGCGGTTGCGCTGGCAACATCGCCTACGGCTTGCGCCAGCTGGGCGCGCAGGCTGTGCCGCTCGCCACGCTGGGCAACGACGGCCAGGAGTACCTCGAACGTCTGCGCACCCTCGGTGTCGACACCGCGCATGTGAACAGCGCAGCCGACACCTACACTGCGCAGGCCATGATCATGACGGACCGCGACAACAACCAGATCACCGCGTTTCACCCGGGCGCCATGTCCATGGCTCATGACAATCCGGTGCCTGCGCGCACGGACATCGCAGTGGCCATCATCTCGCCCGATGGTCGAGAGGCCATGCTGACCCATGCACAGCAATTGCACGCAGCAGGTGTGCCCTTCGTGTTCGATCCGGGCCAGGGCCTGCCCATGTTCAACGGTGAGGAGCTCAAGCAGTTCATCGAGCTGGCGACCTGGATCACGGTGAACGACTACGAAGGCAAGATGCTGTCCGATCGCACTGGCTGGTCGTTTGAAGACATCGCATCGCGCGTGCGTGGACTCATCGTCACGCTGGCCGAGCACGGTTGCGAGGTGTGGGAAGGTGGTCAGAAGACCGTGGTGTCTGGCGTGAAAGCCAGCGAAGTGGTCGATCCCACCGGCTGCGGCGATGCGTTCCGCGCAGCGCTGCTGCATGGCCTGGAGCAGGGCTGGTCGCTGGCGCGTTGTGCCGAGCTGGGCAACCGCATGGGCGCGGCCAAGATCGCAACCCGAGGTGGCCAGAACTACTCGGCGCCTGCTCCCTGAAGCAGACATGAAAAAGCCCGACGCTTTCGCGCCGGGCTGCAAGCCATCACAAGGACGACTTCAGGGCTTGCTGGACGTGGGAAACGGCCAGGCAGCCTGAGGGTTGAGCTTCGTCTGAGCCGCAGGAGCAGCAGGGGCCGCCGGCTTCTTGGCCGGCTCAGCTTTTTTTGCTGGGGCTGCCTTCGCGACGGCGGCCTTCTTGGCCGGAGCGGCCTTCTTTGCAGGCGCTGCTTTTTTCGCAGCAGGCTTTGCAGCTTTCTTCGCTGGGGCGGCCTTCTTCGCAGGCGCTGCTTTTTTCGCAGCAGGCTTCTTGGCAGCAGCTTTCTTCGCTGGTGCAGCCTTCTTGGCGACGGGCTTCTTCGCAGCGGCTTTCTTCGCCGGTGCAGCCTTCTTCACCGCTGGCTTCTTGGCCGCGACTTTCTTCGCTGCCGGCTTTTTGGCCGGTGCAGCTTTCTTCGCAGGAGCCGCTTTTTTCGCTGCTGGCTTTTTGGCCGGTGCAGCTTTCTTTGCGACAACTTTCTTGGCCGGGGCGGCCTTCTTCGCTGGAGCTGCTTTCTTCGCAGCGACTTTTTTGGCCGGGGCGGCCTTTTTCGCCACAGCTTTTTTAGCCGGGGCTTTTTTCGCAGTTGCCATTGTTTTCTCCTTGATCAAGTTGCAAAGAGCACTTCATCCGGTCACTGTGCCGGTGAAGTGATTCAACGCGCTGGAGCCGTGTGGATGCATCCACGGCTGGCCCCAAGGTGTTGAATCCTGTGACAAAACTCTGCCCACGGCACCAAGGTGCCGATGGCAAGGTTCTGAAATGTTGAAACGCATGTGAGTTGAGTTCAATTCGGCAGTGCGACCCCGGCGGTGGCATCAGTCCCAGGACAGGGCGCCGCCCGTCTGGTATTCGATCACGCGGGTTTCAAAGAAATTGCGTTCCTTCTTGAGGTCGATCATCTCGCTCATCCAGGGGAACGGATTCTCTTCGTTCGGGAACATGGGCTCCAGGCCGATCTGCGTGGCGCGCCGGTTGGCGATGTAGCGCAGGTAGCCTTTGAACATGGAGGCATTCATGCCGAGCACACCGCGCGGCATGGTGTCTTCGGCGTAGCGGTACTCGAGCTCGACGGCCTTGAGGAACAGCTGCTTGATCTCTTCCTTGAACTCTGCCGTCCACAGCATCGGGTTCTCCATCTTGATCGCGTTGATCAGATCGATGCCGAAGTTGCAGTGCATGGACTCGTCGCGCAGGATGTACTGGTACTGCTCGGCGGCACCGGTCATCTTGTTCTGGCGGCCCAGCGCCAGGATCTGCGTGAAGCCGACGTAGAAGAACAGACCTTCCATGAGGCAGGCGAAGACGATCAGGCTCTTCAAAAGGCGCTGGTCGGTCTCAGGCGTACCGGTATGGAAGTGTGGGTCCATGATCGCTTCGATGAAGGGGATCAGGAACTCGTCCTTGTCGCGGATCGACTGGACTTCGTTGTAGGCGTTGAAGATCTCGGACTCGTCCAGACCCAGCGACTCCACGATGTACTGGTAAGCGTGCGTGTGGATCGCTTCTTCAAAGGCCTGACGCAGCAAAAACTGGCGGCACTCGGGTGCGGTGATGTGGCGGTAGGTGCCCAGCACGATGTTGTTGGCGGCGAGCGAATCGGCCGTGACGAAGAAGCCGAGGTTGCGCTTGACGATGCGGCGCTCGTCGTCGGTCAGACCGTTCGGGTCTTTCCACAGCGCGATGTCGCGGCTCATGTTCACTTCCTGCGGCATCCAGTGGTTGGCGCAGGTGGCAAGGTACTTTTCCCAGGCCCACTTGTACTTGAACGGCACCAGCTGGTTGACGTCGGTCTGGCCGTTGATGATGCGTTTGTCTGCGGCGTTGACGCGGTGGCCACCCGTGGCTGCAACGGGCGCTTTCGATGGCGCAGCGTTCGACGTGAAAGACGGGGCGATGGAAGCGGGGGAGGCGGTGCGCTCACTCGACAGTGAGGCTTGCAGACCCTGCATGCCGGAGGGCAAGGGGTTGTTCGCTGGCTTCGTGGAGGGCGTGGTGTGTTCGTCCCAGGTCAACATAGGTGTTTCCAATTCCTCGGATTATCAAAGTGTCTGCATGAATTGCAAAGTGATCGTGTGTGCTGCGCTGTGTTTGTGTTGCTGTGTCGCATCGATTGAAGACCGATGTGACTCAACACACACAACACAGCGACGTGTCTTTCACTGACACGCTTCGCAACCAGGGTCGTCGATCGCGCAAAACTTGATGTCGGTGGCGGGCACTTCAGACAAGACTGCGCTCGATGCCGCGGCTGCATTCGCAGCGGTGGTCGCAGCCATGCCGGCGGTGGTGGCGTCGAGCGACACGGCGTTGAGTTGTCCCGTGCGGCCCGTGGATTTTTCGGCTTGTGTGGCCGATGTGGTGCGCAGGTAATAGGTGGTCTTGAGACCGCGCAGCCAGGCGAGCTTGTAGGTGTCGTCGAGTTTCTTGCCCGAGGCGCCGGCCATGTAGATGTTCAGGCTCTGCGCCTGGTCGATCCACTTCTGGCGACGTGCAGCGGCTTCCACCAGCCACAGCGGTTCGACTTCAAACGCGGTGGCGTAGAGCGCCTTCACTTCTTGCGGCACGCGGTCGATCGGGCGCAGCGAACCGTCGAAGTGTTTGAGGTCCATGACCATCACGTCGTCCCACAGGCCCAGGCGCTTCAGGTCCTTCACCAGATAGCCGTTGATGACGGTGAATTCACCCGAGAGGTTGGACTTCACCGAGAGGTTGCCGAAGCAAGGCTCGATGGAAGCGTCCACGCCGATGATGTTGGAGATGGTGGCTGTGGGTGCAATGGCCACGCAGTTGGAGTTGCGCATGCCGTCAGTGGCGATCTTCTGGCGCAGCGCGTCCCAGTCCATGCTGACCGAGCGGTCCACATCCACATAACCACCGCGTTCGCGCGACAGCAGGTCCAGGGTGTCGAGTGGCAGCACGCCCTGGTCCCACAGCGAGCCTTTGTAGCTGGCGTAGCGGCCGCGCTCGCGGGCGAGTTCGGTGGAGGCCCAGTAAGCGTAGTAGCAGACGGCTTCCATGGAGCGGTCGGCAAATTCCACCGCGTCGTTGGAGGCGTAGGGGATGCGCAGTTCGTACAGCGCGTCCTGGAAGCCCATGACACCCAGGCCCACCGGACGGTGGCGCATGTTGGAGTCGCGTGCCTTCTTGACGGCGTAGTAGTTGATGTCGATCACGTTGTCGAGCATGCGCATGGCGGTCTTGATGGTGACCTGCAGCTTGTCGTGGTCGAGCACTTTGGCGCCGTCGTCGGTGTGCTTGATGTGGTTGAGCAGGTTGACCGAGCCCAGGTTGCACACGGCGGTTTCGGTGTCGCTGGTGTTGAGCGTGATCTCGGTGCAGAGGTTGGAGCTGTGCACCACGCCGGCGTGTTGCTGCGGACTGCGAACGTTGCAGGCGTCCTTGAACGTGATCCAGGGGTGGCCGGTCTCGAACAGCATCGAGAGCATCTTGCGCCACATGTCGGTGGCGGGCACCTTGCGATAAGGCTTGATCTCGCCGCGCGCGGCTTTCTCTTCGTAGGCCACATAGGCCTTCTCGAACTCGATGCCGAACTTGTCGTGCAGGTCGGGCACGTTGTTGGGGGAGAACAGGCTCCATTCGCCCTTTTCCATCACACGCTTCATGAACAGGTCGGGAATCCAGTTCGCCGTGTTCATGTCGTGGGTGCGGCGGCGGTCATCGCCGGTGTTCTTGCGCAGCTCCAGGAACTCTTCGATGTCCAGGTGCCAGGTTTCCAGGTAGGTGCAGACCGCGCCCTTGCGCTTGCCGCCCTGGTTCACCGCCACGGCGGTGTCGTTGACCACTTTCAGGAACGGCACCACGCCTTGCGATTCGCCGTTGGTGCCCTTGATGTGGCTGCCCAGGGCGCGCACGCGGGTCCAGTCGTTGCCCAGGCCGCCGGCGAACTTGGAGAGCAGTGCGTTTTCCTTGATCGACTCGTAGATACCGTCGAGGTCATCGGGCACGGTGGTCAGGTAGCAGCTGGAGAGCTGCGAGCGCAGCGTGCCGCTGTTGAACAGCGTGGGGGTGGACGACATGAAGTCGAACGAAGACAGCACTTCGTAAAACTCGATGGCACGCGCTTCGCGGTCGATTTCATTGAGCGACAGGCCCATGGCCACGCGCATGAAGAAGGACTGCGGCAGTTCGATGCGGGTCTTGCGCACGTGCAGGAAGTAGCGGTCATACAGCGTCTGCAGGCCGAGGTAGTCGAACTGCAGGTCGCGCTCGGGCTTGAGCGCGGCACCCAGGCGGGCCAGGTCGAACTGCAGCAGGCGCTCGTCGAGCAGGTCGTTGTCCACGCCTTTCTTGATGAACTGCGGGAAGTAGTCGGCGTAGCGCGCGCCCATCTCGGTGGAGGGCACTTCTTCGCCCATTACTTCCTTGACGATGGTGTGCAGCAGCAGGCGCGCGGTGGCGTAGGTGTAGTCGGGATCTTTTTCGATCAACGTGCGCGCGGCCAGGATGGAAGCCTTGTAGACCTCTTCGATCGGCACGCCGTCGTACAGGTTGCGCTTGGTCTCGGCCACGATCGGGTCTGGCTGGATGTCCTTGCCCAGACCTTTGCAGGCGTCGGCGATCAGGGCTTGCAGGCGCTGCAGGTCGAGCGGCACGCGCTGGCCACCGTCGATCACGTGCAACGTGGCCTCTGCCGGTTTGGCCACTTCGGCCTGGTGGGCACGCTCTTGCGTGCGGCGCTCGCGGTACAGCACATAGGCGCGTGCGACTTCGTGGTGGCTGCTGCGCATCAGACCGAGCTCGACCTGGTCCTGCACGTCTTCAATGTGGAAGGTGCCGCCACCGGGGCGCGAGCGCATCAGCGCCTTGACCACGGCGCCGGTGAGTTCGTCCACCGTCTCGCGCACGCTGGCCGAGGCGGCGCCCTGGGTGCCGTGCACGGCCAGGAAAGCCTTCATCATGGCCACGGCGATCTTGCTGGGTTCGAACGAAACCACCGCGCCATTGCGGCGAATGATCTGGTACTGCGCGAACACCGAGCTGCTGGATGTGTTGGAGGCCGGCGTGGATGAACCCATGGGCTGCTTCTGGGGGGCGGACGGTGTGGCGGGGGTGGGGGAAGCGGTCAGCATGGTTCCTCTTTCATTTGTTGTGATGGGCCTGCTCGCAAGGCGCGGGGACGGGGAGCAAGACGTTCGGTTTCAGTTCGGGTTCGCGGCGTTGTTCGGGGTGCCAAAAAGTTCTCAACGGAGTGAAAACGGGCCGAAGCAACGTGGACTGTGTCGAATCTGGAAACGCAGAGCACACACTATATCTGGTGTGTGGGTGGTCTTCAAGCCACTACAGGTAGCGTTTTGGAAAAAACCACCCCAATGGGGGAAGCCCCGTTTGGGTGATCTCGACAAGAGCCGGATCGGTCCGTGCACTGGTGCGGGCCAGGGTCGCGCTGGAGTGCCTGAAAAAACTGGGCGCCGCATTTTGGACGCAGCAACGGCGGGCCTTGTGGCGTGATTTGCTCGCGCATGCCGCCACCGGCTTGTGGCGTGGGTGCGCCGGGTCTCGTCCGGTCCGTGACTTCAGGCGCCGGGTGGATTCGTGCCGGTCATCGGCTCGGGGAAAAACGCCAGCGACCAGCCCAGCGCGCGTTGCAAACGTGCCCAGTCGAATCCGGGCCCCGGGTCCAGTTTGCGGCCGGGTGCAATGTGCTCATGACCTGCGACGTGGGCCACTGGATACCGTGCTTGCAGTTGTTGGCACAACCGGCTGAGGGTGGCGTATTGCGCAGCCTCGAAGGTTTCGCCTTCCAGGCCTTCCAGTTCGACGCCGATGGAATCGTCGTTGCAGTTGTCCCGACCGCGCCAGCAGGACGCACCCGCGTGCCAGGCG
Organism: Hydrogenophaga sp.; assembly: GCF_022844385.1. GTDB lineage: Bacteria > Pseudomonadota > Gammaproteobacteria > Burkholderiales > Burkholderiaceae_C > Hydrogenophaga. The sequence goes on along the minus strand of NZ_JALHLX010000001.1, from coordinate 80,250 downwards.
CGCGCATCGGCGTCGACGAACTGCACCAGTTCACCGTCGCGGCGGATGAAAAAATGCGCCGACACTTCCATGCCGCGGATCTGCCCGAAGTAGGGGTGGGCGTCCCAGTTCAGCGTGTTGGTGAAGAGCTGTTCGACCTCGGGGCCGCCATACACGCCGGGCGGCAGGCTGATGGAGTGCAGCACGATCAGGTCGATCTGTGCGCCATCTGGTCGAAGGCCGTGATTGGGTGAAGGGCAGTGACGAGCTGCAGCCAGCCAGCCGCCGGTCCAGGATGCTGCAGGCGATTCAGGCGGCATCGTCGTCGCTGGAAGGCATGGCGATGCCCAGGCGTTGGATGCGGTAGCGCATCTGCCGCAGGTTCAGGCCCAGCCGTGCCGCCGCGGCGGTGCGGTTGAAGTCGCATTCGCGCAGGGCCTTGAGCAAGACCTGCTTCTCCTGTTCGTCCAGGTAGGACTGCAGGTCGGTCGGGATCTCGTCGGGTGCGCGCGCCATGGGTGACGCAGCCAGCACCGAGTCGGGCAGCTGGTCGGGCTGGGTGGGGATCTCGTCCGTGTCGTCGGTGTCGCCGAAGTCTTCGGGCTCCAGCCGGTCGCCGCTGCTCAGGGCCAGCGCGCGCTGCAGCAGGTTTTCCAGCTCGCGCACGTTGCCGGGCAGGTCGCGCGCCTTGATCCAGTCCAGTGCCCGGGCCGAGAGTTCGGGTGTGTCCTGACCCGATTCCTTGCAGATGCGTTCCAGCAGGGCCTGCGCCAGCTCGGGCAGGTCGTCGCGCCGCTCGCGCAGCGAAGGTGTGCGCAGCTCGATCACGTTGAGCCGGTAGAAGAGGTCCTGGCGGAACTGCCCTCCTTGCACCAGGGCACTCAGGTCACGGTGGGTGGCGCTGACCAGGCGAACGTCCACCGCTTCTTCCTGCACGCCACCGAGCGCACGCACGCGGCGCTCCTGGATCACGCGCAACAGCTTGGCCTGCATCGCCAGCGGCAGATCGCCGATTTCGTCGAGGAACAGGGTGCCGCCCTTGGCCGCCTGAAAGTAGCCTTCGCGGTCTTGCGTGGCGCCGGTGTAGGCGCCCTTGCGCGCGCCGAAGAATTCGGCCTCGATGAGGTTTTCTGGAATGGCGCCGCAGTTCACCGCCACGAAGGGGCCACCGCTGCGGTGGCTACAGTCGTGCACCGCACGCGCCACCAGCTCCTTGCCCGTGCCCGACTCGCCCAGGATCAGCACCGGCGCCATGCTGGTGGCCACCTTCTCGATGCGCCCCTTGATCTGCACGATGCTGGCCGCGCGACCGACGATCCGCCCGAGTGACTTCAGGCCCGAGGGAGGTGGCGGGGCGCTTCGCATGGGCTCGGTGCTGACAGCCATGCCGTTGCCGGCGCGCGCCTGTTGGCCCATGAGCGGGTGGCGCTGGCTCTGCACGGCTTGTGTCACCGCGTTGCGCAATTGTTTGAGGTCCACCGGTTTGGTGAGGTAATCGAAGGCCCCGGCCTTGAGCGACTCCACCGCGTTGTCGGCCGAGCCGAAGGCGGTGATGACGATGCACTTTTCCGTGCGCTGGGCGTCGGTCAGTTCACGCAGCAGGTCCAGCCCCAGGCCATCGGGTAGTCGCATGTCGGAGATCAACACGTCAAACCGTTGCTGCGCCAGCCACTCACGGGCCTGCGCCAGATCGGCTGCAGCCACCACGGCGTGGCCTTCACGCAGCAGGGTGAGCTCGTAAAGCGTGCGCAGATCGGGCTCGTCGTCGACGACGAGCACGGAGGCCGAGATGGACGTGGCGTTGAGGCTGAAGGCCATGGGTGGGTGTGCGCGCTCGCGGTTCAGCTCGGGGCAGGATCGCCCAGGGTGGGGCTGAAGCGGGTGCTGAAGGGCCGCGATTCGCCACCCGCATACGACAGGTTTTGTTGCATGGGTTGCTGGCCTGGATGTCCGTTGGGCATGGACACGAAAAACTCGTTGCCTTCGAGCTGGTCCAGCCGCACGCGCTGATAGGCGATCTGGGCGCCATAGCGCTCGCAGAGCTCACGGCAGATGTACAGACCCAGGCCGCTGGAGCGGCTCTCGGAGGAAAAGAAGGGCTCGAACAGGTGGCGCATCACGCTGGCTTCCAGTGGCTGGCCATCGCTCCAGACCGAGAGCTTGCTGTGGTCTGCGCCACTGGGTTGTGTGACCACGCGGATGGACGAAGGCTTGCCGCTGGCGTGGCGCAGGGCGTTGTCGAGCAGGTTTACCAGCAGGCGGCGCATGTGTTCGGGGTCGAACTCCACCATGGCCGCCGGCGCGTGCAGGTGCACGCCCAGCACGCCCTTGGCCGGGTTCTGGCGCAACCAGTCCAGCGTGATCTGGCGCACCATGGCGTCCAGCGGCAGGCTGGGTGTGGTGCCGTCGCCTCGCACGGGCTGCGCGCGCGCCACGTTCAGGATGTCGTCCACGATGCGCGAAAGCCGCTGCGCGTTCTGCTCGATCATGTGGGTGAGCCGCTTCTGTGCGGGGTCTTTGACCTCTTCGTCGAGCAGGGCATTGGCCTGCGTGATGGCCGAGAGCGGGTTGCGGATTTCGTGCGCCACCGCCGCGGACATGCGGCCCATGGAGGCGAGTTTTTCAGTGCGCACGCGGGCTTCGACCTCGCGCAGGTCTTCCAGAAAGAGCACGCACAGACCGGTGCTGCGCCCGCCGCGCGAGGTCAGACGCGTGCGCGCGTGCAGTCGCTGGCTGGGCCGGTCTTCGTTGTCGATGGTGGTCTCGGTCTCCAGCGCCTGGCCCAGTGCAAAGGTCTCGGTCACCAGGTCGGACAGGTGGCTCCAGCTGGGGCGGGCCGAGAGCAGCAGCTTGGCGGCCTGCGGATAGGCCTCGCCCATCAGCATGATCTGGGCGGCCGGGTTGGCGTTGCGCACCACGCCGTGCGGATCGACCACCAGCACACCCACGCTCAGGCTCTCGATCACCAGTTCGTTCACCTGCGCCTGCGTTCGCGCAGCGGCCTGGCTGCTGGAAGCCACAGCCTCTTCGCGCGCCAGCCGGATGGCCAGCTGGTTGGCCAGCACCGCCACCAGAAAGAAGCCGGTGCTGGCCAGACCCGCCTGGAGCAGTTTGGCCGTGGCCATGTCGCTGAACAGGGGAGCGCTCAGCACGGCTTCGCACAGCAGGTACAGCGTGACGGAGGCGGCGGTGGCCAGGGCGAGCATCAGCGGGCCGAGGATGGAGGCCAGCAGCACTGGCAGGGCAAACAGCGGCGTGTAGTTGATGGAGCCGATCTGGAAGAACTGCAGCAGCGCAAACACCACCACATCAACCCCGATGGTCAGCACCCACTGAAGCTGGATCGGTTTGCCTTGCTCCACCGGACGCCAGGCGTAGAGCACGACCAGGGCCGCCGTGAGGTGGATCGCAGCGAGCAGCACCAGCCAGTCGGGCCCGCCGGTGCCGGTGACCACCATGAAGATCTGCAGCGACAGCAGCACCACGGCGATGAACACCCGTGCGCGCATGAAAGCCACCCACAGGCGCACAAAGGCGCGCAGGCGCTGCTCGCGACCCTGGTTGTTGCCGGTCTCGTAGGCCACAAACCACGACGGGGCGAACTGCGAGCTGTCTTCCCGGGCCATCTCAGTTCCGAGAATCGGGTGTGGTGGCCAGCGCCGGGCGGGACACGCTCATGCCGGGCCGCCTTCCTTGAGTCGGCGGTGGTCGGCGCTGCAGTAGGGGCCCAGTGTCCCTTGCACGGTGTCGCCCTGGGGCAGGTGGGTGCCGCAGTGCCGGCAAGCCACCATCACCACAGGCAAAGGCGAGGCAGGTGGTGGTGGCGGCGGGCGGGACTGCGATCGGTCGGCGATGCGGTTGTGGCGCCACACATAAAAGGCCACCATCACCACGGCCAGAACGAGCAGGTATTTCATGGAGGCGTTCGTTCAGCTGCGCTGCAGCAGCACTTCAAGCACAAAGCGGGAACCGGCATAACCCAGCAGCAGCAGCCCGGCGCCCAGATAGAGCATGCGCGCGGCAAACCGGCCGCGCCAGCCCAGGCGCCAGCGCCCCCAGAGCAGCACTCCCATGGTGATCCACGAGAGCACCGAGAAGGCCGACTTGTGGTCCCACACCCAGCGGTGGTTGAGCAGTTCGGAGAAATACCAGCCGGCCAGAAGCGTGGCCGTGAGCAGCACAAACCCGGCGGCCACGAAGCGGAAGGTGAGCCGCTCCAGCGTGAGCAGCGGCATCGCGGTGTCGGCCGAGGTGCCCAGGCGCATGGCCTTCTCGGCCCGCTGCATCAACCACGCATGGCCGACGGCAACCGCGATCAGGCCGTATGACGCGATGCCCAGTGCCCAATGCAGGGGCATCCAGTTCGAACGCAAGGCGGGGTAGGGCGTGCCGGGAAACACCAGGGCCAGCAGCACCACCGCCGCGCCGAGAAAGGCAAACCGCCAGCGTTCGCGCAGTTGCGGGTACAGGCGGCTCTCGATCATGTAGACGGTGAGCACCAGCCAGACCGTGACCGACAGCGAGGGCGCGAAACCGAACCGTGCGGGTTGTTCGAACAGGCCGAACACCAGCACACCCAGGTGCAACAGCCAGGCCACTGTGAGCAAGGCCCGGCTCTGCATGGCCGATGCGCGCGGATGGACCCAGGCCAGCACGGCGTAGGCCAGAGCCGCCAGGCCCGAGAGCACCACCGCGGGCAGGTTGGTTGCAAGCGAGGGCAGCAGGTTCATGCGGGATGTGGCGCGCGCAGCAGGGTGGGGGTGGGCGCGGCTAAAATCATGGGCGGAGTTTAACGGCCTTGACCGTTGCCAGCCGCCGGAAGCCCGGCCAATGGCCCGACACCCACCCCAGCCGGCGCAAACTCAGCAGCCTGCGGGTTCATCTCCCTCCACCCGAGCGCAGCATGGCATCAGCCCTTTCCGACCGACTCTCACGCATCGTCAAGGAAATGCGCGGCCAGGCCCGCATCACCGAGACCAACGTCACCGACATGCTGCGCGAGGTGCGCATGGCCCTGCTGGAGGCCGATGTGGCCCTGGCCGTCGTGCGCGATTTCATCGCGCGCGTCAAAGACAAGGCGCTGGGCCAGGAGGTGGTGGGTTCGCTCACACCGGGTCAGGCGCTGGTGGGCATCGTCAACCGCGAACTCGCGCTGACCATGGGCGACGGCGTGGCGGACATCAACCTCGCGGCGCAGCCGCCGGCGGTGATCCTCATGGCCGGCCTGCAAGGCGCGGGCAAGACCACCACCACCGCGAAACTGGCCAAACACCTGATCGAGAAGCGCAAGAAAAAAGTGCTCACGGTCTCGGGCGACGTCTACCGCCCGGCCGCCATCGAACAGCTCAAGACCGTGACCGCGCAGGCCGGCGCGGAGTGGTTCCCGAGCACGCCCGACCAGAAGCCGGTGGACATCGCGCGTGCGGCCATCGACTACGCGCGCAGGCACTACTTTGATGTGCTGCTGGTCGACACCGCTGGCCGCCTGGCCATCGACGAAGCGCTGATGCGCGAGATCCAGGAGCTGCACGCCGTGCTCAAGCCGGTGGAAACGCTGTTCGTGGTGGACGCCATGCAGGGCCAGGACGCGATCAACACCGCCAAGGCCTTCAAGGACGCGCTGCCGCTGACCGGCATCATCCTGACCAAGCTCGACGGCGACTCGCGCGGTGGCGCGGCGCTCTCGGTGCGACAGATCACGGGCGCGCCGATCAAGTTCGCTGGTGTGTCGGAGAAGCTGGACGGTCTGGAGGTGTTCGATGCCGAGCGCCACGCGCAGCGCATCCTGGGCATGGGCGACATCCTGGCGCTGGTCGAGCAGGTCACCGCCGGGGTGGACATGGCAGCAGCGCAAAAGCTTGCGGCCAAGGTCAAGAGCGGCGAGGGCTTCGACCTCAACGATTTCCTCGACCAGATTCGCCAGATGAAGCAGATGGGCGGCCTCTCCAGCCTCATGGACAAGCTGCCCAGTGCGATGGCCGCCAAGGCCGGTCAGGTGGACATGGGCCGCGCCGAGAAGGATATCGTGCGCAAGGAAGGGATCATCTGCAGCATGACGCTCAAGGAGCGCCGCAAGCCCGAGATCATCAAGGCCACGCGCAAGCGCCGCATCGCAGCGGGTGCGGGTGTGCAGGTGCAGGAGGTCAACCGCCTGCTCAAGGAGTTCGAGCAGATGCAGGACATGATGAAGAAGATGAAGGGCGGCGGGATGATGAAGATGATGAAGCGCATGGGGGGCATGAAGGGCATGCCCAAACTGCCCGGCATGAGCTGAACACGCTGCACTGAAGCGGGGGCGGGCTCAACCCAGGGTGCGCGCCAGCGCCAGCGCGGCGACTTGCAGGCGCGGCAACTGCAGCCTGGCTTGGGCCAGCGTCATGCGCGCCGCCGGCGCCTGCAAGGCCAGCGCGCAACGCACTGTGCGCTGCCCCGGCGCGGCCACCGGCACCGCGACGCACACCAGTCCTTCCACGAACTCCTCGGCGTCCACTGCATGACCGTCGCGGCGGATCGCCTCCAGTTCTGCCTCCAGCGAAGCGCGATCGGTCAAGGTGCTGGCGGTGTAGCGCGTGAGGGGCAGGCCGTCGAGCAAGGTGCGGCGCTGTCGTGCGCCCATCCAGGCCAGAAACAGCTTGCCACTGGCCGAACAGTGCACCGGCACCCGGGTGCCCGGGCGCAGTTCCAGTCGCAGCGGAAAAGCGGACTCCACACGGTCCAGGTAAACCACGTCGGCGCCCGACATCGCGGTCAGGTTGCAGCTCTCGCCGACCTCGCTCACCAGCTGGCGCAGCACCGCGTGGCGCACGCCCTGCAGCGCGCTGCTGCTCAGCGCCGCCTCGGACAGCCGCAGCAGCCTGGGCGCAAAAACAAAGTGACGGCCATCGGGCTCGCGCACCAGCCAGCCACCGGCCTCCAGCTGCGCCAGCATGCGGTGCACCGTGGGCTTGGGCCAACCGGTCAGGCCCACCACGTCGGGCAGTGCCTGCGGCGTCTCCTGGCGCACCAGCAGATCCAGCAGCTCCATGAGGCGCAAGCCAGGGCTGCTCTCGCCGTCGACCGAAGAGGTGGTGTTCATATCTCGAAAAATGAGACGATTCGTGCAATTATTTCGAGATTCATTCTAGTGCCGCCTACAGTGCGCGGACAACACAAGAACGAGGAGACCGGGGTTTGACGCCTTCCATTTTTCACAACGCCGTGGTCACGGGCGCCTGCGGCGGCCTGGGCCAGGCGCTGGCGCGCGAGCTCATTGGCGCTGGTGCACGCGTGGCGCTGGTGGGCTTGCAGCGGCCCGCGCTCGACGCACTGGCCGCGCTGGCGCCTGAGCGCTGTGCCGTCTACCAGCCCGACGTGTCGGACACCACCGCCCTGCAGGCCATGGCCGCTGACTGGATGGAGCGCTTCGGCGTGCCCGACCTCGTGATCGCCAACGCGGGTGTGGCCGGCGGCTTCGACACCGTGCAGGCGAGCGACCTCGCCGTGATGCGCCGCATGCTGGAGATCAACCTGCTCGGTGTGGCCACCAGCTTTCAGCCCTTCCTGGAAGCCATGCGCGCCAGTGGCCAGCGCGGCGCCTTGGTGGGCGTGGCGAGTCTGGCGGGCTGGCGCGGCATGCCGGGCAACGGCGCGTACTGCGCGAGCAAGGCCGGCCTCATCGCCTACCTGCAGAGCCTGCGCGCCGAGCTGCGGCCCACCGCCATCACGGTGCACACCATCAGCCCGGGCTACATGCGCACCGCGCTCACGACCGGCAACCGCTTTGCCATGCCCGGCCTGATGGAGGCCGACGAGGCCGCACGGCGCCTGCTTGCAGGCGTGGCCGCAGGCAACGAACACATCGTGTTGCCGCGGCGCATCGGCTGGCTTTCCCGAACGCTCAACTTGCTGCCTGCACGGCTGCACGACCGCATCCTGCTCGGCCAACCGCGCAAGCCTCGCGCCGGGGAGCCGGGTTCAACAGATATTCCAGGCTTGAAATGACCACTCCCACCGAACAGCAGATTGCCCTCATCGGCGCCGGCCCGTCGGGCCTCGCGGGCGCACGCTGTCTGCAGAAACACGGCATTGCCTTCCAGGGCTTCGAGGCGCACACCGACGTGGGCGGCCTGTGGAACATCCACAACCCGCGTTCCACCGTGTACCAGTCGGCGCACCTGATCTCAAGCAAACGCATGACGGAGTTCAGCGAATTCCCCATGCCCGAGCGCGTGGCCGACTACCCGAGCCACCGCGAGTTGCTGGACTACTTCCAGGCATTTGCAGACCACTTCAAGCTGCGCGAGCACTACCGCTTCGGTGTGCGCGTGCTCCGGGTCGAGCCGGTGAGCGACGCGCCCGACACGCTGTGGCGCGTGACCACCGAAGACGCAAACGGACAGCAAACCTGGGCCGACTACAAGGGCGTGGTCGTGGCCAACGGCACGCTGGCCGAGCCCAACATGCCGGCCTTCGAGGGCCGCTTCGCCGGCGAACTGCTGCACACCTCGGCCTACAAGAGCGCCGACCTGTTCAAGTACAAGCGCGTGCTCATCGTGGGTGCCGGCAACTCCGGCTGCGACATCGCGGTGGACGCGGTGCACCAGGCGAGCAGCGTGGACATCTCGGTGCGTCGCGGTTACTACTTCGTGCCCAAGTACGTGTTCGGCAAACCGGCCGATTCGATCGGCGGCAAGATCACGCTGCCGCCCTGGCTCAAGCAAAAGATCGACAGCACCATACTGAAGTGGTTCACCGGCGACCCGGTGCGCTTCGGCTTTCCCAAGCCGGCCTACAAGATGTACGAGTCGCACCCGGTGGTGAACTCGCTCATCCTGTACCACATCGGGCATGGCGACGTGGGGGTGCGCGCCGACATTGCCCGCTTCGACGGCCACACCGTGCATTTCAAGGACGGCAGCCGTGGCGACTACGACCTGGTGCTCGCGGCCACCGGCTACAAGCTGCACTACCCGTTTCTCGACCATGCCCTGCTCAACTGGCAAGGCATGGCGCCCCGGCTCTACCTCAACATCTTCGCGCCGCGCTTCGACCGCCTCGCCGTGCTCGGCATGGTCGAGGCCAGCGGCCTGGGCTGGCAGGGCCGCTATGAGCAGGCCGAGCTGGTGGCGCGCTATTTCAAGGGATTGGACGAGGGGCGGGCCAGTGCCACCGCGCTCAAAACCGCCAAGGGCGGCCCGCCGCCGGACCTGTCGGGTGGCTACAAATACCTGCAACTTGAGCGCATGGCGTATTACGTGAACAAGGACGCCTACCGCAGCGCAGTGCGTCAGGCCGCTGCAGCGCTGGCCTGAGCGCCACGCCACAACAACAAGAGGAGACCAACATGCTGCCCGTGGACGAAATCCGGCTGAACTTCAACCCGGCCTCGCTGGCCGTGCTCAACGGCGTGCTCGCCTTCCTGATGTACGGCATCGCGCTGGACACTCGCATCGATGACTTCCGCCGCGTGCTGCGCATGCCGGTGGCGTTCGCCGTGGGTATCGTGGCGCAGTTCATCGCGCTGCCTGCCATCACCTTCGCGCTCACGCTGCTGCTGCAGCCCGGGCCGAGCATCGCACTCGGCATGATCCTGGTGGCCTGTTGCCCGCCGGGCAACGTGAGCAACATCCTGACCTACCGCGCCAACGGCAACGTCGCGCTCAGCGTGTCGATGACGGCGGTGTCCAACGCAATTGCCATCGTCGCCATGCCGCTGAACTTCGCGTTCTGGGGCGGCATCCACCCCACCGCGGCGCCGCTGCTCAAGACCATCGCGCTGGATCCGCTGGAGATGGTGGGCCACATCCTGCTCATCATCGGTGTGCCCTTCGTGCTGGGTCTCTGGTGCGCGCACCGCTTCCCCAACTGGACCGCGCGCTTCAAGAAGCCGGTGCGTATCCTGAGCTTCATTGCGCTCATCGTCTTCATCGTCGGTGCCATCGCCGGCAACTGGCGCTATTTCCTCGACTACGTGGGGCTGGTGCTGCTGGCGGTGGTGATCCATGATGCGCTGGCGTTCGGCACCGGTTATGCCATTGCACGGGTGGCGGGTCTGCCCGACTACGACCGCCGCGCGCTGTCCATCGAGGTCGGCATCCGCAACGCCGGCCTGGGCCTGGTGCTGATCTTCAGCTTCTTCGGCGGCCTGGGTGGCATGGCGGTGGTGGCCGGTGTCTGGGGTTTCTGGGACATCATCGCCGGCCTGTTGCTGGCGAGCTGGTGGTCGAAACGGCCGCTGCAGGGCGGCGTGCCGGCGGTTCCCCCGGTTCCTCGCGCATGAACACCGTGGCCGAGAAAGCGCCAGCCGCCCGGCGCGTGCTGGTCACGGGGGCTGACGGCTTCCTGGGACGCGGCCTGATCGCAGCGCTGGCGGGTGACAAGCACATCCAGCACATCGTGGCGGTGGACGTGCGCGAGGTGCCCCCCGAGCGGCGCCTTCCGCGCGTGGTCTACGTTGCGCAGGACGTGCGCTCGCCCGCGCTGGCCGACACGGTGGCCATGAACGCCATCGACACCGTGGTGCACCTGGCTTCCATCGTCACGCCGGGCAAGGGATCGAATCGCGCCTTCGAGTACGAGGTGGACGTGGGCGGCACGCGCAATGTGATCCGCGCTTGCCTGGCGCACCGGGTGGACCACCTCGTGGTCTCCAGCAGCGGCGCGGCCTACGGCTACCACGCCGACAACCCGGCCTGGCTCACCGAGGAGCACCCGCTGCGCGGCAACGAGGTGTTCGCCTACGCGCACCACAAGCGCCTGGTCGAGGAGATGCTGGCCAAGACCCGCGCCAGCGCCCCGGAACTGCGCCAGACCGTGCTGCGCATCGGCACCATCCTGGGCGAGCGGGTGGACAACCAGATCACCGCGCTGTTCGAGAAGCCTCGCATCCTCATGATCCAGGGCAGCGACAGCCCCTTTGTGTTCGTGTGGGACGAGGACGTGACCGGCGCCATCCTGCACGCGGTCAGCGGCCGGGGCCAGCCGGGTTGCTACAACCTCGCGGGCGACGGCGCGCTGACCTTGTCCGAGATCGCAGAGCGCCTGCACAAGAAGCCGCGTGTGCTGCCCGCCGGTCTGCTGCGCGCCGCGCTGCGCGTGGGCTCGGCGCTGGGCATCACCCGTTACGGCCCGGAGCAACTCGACTTCCTGCGCTACCGCCCGGTGCTGCTCAACACCGCGCTGAAGGAGCGCTTTGGCTACACCCCGCGCAAGACCAGCGCCGAGGCCTTTGAAGCTTTCGTGTCGGCGCGCACCGCGCAGGGCCGCCGCGTGAGGGCCGCGCCGTGAATGCGTTGCCCCTCTCGCGCGGCGACCTGCTGCGCGCGCTCGCGGTGGTGGTGATCTGGGGCTTGAACTTCGTCGTGATGAAAGTCGGCCTGCAGGGCATCGGACCCATGTTGCTGGGCGCGATGCGTTTTGCGGCCGCCGCCCTGCCTTTTTTGCTGTTCGTGAAGTTTCCCAGACTGCCCTGGCGCTATGTGGCAGCCTATGGGCTGGCGCAGGGCCTGGGGCAGTTCGGTTTCCTGTTCCTCGGCCTGCAGCTGGGCATGACGGTGGGCATGGCCTCGGTGGTCATGCAGACGCAGGCCTTCTTCACGCTGCTGCTGGCGGTGCCGGTGCTGGGTGAGCGCGCGCGCTTCTCGCAAGGGCTGGGACTGGTGGTGGCACTGGGCGGGCTGGTGTTGATCGCCACCGCGCACGGCGAAGGCCCGGGGCAAATGACGCTGGCCGGTTTTGTGCTCACCGTTTCGGCGGCCTTCATGTGGGCGGTGTCCAACCTGGTGGCCCGCCTGGCCAGCCGCGTGGCCGACTACGACCCGTTCCCCTTCATTGTCTGGAGCAGCGTGTTTCCCATCGTGCCGTTCGTGGCGCTGGCACTGTGGATGGACGGGCCTCAGACCGTGCTGAAGCAGGTGGCCGGCATGAACCTGCAGGCCTTCCTGGCCGTGCTGTTCCTCGCATGGCTGGCCACGCTGCTGGCCTACAGCCTCTGGACGCGCCTGCTCAAGCGACATCCGGCCGGACGTGTCACGCCGTTTTCGCTGCTGGTGCCGGTGGTGGGCTTGTGGTCGGCCTGGATGTTCTTCGATGAACTGCCGTTGCTCCAGCAGTGGCTGGGCACGGGACTGGTCCTCCTGGGCCTGGTCGTGAACCAGATGGGAGGCTGGTGGCAGGGCATGCGCGTGCGACACAACGGGTCCTGAAACGACAACGCGCCGCAGAAGCGGCGCGTTGGCAGAGAGCGTGCTGAGCAATCCTCAGACGGCCTGTGCCAGTGTGAAGCGGCTGGCATGGCGCCACGCGCGGCGCAGCACGGCCGGCGACCACGACTCTTCGGGAATCAGCAGCACACCGCGCGAGCGCATCCATGCGCCCAGGTCCACGTGGCTGGTGGCCACGGTCATGGGCACAGCCAGCAGCAGGGGCAGCGCAACCGGGGCAAGCCAGATCAGCGCGTTGGCGTTGATCGCCGCCACACCCAGACCCAGCAGGCCGATCACCACCGTCATGGGGGCCAGCCGCGCCAGGGCATCGCGCCAGGTCACGCCAACGGCTTCCCGCGGGGGCGACTTCCATTCCAGCTTGAGACCGGTGATGGCCACCAGCACGAACAGCGAGTGCGCCAGCATGCGGATGGGGGCCTGCAGCAGGGCCATCACGGTTTCAGCCACGGAGCTGACCAGCAGTGCAGCGGTGCCGCCGAACGACTTCTGTTCACCCTTCATGAACACCGCCATCAGACCCAGCACACGGGGCATGAACAGCATGGTCAACGTCCACATCCACAGCGCGCGCAGCTCTTCGGGCACAGCCTGCCAGCTCGGGATCGCGCTGGAGTTGGCGGCCCACAGGGCGGTGCCGATGGTCAGGAAGGCCAGCCACAAGGGGGCGGAGAGGTAGGACATGGCGCCGATGGCGAACATGGTGCGGTGCACGCGGTGGATGCCGGGCTCGGCCATCAGGCGCGAGTTCTGCAGGTTGCCCTGGCACCAGCGGCGGTCGCGCTGCAACTCGCTGAGCAAGTCAGGCGGCTGCTGTTCGTAGCTGCCGGTGAGGTCGGAGACCAGCCACACCTGGTAGCCGGCACGGCGCATCAGCGCGGCTTCCACAAAGTCGTGCGACATGATGCCGCCGGACATGCCGCCCGTGCCCTGGATGGGGGCCAGCGCGCAATGTTTCATGAACGGCTCGACGCGGATGATGGCGTTGTGGCCCCAGTAGTGGCTCTCGCCGAGCTGCCAGAACTGCATGCCCAGCGTGAACAGGCGGCCGGTGACGCGTGATCCAAACTGCTGCGCGCGCGCATGCAGCGTGGCGTGGCCGATGGCCTGGGTGGCGGTCTGCACGATGCCGGCCTTGGGGTTGGCTTCCATCAGCTTGACCATGGAGACGATGCAGCTGCCGCTCATGACGCTGTCGGCGTCGAGCACGACCATGTAGCGGTAGTCGTTGCCCCAGCGGCGGCAGAAGTCGGCCACGTTGCCGGCCTTGCGGTGGCTGCGGCGTGTGCGCAGGCGGTAGTACACCTCGATCTGTGGCAGCTCGGGCTGGGCGGCCAGGGCCGCGCGCAGGTTTTCCCAGGCGGATTTTTCGGCCGCGGCGATCGCCGGGTTGTAGCTGTCGGAGAGCACGAACACGTCGAACTGGCGCGCATGGCCGGTGGCTGCGAGCGACTCGCAGGTGGCGCGCAGTCCGGCAAACACGGTGGCCACGTCTTCGTTGCAGATCGGCATGATGATCGCCGTGCGTGCGTCGGGGTTCATGGGGTGGTGTTGCACCGCAGCGGCCGACAGCGTGTGTGCGTCACCGCGCAGCGAGACCCAGAAACCCATGAGTGCGGTCACAAAACCGGTCACGACCCAGGCCGAGAGCAGGCCGAAGAGTGCGAGCTGGCCGTATTGCAGCCACGCGTTGTTGTGTTCCGGCTGGGCGGTGGCGAACAGGCTGGTGGCAAACGCCGTGCTCAGCACGGTGAGCAGCATGAACACAGCGCGGCGGCGGTTCGCTGCCGTCACCCAGGCTTCGGGTGCAGCTTGCGGGCTGGCTTGCACCGAGGCTTCGTAGGGCGGCAGTGCCTTGCCGGCCAGGCTCAGCAGCGCGGTGCCGATGCTGTTCCAGAAACCGCGCCACGGGCGCGGCACCATGGAGCCGCGGTTGAGCGGGGGTGCCGTCACCGCGTTGGGGTGGCGTTCCTCGCGCAGGGTGCTGCGCAAGGCCGGGGTGGGGTTCGTGGACGTGTTCATTCGGGTAACAGCAGATGTGTCCATGTTTCACTCACGGTGTCGTTGTTGTGCTGGAGGAAGGCGCGCAATTCCACGGGCTGGGTGGCATCAACGCGCTCGACGCGCAAGGTCACGCGCCAGGTGCGCGTGGCGGGGTTGGGGTAGGCCAGCGTCTCGATCACGCGGCCGTTGGTGTTGGCGCTCACCACGGCCTTGACCGTGGCGTTGGCCGGCAGCGCGTCCAGCGCGGGGCCGGTGAAGTCGATGACGTATTGCGGCTGGCGGCCCTGTTCTTCTGCGCTGAGCCTGGTGTAGCCATGGCCGCGGCGGCTCTGGGTGACCCAGCTCGACGGCGGTCGCTGCTGGACATCGCCTTGCCAGGCAAGTTCGTAGGCCACTTCGAGCGGCTGACCCGGTGCGGGCAACGTGCCCGGAACCCAGTACGCCACGATGTTGTCGTGCGTCTCGTCGGGCGCGGACAGCTGCACCAGTTCGACGCGGCCGGGGCCCCAGTCGCCCAGCGGCTTGACCCAGGCGCTCGGGCGGCGCTCGTAGCGCGCTTCCACGTCCTCGTAGCTGGCAAAGCTGCGGTCGCGCTGCATCAGGCCGAAGCCGCGTGGGCTCTTCATGGTGAAGGAGCTGACCGTCACGGCCTTGGGGCGCTGCAGCGGGCGCCACAGCCATTCGCCGTCGCCACTGACGATCATCAGACCGTCGGAGTCGTGCACCTCGGGGCGGAAGTCGCTGGCCGAAGGCTGGTTTTCACCCGTGAGGAACATGCTGGTGAGCGGTGCGATGCCCAGCGTGTTCACCGGGCCGGCGCCGGGGCGCAGGAAGATGCGCGCGGTGACCGTGGTGGTGGTCTGCTGGCCGGGACGGATCACGAAGCGGTACGCGCCGGTGGCCCTTGGCGATTCGAGCAGGGCGAACACGGTGATCTCGCTGGCATCGCCGGCCGGGCGCTGCAGCCAGAACTCGGTGAAGCGCGGAAATTCTTCGCCGCTGCCGCCCACGGTGTCGATCGCCAGGCCGCGGGCCGACAGGCCGTATTGCTGGCCAGCGCCCAGTGCGCGGAAGTAGCTCGCGCCCTGGAACACCACCAGCTCGTCCTTGTAGGTCTGGCCGTTGAGCGGGTAGTGCAGGCGGAAACCGGCGTGGCCGAGGTCGCCCCAGGGGACCGGGTCGAAGCTGTTCTGGCCGTAGTTGAAGTCGGCACCGCTGTAGGGCAGGTGGTTCACGCGGCCATCGGACAGCAGCTCGTGGATGCGCACCGGCTCGGTCTGGTACAGGCCAAGGTGGAAAAACTGCGCCTCAAACGGCAGGGCATCGGTGCGCCACAGCGACTGCTCGGGTTTGAAACGGATGTCGCGCAGCTGGTCGTAGGTGATGCTGGCCAGCTCGGCGGGCAGCTTGTCGCTGTTTGCTTGATAAGGCTCGGCGGAGCGGCTTTGCGCCAGCTGGGTCAGGCCATCCCAGTCGAAGCGTTGGGCCTGGGCTGACGCCCCGCAAAGCAGGGAAAACAGGGCGCCCAGCAGCACCAGGGTGCGGGTGCACCGGGCGGCTGAAAAGGGGCGGATGGTGAGGGACATGCCTTGTAGTGGGCAAACCCTGTGCCAGGTTGAAAAAACCCAGCTGAATCAAAGGCTTGGAGGGAAAACCTCTTCTGCTGACCAGCAAGAGGCGCCGGCCAGGGCTTCAAACGCCTGTTTTTGTCGTCAAACGGCGACATCGGGTGCCGCGTTGTACAAAAAATCCAATGAAATCAAGGGAATCAGGCTGTCACTCATCGGCGACAGCATCTCCGGGAATACCCGAAGAACCCGGCGTGGCGTCGCTCTTGAACAGGCCGGGTGTCAGCGCGTGCTTTTGCAGCAACCGGTAGAACTCGGTGCGGTTGCGTTGCGCCAGTCGGGCCGCGTCGGCCACGTTGCCGTCGGTCATCTTGAGCAGGCCCACCAGGTACTCGCGCTCGAAGCGCTGCTTGGCGTCGGCAAAGCTCAGCACCTCCACCGAGGGCGTGCGCAGCGCGCGCTGCACCAGCGCCAGCGACACCAGCGGCGTGGTGGACAGGGCGCAGACCTGCTCGACCACGTTGTAGAGCTGGCGCACATTGCCCGGCCACGCCGACATGGTCAGCGCCTTGAGCGCCTCGGGCGCGAAGCCCGAGCTGCGTTTGCCGTACTTGGCGGCCAGTTTGGCCAGGAAATGGTTGGCCAGCAGCGGAATGTCTTCGCGCCGCTCGGCCAATGTGGGCAGGGTCAGCGTGACCACGTTGAGGCGGTAATACAGGTCTTCGCGGAACTGCGCCGTGGCCATGGCCTCTTCGAGGTCGCGGTGCGTGGCCGAGATGATGCGCACGTCCACCGGCAGCGACTGGCTCGAGCCCAGCGGGCGCACCGCGCGCTCCTGCAGCACGCGCAGCAGCTTGACCTGCAGGGCGGGCGGCATGTCCCCGATCTCGTCGAGCAACAGCGTGCCGCCGTCGGCTGCCTGAAACAGACCTTTGTGGTTGGCCACGGCGTCGGTGAAGGCGCCCTTCATGTGGCCGAAGAGTTCGGACTCGAGCAAGGCCTCGGGGATGGCGCCGCAGTTCACCGCGATGAAGGGTTTGCCTGCGCGCGCGCTGGCCTTGTGGATGGCGCGCGCCAGCATTTCCTTGCCCGTGCCCGAGTCGCCGCGCAGCAGGACGCTGGCGTCGCTTTGCGCGACCATGCGCGCCTCGGCCAGCAGGTCGGCCATCCGGTTGGAGCGGCTCACGATCTCGCTGCGCCAGGCTTCGTCCACCCGCGCGTTGTTGCTGGCCGGGGCACCCAGCGCCAGGGCCTGGGCGATCTTCTCCAGCAGCTCCTTGGCGTCGTAGGGTTTGGTGAGGTAGGTGAAGACGCCGCGCGCCGTGGCCTCCACCGCGTCGGGAATGGTGCCGTGCGCGGTCAGCAGGATCACGGGGAGCGAAGGGTGGCGCTTGCGGATCTCGTCGAACAGGGCCAGGCCGTCTTTGCCGGGCAGGCGCACGTCGGAGAGCACGAGCTGGGGCCGCTCGATGTCGAGCTGGCTGAGCGCGGCTTCGGCCGAGCCGACCGAGGTGACGTGGTAACCCGCCGAGCCCAGGCGCATCGCCAGCAGGCGCAGCATGTCGGCGTCGTCGTCAACGACCAGCAGGCGCGCGCGTGGCGAAGCGGTGTTCATGGAGGTGTCCGGCCGCCATTGGGAGCCGTCGGCGGCCGGGTGGTCAGGCTGCGTTCAATCGCGCGCATGGCCTCCAGCCGATCGTTGAGCTGGTCGATGCGGCGCTGGTTCTCGCGCAGTTGCTGGCTCTGGCGCTCCAGGCTGTCTTCGAGCCGGCGCTGCTCCATCAGCTGGTAACCCAACAAACGCGCCAGGGGTTTGAGGGGCGTGGCCTCGGGTGCGGTGCTGCCCACCACCCGCTGCAGCTGGCCCAGCGCGCGCGCCGTGTCCACCGCCTGCGGGCTGTGCATCAACGCCAGGGCCAGCTGCATCTGGCGCAGCGGCGCGTTGCCCGGGTCGCCCTGCACCGCGAGTTCGGCGGCGAGGTCGCCGGGGCTGAGCTGGCGCACGCGTTCCGAGTACGTGAGCAGGGCCGTGACCACATCGGGCAGCGCAGGCGCCTGCGTGTTCAGGGGTTCGGGCGGCGCAACCGCGGGCGCCTGCACCGGTGTGATCACCAGGATCTGGGGCGCCGGGGCTTGTGCAGGCGTGGTGATCACGGTGGTCACGGACGCCTCGGCGGGCGGCGGTGGCGTGGAGCCGCAGGCGCACACCAGGAGCGCCGCCGCAGCAGCAGAAAGACTAGTTCGCATGGGGAAGCTCGATACGGAAATGGGCGCCTTGGCGCTGGGGCAACAGTTCGATGCGGCCGCCGTGGGCAACAATGTACTCGTGCACGATGGACAGGCCGATACCGGTGCCGCGCACGGCGCCCTGGGGCTGTCGTTCACCGCGGTAGAAAGGTTCAAAGATGCGGTCGCGGTCGGTCTCTGCCACGCCGGGGCCCTGGTCGATGATGTCCAGGCTCGCGCGTCCCGGCAGGTCCAGCAGCACCAGGCGGATCACGCCGCCCTGTGGCGAGAACCGGATGGCGTTGGACAGCAGGTTGCCCACGGCGGAAGCGATCTTCTCCCGGTCGATCGGAAGGTTCACAGAAACGCCTTCGGCCCGCACCGTCAGACCCAGGCCTTGCCAGTGCAGGCGCTGGGCGTCGATCTGGTCTTCCACCACGGCCATGAGGTCGGTCTGCTCGCGCTTGAGCTGGCGCGCCTCGAACGCCGCGGCGTTGAAGCGCAGCAGCGCCTCGATCTGGTGCTGCAGCATCAGAGTGTTGTGCTGCAGGATGTTGACCACCTCGGCCTGGTTGGGGTTGAGCGGGCCGGCCACACCGTCACCCAGCACTGCCACACCTTCGTGCAGCGAGGCCAGCGGCGTCTTGAGTTCGTGCGAGATGTGACGCAGGAAACGCGCCTTGTCGGCGTCCAGCTCCGTCAGGCGCAGCCGCAGCCAGTCCAGCTGCTGGCTCACGCGGCGCACGTCGGCCGGGCCTGCGATGTCGATCGGCACATCGAGCCGGTTTTCACCCAGTCCCTGAATGGCTCGTTCGATGCGCTTGAACGGGCGCGCCAGCCACACGCCGAAACCCAGCGCCATCACCGCGGCCACAAAAATCGAGCCCAGCACCTGCTGCGTGAGTTCCTGGCGGCTGGTCTCGAAACGGGCCTGCAGGGTTTCGTTGCGCGTGCCGATGATGGACTGCACCTTCTGCGCGATCGATGCGCTGTGGCCGTCGATCTCGCGGAAGGCGCGCGCCACTTCGCGTTCGCGGTCCAGCGCTGTCTCGGCGGGACCGTCGAGCAGTTCGGTGATCACGGTCAGCTGCTGCAGCCAGTTGAAGGCGAACTCGGGTGGGAGTTCGTTGTCTTCCAGCCTTTTCAGGATGTCGCGCGCGTTGCCGGCGGCTTCGGTGAAGCGCTGGCGCAGTTGGTTGTCCCGCAACACGAGCGACTGGCGCGCCGCGCGCTCCATGGTGAGGCTGCGCTCGGACAAGGACTGCGCCGCTGTCGACAGCGCAATCGCCTGGGCTGCGCTCTCGCGGCTCTGGGTCATCAGGGCCTCCAGCGAAAACAGCGCGCGCAGGGCGGCCGCGCCCAGCAGCAGCCCGATCAGCAGGAACGCCACCAGCAGCAGCTGGGGGAACGAAAAACGCAGCGATTTCACAGAAGTGGGTGGTCTCAGGCGCCCAGCGCGGACTCGTGGGTCAGCACCTCGGCACGCAGCGAATGCGGCCGCGCTTCGGTGATGCGCACGTCGACCATCTGGCCCACCAGACGCTCGGCCAGCGGGCCACCGGGGAAGTTGACGATGCGGTTGCACTCGGTTCGGCCCATGAGCTCGGGCACCTCGGTGCTGGAGCGGCGCGACGCGCCTTCGACCAGGATGCGCTGCACCGTGCCTTCGCGGCTGGCGCTGATGCGGCGCACGTTCTCTTCGATCGTGGCCTGCAGGTGCTGCAGCCGCTTGAGTTTCACGGCGTACGGCGTGTCGTCCACCAGATTGGCGGCGGGTGTGCCCGGGCGCGGGCTGAAAATGAAGCTGAAGCTGGTGTCGAAGCCCACATCGGTGATGAGCTTCATCATCTTGTCGAAGTCCTCGTCGGTCTCACCGGGAAAGCCGACGATGAAGTCGCTGCTCATCACCAGTTCGGGGCGGATCGCGCGCAGCTTGCGCACCGTGCTCTTGAACTCCATGGCGGTGTAGCCGCGCTTCATGGCCATGAGGATGCGGTCGCTGCCGTGCTGCACCGGCAGGTGCAGGTGGTTCACCAGCTTGGGGATCTTGGCATAGGCCTCGATCAGGCGCGGCGTGAACTCGTTGGGGTGGCTGGTGGTGAAGCGCAGGCGCTCGATGCCGGGGATGTCGGCCACGTACTCGAGCAGCAGCGCGAAGTCTGCGATCTCTCCGCTGTCACCCATGGTGCCGCGGTAGGCGTTCACGTTCTGGCCGAGCAGCGTCACCTCTTTCACGCCCTGGTCGGCCAGACCCGCCACTTCCACCAGCACGTCATCAAACGGGCGGCTGACCTCTTCGCCCCGGGTGTAGGGCACCACGCAGTAGCTGCAGTATTTGGAGCAGCCTTCCATGATGCTCACGTAGGCCGCACCACCGTCCACCTTGGCCGGCGGCAGGTGGTCGAACTTCTCGATCTCGGGGAAGCTGATGTCGACTTGCGGCACGGCCAGGCGCGCGCGCCGGTTCAGCAGCTCGGGCAGGCGGTGCAGCGTCTGCGGGCCGAACACCACGTCCACATACGGAGCGCGCTTGATGATGTCGGCACCCTCCTGGCTGGCCACGCAGCCGCCCACGCCGATCAGCACGCCCTTGTCTTTCAGGTGCTTCACGCGCCCGAGGTCGCTGAACACCTTTTCCTGGGCCTTCTCGCGCACCGAGCAGGTGTTGAAGAGGATCAGGTCGGCCTCTTCCACGTCCTGCGTGGGCTCATAGCCTTGCGCGGCGTGCATCACATCGGCCATCTTGTCCGAGTCGTACTCGTTCATCTGGCAGCCGAAGGTCTTGATAAAAACTTTTTTGCTCATGGAAAGCTCCTGTGGCACCGGCTTCACAAAGGCGGTGCCCGCGCCGGGCGCAGAGAGAAACGGGGTGACCACCGCCGGCCATGCCGGCGCGCGGTGGTGGGCGCTTCAGTTGGTGCTGGCGGCCGGCTTGGGCTGCAGCGACTCGAACACGAAGTTGCGTTGCACGCCGAAGCCGGCGCGTTTTTCCTTGGCCTCGGCCTCGGTGAGGATCCACACGTTCTGGATCTGGTCGCGCAGGTCCAGCGTGTAGTTCACCACCACCTCCTTGTTCAGCAGCGAAGCGGACATCACCAGCGAGTTGTTGGTGTTGTAAATGCGCGCGCCGGGCGACAGCCGCGTGGCACGGTCGTCCATGGTCACGTTCGGCGGCTGCACCACCACCAGGGTGCCGCGCAGGGCCTTGGCGGGGAAGTCGCGTGTGCCCGACTGGGCCTGGGCGGTGAAGGGCAGGGCGATCAGCAGCGCTGTGAGCAGGCCGGAACGGATGGAGGGTGGGCAGCGGTTCATGGTGTGTGTCCAGAGGCTGTGGGGAGGGGCCGAAACGGTCACGAAGGCCGTTGGGCAGGAGGACGCGATTGTCTCACGCCCCTTGCCGCCGAAGACCCTTCACGGCCGGCGCGGGCCGTCCAGCGGCCGGTCCGACTCCACCAGCGGATAGCCATCGGCGACATAAGCCGGGCCTTTCATCACCATGACGATGAAAGCGCCGATGGCCAGGGTGAGCAGCAGGGTCCAGAGCAGCAGCACCACGCCGATCGCCACGAAGTCCACCATCTGGATGCTCGCGGCCACCGCGGCCTCGCTGCCGCTCCAGTCGAACCAGCGGGCCGACAGCGCGGCCAGCGCCGGCAGCAGGGCGCTCAGCAGAAAGGCCTTGGGCATGCGGCGCAGGATCACGCGCTCCAGCCCGGCGGGTGTGCGCACGAACCCGGGGAGCTGGTTGAACATCGACATGGTGATCGGGCCGGTTGAGAAGAGTGGGGCATTGGCCCCGTGAGGAGCTGCGCTTCAATGTACGGCGCACAATGAAACTTGTCCACGAACCTGCGAGAAGCCCCTCATGCGCCCTGCATCTCCCCTCCCTGTGCACCGCTGGTGGTCGCGCACTGTACTGGTCTTGTGCCTGGCCATCCTTCCCTTGCTCAATGCGTGCACTTCGCCGCCCGACGGCGTGACCGTGGTGAGCCCCTTTGACGTGAAGCGCTACGCCGGCCAGTGGTTCGAGATCGCCCGGCTGGACCACAGCTTCGAGCGCGGCCTGAGCGACGTGAACGCCACCTACCGGCTCGAGGCCGATGGCAGCGTGGCCGTGATCAACCGTGGGTTCAACACCGAAAAGGGCGAATGGAAAGAGGCGGTGGGCAAGGCCCTGTTCACCGGCGACACCAACACCGCCTCGCTCAAGGTCTCGTTCTTCGGGCCGTTCTATGGCGGTTACCACGTGATCGCACTCGACCCCGGCTACCGCTGGGCCATGGTGATCGGCCCCAACACGGACTATCTGTGGATCCTGGCGCGCGACAAACAACTGCCGCCGGGTGTACGCGAGCAGCTCGTGGCCCAGGCCGCGCGACTGGGCGTGAAGACGAACGAACTCATCTGGGTCGAGCACCGGCGCAGTGACAGCTGATCGACCCACACCTCACGTCTCGTGCTTCACTTCCAGCGGATCGGCTCCACCGCCACGCTGCCGCGTTCGCCGGAGAGCGTGAGCACACCCTCCTGCACGGTGGCCTGCAGCTGCATGCTGCGTTCGGCCATCTGGGCCAGGGCGGGCGCCACCTCGGTCGGCAGGCGCCAGACCTGCAGCCGGTCCAGCCGCGTGAGCTTGGTCTGGATGCCGCGCCACCACACATCGGCTGCGCTGCCAAACGCGTAGAGCACCACCGCGTCGGCCTTGCTGCAGGCTTTGGCCAGGGGCTTGTCTTCGGGCTGGCCGACCTCGATCCACAGGCGCTTGCGACCGGTGAAATCGGTGAGCGAGACGTCCGGGTCGTCCGGATCGGACAGGCCAGTGCCGAAGGCCAACGTGCCGTCACCGCGGCAGGTGTCCTGCAATTCGTGGGCGTGAATGGCCAGCGCCACCAGGCGCACCATCATGCGTTCGTCAGTCTCGCTGGGGTGGCGGGCCAGCGTGAGTGCGTGGTCGGCGTAGTAGCTGTGATCGATGTCGGCGATCTGCAGGTTCGCCTTGAAGATGGTGGACTTGATGGCCATGGAGATCCGTCTGTGAGGGCCGCAACGGCGTGCGCCATGAAAAAAGCGGGCTCTGTTGCCAGAGCCCGCTTCTTGAATGTTGGTGGTGATAGGTGGACTTGAACCACCGACATCAGCATTATGAATGCTGCGCTCTAACCAACTGAGCTATATCACCAACGAGGCGGGATTGTAGCTCAAATCAAAGCCCGGCCTGGACGCTGCCGGGCCGCAAACAGGTCGCTCAGGTTGTCTTCTTGACCCATGATGCGCACCAGCCGGCTGCGGCCACCTGCTTGCCTGCAAACAATGGGCAAGGGCCGGCTTCAGAGCCAGCTGCGCCTTGGTACAGCGCGCAGTTGGCGCAGTTGCTGCCGTCCACAAAATTGGGGTATTTCGCCTTGTCGGCGTTGGCCGCAACAGCCACGTAGCCCAGTGCAACGGCGGTGGGATCGGTGGCTTCAACCATCGGGCCGGCAGCTGCCGGCGCTGCCTCGGGGGCGGCTGGCGCGGGCGCGGCAGCGGCGGGAGGTTCGGCCGGAGCAGGAGCGGGCGCTGGGGCCGGAGCGGCTGCAGCGGGTTCTTCCTGTTTGGAGCAAGCGGCGGCGAATGCGGCGCCAGTCACGGGCACCATCATCAAAAAGAGTCGGCGGGTGGTCATGGGGATTTCCTGTGTTGTGAAAGAGATGCATGCCAATGGCATGCCCACGCAGCCCCGACTTGTTGCCTTTCGGTGTACTGCTGTGTGCCAATGGTTATACGCCTGTGCAAGTTTCGCCGTGTTACAGCATGTGCTTCCCCACCGCCGCGCTGCGCCATTACTGGTGCTTGAACTCGGCCTTGCGCTTGTTCACAAACGCGTCCATGCCTTCCTTCTGGTCCGCGGTGGCGAACAGCGCGTGGAAGATGCGGCGCTCGAACATCACGCCATCGGACAACGAGCCCTCGAACGCGCGGTTGACCGACTCCTTGGCCGCCATCACGCTGGGCAGCGAGAAACCGCAAATGATGAGCGCAGCGCCCAGGGCTTCGTCCATCAACTTCTCCAGCGGCACCACGCGGCTCACCAGGCCCGCACGTTCGGCCTCGGTGGCGTCCATCATGCGGGCGGTGAGCACCATGTCCATGGCCTTGGATTTGCCGACCGCGCGCGGCAGGCGCTGCGTGCCGCCGGCGCCAGGAATGATGCCCAGCTTGATCTCGGGCTGGCCGAACTTTGCGTTGTCGGCGGCGATGATGAAGTCGCACATCATTGCCAGCTCGCAGCCACCACCGAGGGCGAAGCCGCTCACCGCGCCGATCACGGGCTTGCGGATGCTGCGGATGGTTTCCCAGTTGCGCGTGATGTAGTCGCCCTTGTAGACGTCGGCAAAGGTGTAGCTGGCCATGGCACCGATGTCGGCTCCGGCGGCAAACGCCTTCTCGCTGCCGGTCAGGATCATGCAGCCGATGTCGTCATCGGCATCGAAGGCCTTGAGTGCGGCGCCTAGCTCGTCCATCAGCTGGTTGTTCAGGGCGTTGAGTTGTTTGGGGCGGTTGAGAGTGACGATGCCGACACGGCCTTCGGTACGGACGGTGATGCATTCGGGCGCTGTGGTGGGGGTCATGGGGTCTCCTCGGGTGTCGGTGGGGGCTGGAAAGCTGTCCACTATAGCGGTGGGGTACCGAGGGAAAACATTCACCGACCGATTGGTTGGCGAATGGTAAATTGCACCGCCGAGCCATCCACCGAACACCCACCGCCAGCCGAGGAGACCCACCGCCATGTCAGAAGCCACCGTCTTGTATGAAGAGCGCGGGGCCGTGGCCCTGGTCACGCTCAACCGACCCGATGCGCTCAACAGCTTCACGCGCCAGATGCACCACGACCTGTGGGCCGCGCTGGACCGTGCAGAAGCCAACCCGGTGGTGCGCGCTCTGGTGATCACCGGCGCCGGGCGCGGTTTCTGCGCCGGGGCCGACCTGGCCGAGTTCGATTTTGAGCCCGGTCCCGACCTGGTGCAGCGCGCCGACCCCGGCCCGGTGATCGAGCAGGCCTTCAACCCCACCGCGCGGCGCCTGCAAGGCCTGCGCATGCCCACCATTGCGGCGGTCAACGGCGTGGCAGCGGGCGCGGGCGCGTCGCTGGCCATGTGCTGCGACATTGCGATCGCCGCCACCGGCGCAAGCTTCATCCAGGCCTTCAGCAAGATCGGCCTCGTGCCCGACGCGGGTGGAAGTTGGCTCCTGGTGGAGCGACTGGGCCTGGCGCGCGCCATGGCGCTGGCCCTGACTGGCGACAAGCTGCCGGCCACCCAGGCGAAGGAGTGGGGAATGATCTGGGAGGTGAGCGATGACTGCGTGGGCGCCTCCCTGGCCATGGCCAGCAAACTCGCCGCCATGCCGACCCGCGCACTGGTGGCCACACGTGCGCTCTTGCGCGACGCCTCCACACGCACCCTGAGCCAGCAGCTGGATGTGGAGCGCGACACACAGTCGGCGCTGGGCAAAACCCACGACTACATCGAAGGCGTGATGGCGTTCCGCGAAAAACGCCCGGCGCAGTTCAAGGGGGAATGATGAGCCCACACGAACGAGCGACCCGGGTAGGCCAAACCATGTTCGCGGTCGATACCGCGAGCAAGGACACCATGGGCATGGAGCTGCTGAGCTGTGAGCCCGGTCTTGCGGTGATGCGCATGCAAGTCAAACCGCTGCACCTCAACGGACATCAGATCTGCCACGGCGGTTTCATCTTCACACTGGCCGATTCCACCTTTGCATTCGCCTGTAACAGCCACAACAAGAACGCGGTCGCCGCGGGCTGCAGCATCGAATTTTTGCGGCCTGCGCACGAGGGTGATGTGCTCACCTGCGACGGCGTGGAGCAAACCCTCAGCGGCCGCCACGGCATTTACGACATGCGGGTGACCAACCAGCGTGGTGAGGTGGTCGCGATGTTCCGCGGCAAGAGCGCCACCATCCAGGGCACTGTCTTCCCGGAGGACGCATGAAGCACTTTCCCCTGGAGCCCATCGAGAAAGCCAGCATCGACGAACTGCGCGCCCTGCAGCTCAAGCGCTTGCAGGCCACGTTGCGCCACGCGTATGCCAACTCGCCCGTGTACCGCGCCAAGTTCGACGCGGCGGGCGTGCACCCGGACGACTGCCGCAGCCTCGCCGATCTCGCGAGGTTTCCCTTCACCACCAAGAGGGACCTGCGCGACAGCTACCCCTTCGGCATGTTTGCCGTGCCGCGTGAGCAGTGCGCCCGCATCCATGCCAGCAGTGGGACCACCGGCAAGCCCACGGTGGTGGGTTACACGCTGAAAGACATCGACACCTGGGCCACGGTGGTGGCGCGCAGCATCCGCGCCAGCGGTGCCCGCCCGGGCGACCTGGTGCATGTGAGCTATGGCTATGGCCTGTTCACCGGCGGCCTGGGCGCACACTACGGTGCCGAAAAACTGGGTCTCACCGTGGTGCCTTTCGGCGGCGGCCAGACCGAGCGTCAGGTGCAGCTGATCCAGGACTTTCGGCCCGACATCATCATGGTCACGCCCAGCTACATGCTGGCCATCGCCGACGAGTTCGAGCGCCAAGGCATCGACCCGCGCGAGAGCAGCATGCGCATCGGCATCTTCGGCGCGGAGCCCTGGACCAACGACATGCGCGTGGCGATCGAGGCGCGCATGGCCATTGATGCGGTGGACATCTATGGCCTGTCGGAAGTGATGGGGCCGGGTGTGGCCAACGAGTGTGTGGAAACCAAGGACGGCCCGACCATCTGGGAGGACCACTTCTACCCCGAGATCATCGATCCCGAGACCGGTGAACCCGTGGCCGATGGCGAGATGGGCGAGCTGGTTTTCACCAGCCTGACCAAGGAGGCGCTGCCCATCATCCGCTACCGCACGCGCGACCTCACGCGCCTGCTGCCTGGCACGGCGCGCACCATGCGCCGCATGGAAAAAATCACCGGCCGCAGCGACGACATGATGATCGTGCGCGGCGTCAACGTGTTCCCCACGCAGATCGAAGAGCTGATCCTCAAGCGCCCCGAACTCAGCGCGCACTACCAGTGTGTGTTGACCCGCGAAGGCCCGATGGACAACCTCACGGTGGTGGTTGAAACACGTGCCGGGCTCTCGCCCGAGAGCATCGAGGCGCGTGCCGCGGCCAAGCAACTGCAGCACGAAGTCAAGGTGTATGTGGGCAGCAGCGTGGCGGTGGAGCTCAAGCCCGAAGGCGGTGTGGAGCGCAGCCAGGGCAAGGCCAAACGCGTGGTGGATCTGCGCTCGCGCTCGGCTTGAGTGTTGCGAATGCCCACTGGCGGACGCCGCCGGTGTGGCAAAACGCACCCGCCGAAGTGGAAACCCCTAGCCGGGCAAGTGTTTGCTGCCCTACATTACCCCCCACAGTTGGGGAAGACATGGACAAAAACACATTGTTTGGCAAGACCGCGGCAGGGCGCGAAGCGCTCACCTCCCGACCGGCGGGTCTCGGGCCGCGCCTGCGCTCGCTGCTGATCATGGTGGATGGCAAACGCAACCTGGCCGAGTTCGAAAAACTCAGCGGTTCGCTGGAGCAGGCCACCCAATCGCTCAACGAGCTGATGGCCGGGGGCTGGGTCGAGATCGTGGGTGCCGACGGTTTGCCGAAAGTGGTGGCTGCGACCTCCACGCCGGCCCCGGTGGCGGTGCCCGCCGCAGCGCCGTTTCAGCCCGAGGCGTCTCAGCCCGTGCAACTGCCGCCACTGGCTCAACCGGCGGCGGCTGTGCCCGCCCCCACGTTGCCGTTCAGCGAAGCTCGCAGACAGGTTGTGCGCTTCATCAACGACCAGCTCGGTCCCATGGGCGAGACGCTGGCCATCCGCGCAGAGGGTTGCAAGACGCCTGCCGACCTGCAGGCCGCGCTGCCCCGCATCCGCGACGGGCTCAAGAGCTTCAAGGGCTCTGCGGTGGTGCAGCAGTTCGACGAGGAACTGGCAGGCCGCCTGCCCAAGGTCTGAGGCGCGGCGCGCTCAGTCGGACAACCAGGCGCCCAGGCGCGCCGCATCCGCCACACCCAGCTTCACGGCCTGGCTTTCAGTCGGCCAGTCCAGCGGGCATTTCAGCAAGCGGTTGTCGCGCGAAACCAGCGCGGTGACGCGCGTGCGCTGGCCGCGCAGCATCTGCACATCGTCGAGCTTGTGGATGCGCCAGGCCTCGGACGCACCACCGCGCCTCACCGGCGCCAATTCCAGGCCCAGCCACTCGTCGCCCGCGGCCATGCCGGCGGCCTCGGCCGCACCACCGCGCAGCACGGTCTTGATCTGCACGCTGCCACTGGACTCGGCCACGCGCAGGCCCAACTGCTGGGCCAGCGGCGCCTTGTCGTGCGTCTGCTTGGTGCCCTGGCCTTGCAGCAGGTCGATCAGGGGCAGGTCGGCCGTGCTGTGCACCCAGGCGGCGACTTCACCGTCAAAGCTGCGTTTGCCCAGGCGCTTGAGCGCGCGCAGCAGATCGGCTTCGCGCATGGGGCCGCCCTTGCAGCGTGTCCAGACTTCGCGCATCACCGCGTCCAGTGTGGTGTGGCCCTCGGCGCGCAGGGTGAGGTCCAGGCAGAGGGCCACGAGTGAGCCCTTGGTGTAGTAGCTCACCGTGGCGTTCGGCGTGTTCTCGTGCATGCGGTAGTACTTCACCCACGCGTCGAAACTGGCCTGCGCCACGCTCTGCACATGGCGGCCCGGGGTCTGCTGCACCTGGTTGATGGTCTTGGCCACCAGCTGCAGATAGGTCGCGTCGTCGATCAGGCCGGCGCGGCGCAGCATCAGGTCGTCGTAGTAGCTGGTGAAGCCTTCGAAGAACCAGAGCAACTCGGTGTAGTTTTCAGCCGCGTAGTCGTAGCGCTTGAACTCGGCCGGACGCAGGCGTTTGACGTTCCACGTGTGGAAGTACTCGTGGCTGATGAGACCCAGCAACGTGGTGTAGCCGTCGGTCGCCTTGAGCGCGGCGGGTTTGTCGCTGGTGGACGGGCGCAGGCGCGGCAGGTCGGCGCGCTGGCAGATGAGCGCGGTGGAATTGCGGTGCTCCAGCCCGCCGTAGCCGTCGGCACTGGCGTGCAGCATGAACACGTAGTTGGAAAACGGAGGTGCACCGTCGCCATGCCAAAAGGCGATCTGTGCTTCGCAGATGCGGCGCGTGTCGTCGATCAGGCGTTCGCCATCGAGCCAGGCCCCGGCGCCGCTGATCACGAAGCGGTGTTCCACGCCGCCAGCGGTGAACTGGCCGTTCCAGAACTGGCCCATTTCCACCGGGCAGTCGGCCAGTTCGTCGTAGTCGGCTGCGCGGTAGTGGCCAAAGCCCGCAGCGTCCACACTGTGCGCGGGCAGACCTGTGACGACGTTCCAGCCCTGGGTGGCGGGGCTCGCCACGATCTCCAGAGATTGGGGTTGGTCTTCCTGGCCGGTCACGCGCAGGCACAGGCTGGTGGCGTTGAAAAACCCGCGTGTGCTGTCCAGAAAGGCGGTGCG
Organism: Hydrogenophaga sp.; assembly: GCF_022844385.1. GTDB lineage: Bacteria > Pseudomonadota > Gammaproteobacteria > Burkholderiales > Burkholderiaceae_C > Hydrogenophaga. Next base: position 50,780 of record NZ_JALHLX010000001.1, on the reverse strand, counting down.
CACCGAAGCGTCGAACGCGTACACGGCGTATTGCAGTTCCAGCGGGTGGCCCGCCGCCGCGTCGGCCTGCCACTGGTGCTTGTCGAGCTGCTTCATCTCAACGGGACGGCCGTCTTGCCAGGCTTGCAGGTCTTGCAGGTGCTGCGAAAACTCGCGCACCAGATAGCTGCCCGGGATCCACACCGGCAAGCTCACGCGTTGGTTCTTCGCGGGTTGTTCGATCACCAGCGTGACGGCAAACAGGTGCGCGTTGGCATCCTGGACCGAAACAGTGAAACGCACGCCGGTGGGGGCTGCAGGACGTTTGGGCATCAGAGGGCTCCTGCACCGATGAAACAACTCAGCGCCGCAACGGCCGAGAGACGAAAACGCAACTTGAGCCAGGCACCGAGCCCGGCTTGGGCATAGAGCCTGCGATCGACCAGGTAACACACGATCAACACCACGCCCAGCCAGGCCAGGCCCGCATAGGGCGGCATCACCAGGCCAGGCCAGGCCAGCAGCGAGGGCATCACGCCCCAGATGAAATGCGCCTGACCGTCGGGCGCCTGCGCCAGCCGGCTCCAGCCGATGCCCCAGTGGATGCCACCGAGAAAGGAGGCGATGAGGGCGGCATAGGCCGCCAGCGCCAGGGCCACCCAGGCCTGCAGGTCGGGCGTGACCAGCCACACCAGCAGCGCCAGACCCACCAGCGGGATCAGGCCGGCGTAGCCCAGGTTGTGGATGAGCGGGTACTCGTGCGGCTCGCCGGGGACATCGGACAAAGGCATGCGCAGCTGCATCAGTTGAGCAGGGTCTCGATGCGGTCGGCCGTGATGAAGCCCGGTACCCGGGTGTCGTTGGTGAAGATCATGGTGGGCGTGCCCTTGATGCCGTGTTTGCTGGCCAGGCGACTGTTGCGCTCGATGGCGGCGGTATCACAGGTGGCGGCGGCGGGCGGCTGGTTGTTGACCATCCAGGCGCTGTAGGTCTTGGCCTTGTCCTTGGCGCACCAGATGCGGCGCGATTTTTCCGCCGAGTCCGGCCCGAGCACCGGGATGAGGAACACGTGCACCGTCACGTTGTCGAGATCGGCAAACTCCTGGTGCAGCTTTTTGCAGTAGCCGCAGTTCGGGTCTTCAAACACCGCCATCTTGCGTTTGCCGTTGCCACGCACCAGGGTGAAGGCGTCTTTCAGCGGCAGGTCCTTGAAAGCCAGAGCGGTGAGCTTCTCCAGGCGTTGTTCGGTCAGATTGACGCGCGCCCGGGTGTCGATCAGCGTGCCCTGGATCAGGTAGTTGCCTTCGGCGTCGGTGTAGAAGATGTCGCTGCCGTTGATGCGGACTTCAAAGACGCCTGGCATCGGCGTCTTGCTGACTTCGTCAATGGCCGGCAGCTTGGGCAGGCGCTCGGCGAGGTTCTTGCGGATGGCGGCTTCCTGCGCCAGCGCGCCCAGGGACAAGGCGGTCAGCGCCAGCAGCAACAAGGACTTGAAACATTTCATTGTGGGGGCGCTCTGTGGCGATCGGGGGGGGAAAGGGAGTTCAGGCCGGCTGGCCCATGGCCTGGCGCGCCAGCCAGCGTTTGAGCGGGCCGCTGCGGTTGAAACTGCTCAGGCCCCAGTTGCGCAACGCCTGCACGCGGCTGTCCTCGTGGGAAAACAGGCCAAACAAACTGTCGGTGACCCAGCCCATGGCACCCACCTCGGCAGCGCGGGCGCGCTCATAACGGCGCAGGAGTTTGAGGTCACCCAGATCGCGCCAGTACTCGCGCGCATGCAGCACGCGGGCGAGTTCGGCCACATCGGCCAGGCCCACATTGAGGCCCTGACCCGCCAGCGGGTGCATGGCGTGCGCCGCGTCGCCGGCCAGCGCCACGCCGCCGGTGGCGGTGCGGGCGATCCAGCGCTGTGCGCGCGAGAGTTCGAGGGGCCAGGCTTGGGCGGGGCTGTCCATGTGCAGGGTGCCCAGGGTGTTGGCGCTGCGCGCCTGCACCGCCTGGGCCAGGGTGGAGGGGTCGGACTGCAGCCAGGCGTCGGCCTGCGCTGCAGGAACAGACCACACCAGGGCCACAGAGTTCCCCTGCGCGCCACCCAGCGGCAGCAGGGCCATCACCTCTCCGTGCGCGAACCACTGGCGCGCCACACCGCCATGGGGCAGTTCGCAGCGCAGCCGCGCCGCCACCGCCTTGTGGTCGTAGGGGCGCACGTCAAACGCCAGGCCGAGTTGCTCGCGGGTCTGGCTGCGCTTGCCCTCGCAGACCACGGTGAGGGCAGCGGCCGGGGTTTCGGTCAGGCGCTCGATGCTGCCCTGGAAGCCCACGGCATCGCTCAGGCGTTGTTCCAGTGCGGGCACATCCACGATCCAGGTGAGGGCGTCGCTGCTCTGGTCGCTGGCCGAGAAGTTGAGCTCGCCGCCGTCGTCGCCCCAGACCTGCATCGCGTTCACCGGGGTGATGGCGCCCGGTTGCGGGCCGCTGTCGTCGGTTTCGGGCCAGGCCCGCACCGAGCGCAGCACCTCGCGCGAGGCGCTGTTGAGTGCATAGGCGCGAACGTCGGGGGTGATGGTTTCGCGCGGTTGGCTGACCAGTGCCACCCGCAGGCGGTCGCGCGCCAGCAGGAGGGCCAGTGTCTGGCCCACCACACCCGCGCCCTGCACGGCGACATCAAAACGCCGGGGGGTACCGGTTCGCGGGGGTGTTGCATTCATGGAGGGATTTTAGGAGCAGGGCACAATCCGGCCCTTCCACGGGCCAAACCCCTGCGGGCCGCCCCGGCTTTCCACCCCCGAACCTGCTGCCCCCCGCCATGAATCCAGCCAACACCCCTGCCACCCCCGCCGCCGACGTGCAGGCCACCATCGAAGAACTCTGGGTCTACCCGGTCAAGTCCTGCGCCGGCATTTCGTTGCGCGAATGCGAGCTGACCGACACCGGCCTGCTCTACGACCGCGCGTGGATGGTGGTGGACAGCGAGGGTGAATTTGTCAGCCAGCGCGAGCTGCCGCGCATGGCGCTGATCCAGCCCTCGTTCAAGATGGGTCAGCTGATGCTGCGCGCACCGGGCATGCTGTCGTTGCACCTGGGGCTGGACGTGGCCGAAGGCCCGCTCAAGGTGCGGGTGTGGGCCGACGCGGTGGACGCCTGCGACATGGGTGATGTGGCGGCGCAGTGGTTCAGCGACTTTCTCGGTCCGGACGCACCTTCGCATCTGAAAAAGTTGCGGCTGGCGCGGTTCGATCCCGATGTGAAACGCCCCTGCGACCCGGCCTGGACCGGCGGGGTGGAGGCCACCACCCAGTTCGCCGACGGTTTTGGCCTGCTGGTGACCAGCAACGCCTCGCTGGCCGACCTCAACGCTCGCCTGGTGGCCGCCGGCCACGCGCCCGTGGACATGCGCCGTTTCCGGCCCAACATCGTGCTGGGCGCCGTGGAGTCGCACGACGAAGACCGCGTGGGTGCCATGAACATCATCACCGGCGACGGCACGGCGGTGATCGAACCCGTGAAGCCCTGCGGCCGCTGCCCCATTCCCAACGTCGACCCGACCACCGCTGTGCCCAGCCCGGCGGTGGGCGACACGCTGCAGACCTACCGGCAAGACCCACGCCTGAACGGCGCCGTCACCTTCGGCATGAATGCCATCGTGATCGAGGGCGACGGGCAGGTGCTGCGCGTGGGCCAGACCGTCAACGCCGATTGGCGTTTCTGACAACAGCAACCCCCGCCCGTAAAATCGCGGGTTCCCCCGACCGATCCGAAAGTTTTCCATGAGCCTCCAATGCGGCATCGTGGGCCTGCCCAACGTGGGCAAGTCCACCCTTTTCAACGCGCTGACCAAAGCCGGCATCGCGGCCGAGAACTACCCCTTCTGCACCATCGAGCCCAACACCGGCGTGGTGGAAGTGCCCGATCCACGGCTGGCGCAACTGGCCGCCATCGTTGAACCCGAGCGTGTGGTGCCGGCGATCGTGGAGTTTGTGGACATTGCCGGCCTGGTGGCGGGCGCGAGCACCGGTGAAGGCCTGGGCAACAAGTTTCTGGCGCACATCCGCGAGACCGATGCCATCGTCAACGTGGTGCGCTGTTTTGAAGACGACAACGTGATCCACGTGGCCAACAAGGTCGATCCCATCGCCGACATCGAGGTCATCCTCACCGAACTCTGTCTGGCCGACCTCGCCGCCGTGGAGAAGGCCCTGCACCGCGTGAGCAAGACCGCGCGCTCCGGCGACAAGGAATCCATCAAGCAGGTGGCGATTCTGGAGAAGTGCCAGGCCGCACTCAACAACACCCAGCCGGTGCGCACCATCGACTTCAGCAAGGAAGAGCAGGCGCAGCTCAAGCAGTTTTTCCTGATCACGGCGAAGCCCGCCATGTTCGTGGCCAACGTGGCCGAAGACGGCTTCGAGAACAACCCGTTCCTCGACCGCCTGCGCGAATTCGCCGCGAAACAGAACGCGCCCGTGGTCGCCATCTGCGCCAAGATCGAGGCCGAACTCTCCGAGATGGACGATGCCGACCGGCTCGAATTCCTCAAGGAATTGGGTCAGGACGAGCCCGGCTTGAACCGCCTGATCCGCGCGGCTTATCAGTTGCTCGGTCTGCAGACCTACTTCACCGCCGGTGTGAAAGAAGTGCGCGCCTGGACCATCCACGTGGGCGACACCGGCCCGCAGGCCGCCGGCGTGATCCACACCGATTTCGAGAAGGGCTACATCCGTGCCCAGACCATCGCGTTTGACGACTTCATCAACTTCAAGGGCGAACAAGGCGCCAAGGACGCCGGCAAGATGCGCGCCGAAGGCAAGGAGTACGTCGTCAAGGACGGCGACGTGATGAACTTCCTGTTCAGCAGCTGAACGCCACCATGACCCAGACTGGCCAGCCCGAACCCCAGCGCCTGGCCAAACGCCTGGCCGCACAACTGCCGTGCTCGCGCAGCGACGCCGAAAACTACATCGCCGGCGGCTGGGTGCGGGTGGACGGTGTGGTGGTGGAAGAGCCCATGGAGCGGGTGAGCGACCACCAGACCGTGCTGCTGGACCCCAAGGCCAGGCTGGAGCCGCTGGAGTCAATGACGCTGATCTGGCACAAGCCGGCCAACCGCGTGCTCCCCGACGAACCACTGCTGCCCGACGCACTCGCGGCCAAGTGGTTCACCAACAGCAACCGCTTCAAGGGCGACCGCTCCGGCGTGCGCCCGCTCAAGGCGCACCTGCACAAGCTGCTGCCAGTGTCACCGCTGGGCACCAAGGCCAGTGGCCTGATGGTGTTCACGCAAAACCCGAGCGTGGCGCGCAAGATGACCGACGACGCGGGTCAGCTGGAACACGAGTGGCTGGCCGAGGTGGCGGCCGATCCCGAGCTGGAAGACGAAGCCCGGCGTGACGCGGTGCTCAAATCCTTGGGCAAGGCGCTGTTCTTTGATGGCTGGGCCGTGCCCTCGGCGCGCGCCAGCTGGCAGAGCGAACTGCGCCTGCGCCTAGCCATCAAGGGCAACCGGCCGGGTCAGGTGGCGCACCTGTGTGAGCGCGCCGGTTTGCAACTCACTGCCTTGCGCCGCCTGCGGCTGGGCCGCATTTCGCTGGCTGGTCTGCCGGTGGGCGAGTGGCGTTACCTGCTGCCCTACGAACGCTTCTGAGACAGCGAGCCCGACTGCGCCCGCGCGGCCCACACGCTCAGGGCCATGGCCAAGACCAGCACGGCCAGACCCACTTGATTGAGGCTGAGCATGCGGCCCTGCGCAATCATCAACCCGCCCAGCGCCGCACCCATGGCCTGACCGCCGTACATGGCCGAGGTGTTGAGCGCCACCGTGGCGGGTGCCAGGGCCGGTGAGATGTGCACCAGCCGCGCCTGCTGCGCCGAGTTCACCGCAAAGCAGCCCAGCGCCCATGGCACCAGCACCAGAGCCTGCTGCCACACGCCGCCCTGGCCCAGTGGCCACAGCAGCAGGCTCAGCACGATCAGACCGAGCGAGATGAGCACAGCGCGCGCCGACCCGATGCGGTCGATCCAGCGCGACATGCCCACGTTGCCCGCCAGACCAAAGGCGCCGAACCACAGGAACATGAGCGACAGCGCGCCGCCGCCCAGACCCAGGGTCTGGAAGAAGTAGGGCGCAAAGTACGAGAACAGCGTGAACTGCCCGAAGGCAGAGAGCAGCGTCACGCCCACGGCCAGCATGAGCGGCGCTGAACCCAGTGTGGCCTGCCAGGCCTGGCGCGACAGGGCGGCGGGTTTGATGCCGTCCGGCATCTCGCGCCAGACCCAGGCCGCGCTGGCCAGCGACATCAGCGCCACCAGGCCAAACGCCCAGCGCCAGCCCAGCGTGCCACCAATCCAGGCCGACAGCGGCATGCCCATGACCGAGGCCACCGACCAACCGAGGAACACGAAGGTGATGGCGCGTCCGCGCTGATCGGGCCGCACCAGCAGGCCCACGCAGGCCGCGGCCTGCGGTGTGAAGACGGCGGGCGAAATGACGGCCAGCACGCGCAGCGGCAGCAGGCTGGCGTAGCTCGGGGCGAGAGCGCAGGCGGCGGTGAGCAGGCCGTACCAGAGCAGCGAGATGGTGAGCAGGCGGCGGCGGTCCCAGCCGGCCACCAGGCTGGCAAAGGCCGGCGCGCCCAGGCCCATGAGGATGGCCGCTGCCGTGATGAGCTGACCCGCCTGCGGGATCGACACGCCCAGCGACTGGCTGATGTCGTTGAGGGTGCCCGGCACCACCATCACGCCGGTGCCGATCACAAAGTTGCCGACCATCAAGGCCCAGAGGGCGCGTGGCAGGGCCGAAGTGCTGGTGCTCATCCTTGGTAGGCGCCGGGAAAGAACCAGAGCAGCGCCGCCGTCATGGTGAGGTAGCGCGCGAACTTGCCGATGGCCATGTAGAGCACGCAGGGCCAGAACGGAAACTTGAGCCAGCCGGCCACCGCGCACAGCGGGTCGCCCACCACCGGAAGCCAGCTCAGCAGGCAGGCTTTGGGTCCGAACCGCTCGAGCCAGGCCAGCGCGCGCACATCGACATGGTGCCCGCGTGCCTTGTCCACCGCCTTGTGTGCTCCAAGGCCCATGGCCCAGCTCACCGCGCCGCCCAGCGTGTTGCCGGCGGTGGCCACCAGGATGGCTGGCCAGAACAATTCGGGGTTGAGTTTGATGAGGCCGAACACTGCGGGCTCCGAGCCCATGGGCAACAGCGTGGCCGAGACGAAGGCCACCACGAACACAGTGCTCAGCCCGAATTCGGGCAGGGCCAGGAGTTGCATCAGGTGGTTGAACCAGTCGGGCATGGGCAGCAGAAAAAAACGCCGTCGGTCGGCGTTGTGTGTGGCGTTGCGCGTGGTGTTGTGTGAAATGCGAAAGCAAGGGTTCGGATATCGCCTGCTGAAAAAACAGGCAGGTAGAATCGCCCTCCTTCGCACCCAGCATTGGCCGGACCTGCGGAGGCCTCATCCAACCACCCGCATTCTCCCACCGCCATGCAACTCGGGGCCTTCACCCTGCCCAATGCCCTGTTTGTCGCACCCATGGCGGGGGTGACGGACCGGCCGTTTCGCAAGCTTTGCAAACGGTTGGGTGCGGGTTATGCAGTCAGCGAGATGGTGACCTCGCGCCCCGATCTGCAGGACAGCCTGAAGACCTCGCGCCGCGCCAACCACGAAGGTGAAGCCGCACCCATCGCGGTGCAGATCGCCGGCACCGACGCGCAGATGATGGCCGACGCCGCGCGCTACAACATCGACCGCGGCGCGCAGATCATCGACATCAACATGGGTTGCCCGGCCAAGAAGGTCTGCAACAAATGGGCCGGCTCTGCCCTCATGCAGGACGAGGCATTGGCCATTGAAATCGTGCAGGCCGTGGTGGCCGCGTGCGAACCGCAGGGTGTGCCCGTGACGCTCAAGATGCGCACCGGCTGGTGCGCGAGCGTGCGCAACGCGCCCACACTCGCGCTGGCTGCCGAGTCCGCCGGCGTGCAAATGCTTACCGTGCACGGCCGCACGCGCGAGCAGGGTTACAAGGGCCAGGCCGAGCACGACACCGTGGCCCACATCAAGAGCCGCGTGCGCATCCCGGTGGTGGCCAACGGCGACATCAACAGCCCCGAGCAGGCGCGCGAGGTGCTGCGCCGCACGGGCGCCGACGCCATCATGATCGGCCGCGCCGCGCAAGGTCGGCCGTGGATCTTTCGGGAGATCGCGCACTTTCTCGCCACGGGTGAGCACCTGCCACCGCCCGACCTGGCCGAGGTGCGCGTCTGGCTGCTCGACCACCTGCACGACCACTACGACCTCTACGGCGAGTTCACCGGCGTGCGCAGCGCGCGCAAGCACCTGGGCTGGTACGCGCAGTCGCTGCCGTTGCCGGCTGGCGCCGCAGCCGTGTTTCGCGCCCGCGTGAACACCACCACCACAGTGGACGAGCAGCTGCGCTGCGTGAGCGAGAGCCTGGACGCGTGGTCCAGCGACACAACAACAACCCCGAGAGACGACTGGAAACTGGCCGCATGAACAAGAACAACCTGCACGACTGTGTGCGTGCCAGCATGGAAGATTTCTTCCACGATCTCAACGGCACCGACCCGGCCAACCTGCACGACATGCTGGTCAAGGCGGTCGAAAAACCGCTGCTCGAAGTGGTGATGGAGCAGGCGCAGCACAACCAGTCGCGCGCCGCGCTGTGGTTGGGCCTGAACCGCAACACCCTGCGCAAAAAGTTGCTCGAACACAAGCTCATCGACTGAGCCCGCCCCCTTTCAAAAAACCACCAAGACCCTGTTCATGCGCGCACTCATCTCCGTTTCCGACAAGACCGGCATCGTCGAACTCGCCCAGGCACTGCACAGCCTCGGCGTGTCCCTCATCTCCACTGGCGGCACCGCCAAACTGCTGGCCGACCAGGGCCTGCCCGTGACCGAGGTGGCCGAAGTCACCGCCTTCCCCGAGATGCTGGACGGCCGCGTGAAGACGCTGCACCCCAAGGTGCACGGCGGCCTGTTGGCCCGGCGCGATGTGGCCGAGCACATGGCCGCACTCAAGACCCACGGCATCGAGACCATCGACCTGCTGATCGTCAACCTTTACCCGTTTGAAGCCACCGTGGCCAAGCCCGGCTGCACGCTGGATGACGCCATCGAGAACATCGACATCGGCGGGCCGGCCATGGTGCGCAGCGCGGCGAAAAACTGGAAAGACGTGGCGGTGCTGACCGACGCATCGCAGTACGCCGGCGTGATCGATGAACTCAAGGCCAGCGGCAAGGTGAGCGATGCCACGCGCTTTGCCCTGTCGGTCGCTGCGTTCAACCGCATCAGCAACTATGACGGCGCCATCAGCGACTACCTCTCCAGCATCACGTTCGACGCCGCGGCCACCGTGCCCGCGCGCAGCGAATACCCGGCGCAGGCCAACGGCCGCTTCGTGAAACTGCAGGACCTGCGCTACGGCGAGAACCCGCACCAGACCGCCGCCTTCTACCGCGACCTGCACCCCGCGCCTGGCTCGCTGGTGACGGCCAAGCAGTTGCAGGGCAAGGAACTCAGCTACAACAACATCGCTGACGCCGACGCTGCGTGGGAATGTGTGAAGAGCTTCGACGTGCCCGCGTGCGTGATCGTCAAACACGCCAACCCCTGCGGCGTGGCCGTGGGCAAGGATGCCTCGGAGGCCTACAGCAAGGCCTTCCAGACCGATCCCACCAGCGCCTTCGGCGGCATCATCGCGCTCAACCGCGTGCTCGACGGCGCTGGCGCGTTGGCCATCAGCAAGCAGTTCGTTGAAGTGCTCATGGCACCCGGTTACACGCCCGAAGCCATGGAGGTGTTCAAGGCCAAGGCCAATGTGCGCGTGCTCGAAATCGCGCTGCCGCCCGGTGGCCCCACGGCGTGGGACAAAGGCCTGAACCTCACCGACATCAAACGCGTCGGCTCGGGTCTGCTCATGCAGTCGGCCGACAACCACGTGCTCACCCGTGCCGACCTCAAGGTGGTGACCAAGCTGCAACCCACCGGACAGCAGCTCGACGACCTCATGTTCGCCTGGACGGTGGCCAAGTTCGTCAAGTCCAACGCCATCGTGTTCTGCAAGGACGGCATGACCATGGGCGTGGGCGCAGGGCAGATGAGCCGGCTCGACTCGGCCCGCATCGCCAGCATCAAGGCGGGCCACGCCAAGCTCTCGCTGCAGGGCACGGCGGTCGCCAGCGACGCCTTCTTCCCGTTCCGCGACGGCCTCGATGTGGTGGTGGACGCCGGCGCGAGCTGCGTGATCCAGCCCGGAGGCTCGATGCGCGATCAGGAAGTGATCGACGCGGCGGATGAGCGCGGCGTGGTGATGGTCACCACCGGCGTTCGCCATTTCCGGCACTGAACGTCCCCGCCCCATGAAAAAGGCCGCTGTGAAAACAGCGGCCTTTTCCGTTGGGCTTCGCAACGCTTCAGCGTGGCAGCAGTTTGAACACCTCGCGCGCCGCCGCCACCGTGTCCGCGATGTCCTGCGCCGTGTGAGCCGCACTCACGAAGCCAGCCTCGTACAAAGCCGGTGCGATGTACACGCCGCGGTCCAGCAAGCCATGGAAGAGTTGGTTGAAGGTGGGGCCGTCGGTGGTCATCACCTTGGCGTAGTTCTGCGGCAACTCGTCAAACAGGAAGAAGCCGAACATGCCGCCCTGGCTGTCGCCACACATCGTCACGCCTTCGGCGTGCGCAGCGGCGGTCAGGCCGTCCACCAGCGAACGTGTGGTGGCCGAGAGGTTCTCGAAGAAACCCGGCCTCTGGATCTCGCGCAGCGTGGCCAGACCACAGGCCGTGGCCACCGGGTTACCCGACAAGGTGCCCGCCTGGTACACGCCGCCCAGCGGGGCGAGTTGTTCCATGACCGCGCGCTTGGCGCCGAAGGCGGCCAGCGGCATGCCGCCACCGATGACCTTGCCCATCACCGTCATGTCGGGCTCAAAGCCGGGGATGAGCTTCGCGTAGACGCTTTGTGCGCCGCCCAGCGCCACACGGAAACCCGTCATCACCTCGTCGAAGGCCAGCAACGCGCCGTGCTGGGTGCACAGCTCGCGGCAGCGCTTCATGAAAGGCACGCTGGCGCGCACGAAGTTCATGTTGCCCGCGATGGGCTCGATCATCAGGCAGGCCACTTCGGGACCGTGTTCAACGAAAGCCGCTTCGAGTTGCTCGACGTTGTTGTACTCCAGCACGATGGTGTGCTGCACCACTTCGGGTGGCACACCCGCGCTGGTGGGGTTGCCGAAGGTCGCCAGACCCGAGCCGGCCTTGACCAGCAGCGCATCGGCGTGGCCGTGGTAGCAGCCCTCGAACTTGATGATCTTCTTGCGCCCGGTCGCGCCGCGCGCCAGCCGGATGGCGCTCATGCCGGCTTCGGTGCCCGAGCTCACGAGACGCACCATGTCGATGCTCGGCACGAGCTTGATGATCTCTTCGGCCAGCTCCACTTCGCGCTCAGTGGGTGCGCCGTACGAGAAACCCTCGAGCACAGCCTTTTGCACCGCTTCCACCACGGCGGGATGGCCATGGCCCAGGATCATCGGGCCCCAGGAGCCGATGTAGTCGATGTAGCGCTTGCCGTTCGCGTCCCAGAAGTACGCACCCTGTGCGCGCTGCACAAAGCGGGGCGTACCACCCACCGCGCGGAAGGCGCGCACCGGTGAATTCACGCCGCCGGGAATCAGAACCTTGGCGCGGTCAAACAGTTGCTGGTTGCGGTCGACAGTGGTCATGGAAAAGCTGCGTTGGTGAGGAAACACGCGCAGCGTTGCGCGTGGGAGAGTCAGTGGCGGGTGGTGTCCAGCGGGAAATCGTCGGCGTCGAGCGTGCTGTCGGAAGCCTGCACCTCCGCCGCGTCTTCGCCTTCTTCGTCGTCTTCGTGAGCCCAGAATAGCCGGTCGGGAACCGCGTGGCCCATACCAGGTTGAAAGCCCGCATCGAGGCATTGGTCGAGATACGTGAGTGCCTCGGCGCATGCCGCCTGGAGATCGCTGCCGCCCGCGATCAACGCACACAGGGCTGCCGACAGCGTGTCGCCCGCACCGGTGAAGGTGGCCTCGAAGCGTTCGTAGCGAGCCGTGGCCAGCACCGCTTCGGGCGAAGCGAGGTGGCTCTCCAGGTACTGATCGGCCGCGTTGAAACCTGTGACGAGCGTGTAAGGCACACCGTGCACGGCGGCGGCCCGGGCCACGTCGCGCGGGCTCGGCGGACGGTCCCCTTCCCACTCGGGCAGCAGCCAGCGGCACAGCGTGCTGTGGTTGCCCACGAGCACGGTGGTCTGCGGCAGCAGGAGTTCGGCACTCGCATCGAGATAGGTCTCGATCGCGAGCTCGTCCCACCACGACAAGTCGGGCATGTAGGCGATGACTGGCACATCCGAGTAGTCGGCGGTGATCTCGGCCACCACGCTGAGGTTCTCGGGGTTGCCCACAAAGCCGACCTTGAAGGCCTGCACCGGCATGTCCTCCAGTGCACAGCGCGCCTGGTCGGCCACGGCCTCTTCATCAAAGGCAAAGTGATCGTGAATGTCCGACGTGTCGCGCACGTAGGCGCCGGTGACGACCGCGAGCACATGGACGGAAGCACTCGACATGGCAGTGATGTCGGCGCTCAGGCCGCCGGCACCGCTGGGGTCGTTGGCGTTGAACACCATCACGCACGGCAAAGCGGCCTCGCCCGGTTGTGCGAGCGCAGCGGGTGTTGTTTTTTCGGGTGTATCGGGCATGGGTTGAGAGTGGGACCGGATTCGTGTGGAAGATGCCCGCAGAATCATCCTGACGCGTCAAACAAGGCATTGGACAGAAGGCCGAAAACGGCTCCCGAAGGGCTGTACCTCGCTCGATACAATGCTTGCATTCTATGACAAGGCCCCCTATAACCATGACCGAAACCAAGACTTGGATGTGCCTGATTTGTGGCTGGATTTACGACGAAGCGCAGGGTGCTCCCGAGCACGGCGTTCCGGCTGGAACTCCTTGGGCGCAGGTCCCGATGAACTGGACCTGTCCCGAATGCGGAGCCCGGAAAGAGGATTTCGAGATGGTGCAAATCTGAGATCCTGCTCACGCTGAGGCCGGTCACGGCACTGGCCCACAAGTCACTTGCGTCCCACTTTCCGATCCATCCTCTGGAGCCTGTGAACCGTGAGCACAACACCCCCCCTGAAAGTCCTCGTCGTTGACGACAGCAACACCATTCGGCGCAGCGCCGAGATCTTCCTCAAGCAGGGTGGGCATGAGGTCCTGTTGGCCGACGACGGGTTTGATGCGCTGGCCAAGATCAACGACTACCAGCCAGACCTCGTCTTTTGCGACATCCTGATGCCGCGCCTGGACGGCTACCAGACCTGCGCCATCATCAAGCGCAATGCCCGGTTCGCCAACATCCCTGTGGTGATGCTCTCCTCCAAGGACGGCGTCTTCGACAAAGCGCGCGGACGCATGGTCGGATCGCAGGACTACCTCACCAAACCCTTCACCAAAGACCAATTGCTGCATGCCGTGCAGCAGTTCGGTGCCAACCTAGCCGGAGCTGCATGATGGCCATCCACAAAATCCTCGTTGTCGACGATTCAAAAACCGAACTCATGGTGTTGTCCGATCTGCTGAGTAAAAACGGCTACAGCGTGCGGACCGCTGAGAATGCGGACGAGGCCTTCCGTCGCCTAGGCGAGGAAAAGCCCGACCTGATCCTGATGGACGTTGTGATGCCCGGTCAAAATGGATTTCAGTTGACGCGTGCCATCACCCGCGATCCGCAGTTTTCCAACATTCCGATCGTGATGTGCACCAGCAAGAATCTGGAGACGGATCGGGTTTGGGGAATGCGCCAAGGTGCACGCGACTATGTGACCAAGCCAGTGAATGGCGAAGAGTTGCTGTCCAAAATCCGGGCATTGTCCTGAACCTAGCTTGAACTGAATTCCACCCAGCATGGCCAAACGACAATCACTGAGGGATCTGCAGGAACGTTTGGCCCAGCGACTGAGTGTCGCCAAAACGGAAGCCGTGACAGCGGCTTGGTTGGCGGTGGAATCCCATGGCAACCGGTACTTGTTGCCGCTGGTGCAGTCGGGTGAAATTTTCCCCTGGTCTTCGGTGCAGCGCGTCCCGTACACCAAGCCTTGGTTCGTGGGTGTGGCCAGCCTCAGGGGTGGTCTGCACGGCGTGATCGACCTGGCTGCGCTGGTGGGCTCCGCTGCCCCCATCTCTTCAGGCGTTATGGACGGGGTGCAAGGCGACCGCATCACCTCGGAATCGCGTCTGGTCAGCCTGCACACCGCACTGGGTGTGAACGCCGTTCTCTGGATCGATCGCCTGCTGGGCTTGCGCAGCGCGGCGATGTTCAGCGGGTTCGGGCCCAAACCGGATGGTGCGCCCGCTTATTTCAATCGATCGTTGGTGGATGCCCAGGGCTTGCACTGGCAAGAATTGGATCTGCAAGTGCTGGTGGGCGAACCCGAGTTCCTCGCGATTGCGGCCTGACGATTCAAGCGTCTGACCGACACGGTCTTCTTTTCTCCTTAGTTTTCTGTTGGAAGGTGTTTACATGGCCACGCTTGATCGATTCCAGGGACTGTTCAAGAAAAAAGCCGATGATGAACGCGACTTGCCCACCGTGTCCGACGAGGAGGCAGCCGAGTTGGCTGCCGCGCGCCTCGCGCCCGACCCGCGGGTGGACGATTTTTCGGGCAACCTGCTCCTGTCCGAAGACGAGGAAGGTGCTGAACAAGCGGGTTTGATCTCGGTTCCCCTGCTGGGGCGCCGGCCTGCAGAACAGCACCAGCGAACCCTGGCGGTCTTGCTGGCGTTTGGCTTGGTGGTGCTGGGTGCCGTGACCTTCTTCGTGTTGAGCCAGACGGAAAAGGTCAGCCAGCAGCTGGCCGCCAGCGGTCAGGCGCTCATGCAGTCCCAGCGTCTGGCAAAAAGCGTTTCACAGGCCTTGATCGGAAGCCCGGCTGCGTTCCCCGAGGTGCGTGACAGTTCGGACGTGTTGTCCCGCAGTCTTCGCGGCCTCAAGCAGGGCGACACCGGTCTGTCCATCGATGCCTTGGGTCCCGAGTACACGGCCCAGCTGGATGCACTCCTTCCACGCATCGATACAGCCGAAAGCAATGCTTCTGCCGTGTTGGCGCAAGAAGCCATCCTGACCCAAGTGGGTAGCGCATTGCGCACCATCAACCGCCAGTCTTCCGACCTGCTGGAGATTGCGGAAACCATTTCGTCGCTGAAGCTTCAGCAAAACGCGCCCGCTGCCGAAATCTCGGCTTCGGGTCAGCTCGTGATGTTGACCCAGCGCATCGGCAAGTCGGCCAACGAATTCCTGACACTGGAAGGCGTGAGTCCGGAAGCGGTGTTCTTGCTGGGCAAGGACTTGAACACGTTCAAGGAAATTTCTGAGGGTTTGCTGGGCGGCAGTGAAGAGCTGCGCCTCGCTGCAGCTCGGGACGAGCAGGTGCGCGAGCGTCTGGACGCCTTGCTCAAGCTGTACGAACAAACCCGAGTGGAAGCCGGCGCGATTCTGGGCAACCTGCAAGGCCTGGTGTCGGCCCGTGAAGCACAGGCCAGCATCATTGCGGACAGCGAGCCCCTTCGCCTGGGTCTGCAAGAGCTCCAATCGGCGCTGACCTCGCGTTCGGGCTTGAGCGGAGGCGAGTTCGGTGCCCTGTTGTTCTCGGCACTGTTTGCGCTGCTGTGCGCTGGTGGGCTGGCGTATGTGCAGCTTCAGGAAAGCCGTCAGCGCCAACTCACTGCTGAATCGCAGCGCGTGGCTGCCGAATCGCTGGAGCAGGACGCCAAGCGCGTGAACGACGCCAACCAGGCCGCCATTTTGCGTTTGATGAACGAACTGCAGACAGTGGCAGAAGGTGACCTGACGCAGGAAGCCACGGTGACCGAGGACATCACGGGCGCCATCGCCGACTCGGTGAACTACACTGTGGAAGAACTGCGTTCGCTGGTGGGCAACGTGCAGGCCACGGCCACGCGCGTGGCGCAAACCACGTCGGCGGTGGAAAGCACCTCCACCGAGCTGCTTGCCGCCTCTACCGAACAGCTGCGGGAGATTCGTGAAACCGGTCAGTCCGTGCTGGACATGGCGCAGCGAATCAACCAGGTGTCGGGTCAGGCGCAAGAATCCGCCACGGTGGCCCGCGCTTCGCTGCAAGCTGCCGAGTCGGGTTTGCAGGCCGTGCAGGACGCCATTGGCGGCATGAACTCGATCCGCGATCAGATTCAGGAAACCTCCAAGCGCATCAAGCGCCTGGGTGAATCGTCGCAAGAAATTGGCGAGATTACCGAGCTGATCTCCGACATTACCGAACAGACCAACGTGCTGGCCTTGAACGCGGCCATTCAGGCGGCTTCGGCCGGTGAGGCGGGTCGAGGTTTCTCGGTGGTTGCCGAAGAGGTGCAGCGACTGGCCGAACGTTCAGCCGATGCCACGCGCCAGATCTCGGCGCTGGTGAAGGCGATTCAGACCGACACCCAGGATGCCGTGGCCGCCATGGAGCGATCCACGCAGGGTGTGGTCGAAGGGGCCAAGCTGTCTGACAACGCCGGTACCGCGCTGTCCGAGATCGATCGCGTGTCACGCCGGCTGGCCGAGCTGATCGAGCAGATTTCCAACGCCGCGTCCCGCGAAGCCGATTCGGCCAACGAGGTGGCGGGCAACATCCAGCACATCTTTGCCGTGACCGAGCAGACCGGTGAAGGCACCCGCTCCACGGCGCAGCAGGTGCGTGAGCTCTCGGCCATGGCCGAAGAACTTCGCCAGTCGGTGTCGCGATTCAAGATCGCCTGATCGCCCCAGTCGGACCATTACTCCAAGACCAACATGCTCGACACCGCCACCGACAGTCTGCAGATGGAACCCCCTGTCGCCGACCTCGGTCCGTTGGCATGGGTGTTCGAAGAACTGCGCAAATCGCTCGATGGCGCCAACAAGGCCATCAAGCGGTTTGTCCGTGAAACCGAACAATCCCGGCTGGACGACTTGCAGGCGGTGGACCCGGCATCGCTTCGCCAGGCCCGCCAGCAGCTGCACCAGGCGGTGGGGGCGCTGGAGATGGTCGGGCTGGGCGCGCCAGCCCATGTGCTGCGGGCCATGGAGGCCGCCGTTCAGCGCTTTGTCCAGCGCCCGCAAACCTGCAACGAAGCGGCGGCGGCCAAAGTTGAGCGCGCCAGTTTCGCCCTGATCGAATACCTCGAAGCGGTGTTGAACAACAAGCCGGTGCAACCGGTGGCCTTGTTCTCCCAGTACCGCGAAGTGCAGGAACTGGCTGCAGCCGAGCGTGTGCACCCGGCAGACCTGTGGCCGTTTGACCACCATGGCATGGACGTCGACGCGCCCGCAGACCGCACACCTCTGGCTTGCGACGCATCGATCCGTTCGCTGTTTGACCGGCTGGTGCTGCTGGTTGTCAAGACCGACAGCCAGGCCGCCGCCCAACAACTGGTCAAGCTTTGCGCCGGTCTTTCGGTGGGCGCGGACAACACCCGCACACGCACCTTCTGGCGCGTGGCCGCCGGTTTCTTTGAAGCTGTGGCGCAGCGCCTGTTGCCCACCGACGTGTACGTCAAGCGCGCCTTCTCCCGGGTCCTGATGCAGTTCGTGACCTTGTCGCAAGGCAAGTCGCAGGTGTCAGAAACCTTGCTGCACGACCTGCTCTTTTTCTGCGCGCAGCCCAGCGAAGTGTCCGAACTGAAATCGCCCCAGCTGGCGGCCGTGCGCAAGGCCTTCGGCTTGGGCGTTCCGCCTGCGGTGGACTACCGCGTTGCCAGCCTGGGTCGCTACGACCCGGCCTTGCTGGCACAGGCTCGCAAGCGCATCAATGCGGCCAAAGAAGCCTGGTCCCTTTATTCTGGTGGTGATGCCAGCCGAGCGCGCCAGGTGGCCGACCAGTTTGGCCTGATCGGCGATTCTCTGCTCAAGCTGCATCCGGCCAGCACGCTGCTGGCGCAGGCATTGGTCAAGGCGGCCGACCACGCCGTGCGCGAGCCCGGTGGTGTGAGCCCGGAGCTGGCCATGGAAGTGGCCACCACCACCCTGTATCTTGAAGCCGCGTTTGAAGACTTTGATCCCAGCGCGCCCGAGCTGACCGAGCGCACACAGGCCTTGGCTGGCCGCCTGGAGGCCGTGATGGCGGGTCAGCCCGCCCAGCCGCTGGACACCTGGATGGAGCAGCTGTACCGCCGGGTGAGCGATCGCCAGACGATGGGCAGCGTGGTGGGGGAACTCAAGGTGTCGCTGGGCGACGTCGAGAAGTCGCTCGACCAGTTTTTCCGCACGCCGCAAGAGAAAGCCGGCCTGCACGTGGCCGTGTCACAGCTGGCTCAAATGCGCGGTGTGCTGTCTGTGCTGGGCCTGGACCACGCCGTGCACGCGGTCACCCGCATGCGCACCATGGTCGAACAAATTCTCGACACCGAGGTGGACGAGGCCCTGGCCCGCGAGGCCGGCACTTTCCAGCAACTGGGGAACAACCTCAGTGCCATGAGCCTGCTGGTGGACATGCTCAATTACCAGCCCACGCTGGCCAAGAAGCTGTTTGTCTTTGATGAAGAAAAAGGCGAGCTGCTGCCCTTGATGGGGCGTGCGCCCGGCTCCGAGCTTCGGCACCCGCCGGTGCGCGACGAAGCCAGGGCCATCAGCGAGGGCGTGCAGCAGGTGGTGAGCGATGTCCAGGGCGGTTTGAACCTGGTGGATCTGAGCCAGCAACTCGACTCGTTGGCAGAGCAAGCCACGCTGGCAGAGCAGTCGGGTGTGGCCCGAGCCGCGCGTGAAGCCGCTGGCGCGGTGGTGGGCAACGACGCCGCTGCGGGTGCCCAGGCGCTGGTCGGTCTCTCCGAGGCCTCCTTGCCAGCAAACGAGCGGGAGCAGGTCGACACGTCGGGTGAGGACAACGACGAAGACGATCTGCTGGACATCTTTCTGGAAGAAGCCCGCGAGGTGGTCGGCAACGGACTCGATGCCGTGGGCCACCTTCAGGTGCAGCCCGCCGATCTTGAACACCTCACCACGCTGCGGCGCGCGTTCCACACCCTCAAGGGCAGCTCGCGCATGGTGGGGCTTGAAGAGTTTGGCCAGGCCGCGTGGTCCATGGAGCAATTGCTCAACACCGTGTTGGCCGAACAACGCCCTGCCAGCCCACCGCTGCTGATGCTGACCGGTCATGCCATGACCGAATTCGCGCGCTGGGTGGACGACATTTCAGCGCGGCGCGAGAGCACCTGGAAGGCACAGCCCTTCAAGGTCAGCGCCGAGGCTTTGCGAGACCAGGGCAGATTCCTGCCTTTGGCTCAGGCAACCGAGTCACAGGCTGAACCTGTTGGCGCGAGCCTCGTGGCCGAGCCTTTGCCGGTGGAAGTACCGACCGTTGAACCGGTGAACTCGGTCGAGACGTTGGATCTGGACTTGCCTGCGTTTGATCAGGTTGCAGATGCTGGACCCGCGACCGACGAACCACTCGCGCTGGCGACCGAAGCTCAGGAGGTTGCGTTCGACACAGCCTTCCTCGACCTCGAACCATCGCCAGAGCCCGCCGGCAGCGTGCCCGACGTCGGGCAGATGTTTGACGACATTGATTTCGGCAGTCTGGCTGCGTTCTCATCCAAAGAAGTCGCGCCTGCAGAAGTTGCTGGGCTGGCGGACGAACCGCCGCCGCAGGTGGAGCCTGACGCGTTGCAAACGGATTCCCGCGAGCCGGCTCAGCAACATGCCGAGCCCTTGCAAGCCGCGCCCGCAACGACGGCCACCGAGGACATGCCCGATGAGCAGACCCGGGTCATCGGATCGCTTCGGATCGGGCTCAAGCTGTACAACGTGTACCTCAATGAGGCCGATGAGTGGTCGCGTCGCCTGTGCACCGGCTTGGCCGAGTGGGCGCTGGAACGCCACGAACCGGTGCCGGAGCAAACCGAAGCCCTGGCTCACTCCCTGGCGGGCAGCTCCGCCACGGTGGGTTTCCAGTCGCTGTCCGACATTGCACGCGCGCTGGAGCACGCCCTGGGTTCAGTGAGTCACCACCAGCGGGCGGGCAGCCAGGCCACCGCCGAGCAGGCCCAGTTGTTTGTGGATGCTTCGGAGGACATTCGCCGCTTGCTGCACCAGTTTGCGGCCGGCTTCCTCAAGGAGCCCGATCCCCAGCTGATGGACGCGCTCTACCGGGTGGTGCACGACCCGGTGCCCGAAGAGCCTTTGCCGCAGCCCGAAGGGGCTCTGGACGACACATTGCCCGAGGTCGACGGGCTGGCGGTCGAAGAAGCTTTGGGCGACATGCAGGTACCCGAAGCGCCCGCCCATGACGAGCCGGCCTTCACGCCACCGGAGGCCCCCGCGTCGAGCTTTGCCCCGCTGACGACCTTTGACTTGCCGTCACTGGCCGAGCCTTCGATCGACTTTGTGGCGCCTCACGCCGACACCCACCGGGTGGGCCACGGCCACGTGCAGGACATTGACGACGACATCGATGTGCTGGACACGATCGACGTTGACCTGTTCCCGATCTTTGCCGAAGAAGCCCAGGAACTGCTGCCGCAACTCGAAGGTGCCTTGCGCCAATGGGTGGCGCGCCCCGACAACGGCAGCGCCCGCTCGGAGGTGCTGCGCAATCTCCACACGCTCAAGGGCAGTGCGCGCCTGGCCGGCGCCTTGCGCCTGGGCGAAATGGTGCACCGCATGGAAACCACGGCGGAGCGTCTCGGCTCCGACGTTCAGCGCGGCGCGGATCTGGAGCCTCTGCAGTCGGCCTTTGACGACATCAGCGCGCGCTTTGAGGTCCTGCGCAACAGCGACCCCGAATCCAGCGACGTGGTGCAGACCGCGCCCGAACAGGTGATGTCCGAGCCGGCCCCGTTGTTGGAGCCTGTGGCCTCGGACGTGCAGGCCGAATCGGCACCCCAGCTGACGGAAACCCGCACCATGGACGGGCTCGTTCTGCCGGTCGCGCCCACTGCGGCGCTGGCACGCGCCGGTGCTGCCGTTCGTGTGCGACCCGAACTGCTGGACCGACTGGTGAACCAGGCCGGCGAGGTGATGACCACCCGCACACGCATGGAGTCCGAACTGGTGACGCTGCGTGGTTCGCTGAAAGACCTCACGGGCAACCTGGACCGTCTGCGCGGCCAGCTGCGCGACATTGAGCTGCAGGCCGAGACACAGATGCAGTCGCGCCTGGCGCAGGCCCGCGACGCCGACCAGTCGTTCGACCCGCTGGAGTTCGACCGCTTCACGCGCGTGCAGGAACTCACCCGCATGATGGCCGAGTCGGTCAACGACGTGGCCACCGTGCAGCGCAACCTGCAGCGCGCGGTGGAATCGACCGAAGACAGCCTCGTGGCCCAAGGCCGGCAGACGCGCGAACTCCAGCGTGACCTGCTGCGCACCCGCATGGTGGAATTTGAAGGCATCTCAGAGCGCCTGTACCGCGTGGTGCGCCAGGCGTCCAAGGAAACCGGCAAGCAGGTGCGCCTGGACATCACCGGCGGCAACATCGAGATGGACCGCGGCGTGCTGGACCGCATGACCGCGGCGTTTGAACACCTGCTGCGCAACAGCGTGGTGCACGGCATCGAGTCGCCCGAAAACCGCTTGAGCGCCGGCAAGCCCGCAGAGGGCCAGATCGAGATCACGCTGGCGCAGGAACTCAACGACGTGTCGGTGGTGTTCGCCGACGACGGTGGCGGGCTGGACCTGCCGCGCCTGCGCGAAAAGGCCACGGCCCAGGGCTTGATCGCACCCGAGGCAAACCTCAGCGACGCCGAAGCGGCGCAGCTGGTGTTTGAACCTGGCATCAGCACGGCGCGAGAAGTTTCCGAGCTGGCTGGCCGGGGCATCGGCATGGACGTGGTTCGCAACGATGTGGTGGCCCTGGGTGGCCGCATCGAGACTGCCACGCAGGCCGGACAGGGCACCAACTTCAAACTGGTGCTCCCCTTGACCACGGCCGTGACGCAGGTGGTGATGCTGCGTGCCGGGTCCCTGACACTGGGCGTTCCGTCCAATCTGGTGGAGCTGGTGCGCCGTGTCAGCGCCGACGAACTGGCCAAGGCATATGCCAGCGGCTCGCTCACGGTGGCGGGTGAGGCTGTGCCGTTTTTCTGGACCGGCGCCCTGCTGCAGTCGTCGGTGCAATCGCTCGAATCCAAAGGCCGCACCCTGCCGGTCATCATCTTCCGAAGCGCAGCACAGCGGGTGGCCATGCACGTGGACGAAGTGCTGGGCAACCAGGAAGTGGTGGTCAAGAACCTCGGTACCCAGCTCTCGCGTTTGCCGGGTCTGGCGGGCATGTCGGTGCTGGCCTCGGGTGCTGTGGCGCTGATCTACAACCCGGTGGCGCTGGCGGCCGTGTACGGCGAACAGGTGCGCGCCTGGGTGGCCGTACAGCAGAAGCTGGCCAGGGACATGCCGGCCGACGCGCCGATGCCGATGGATCTGGCGGTCAATGCGGTCCCGCTGGTTCTGGTGGTCGACGATTCCATCACCGTGCGCCGTGTCACGCAGCGCCTGCTGCAACGCGAAGGTTACCGGGTCACGCTCGCGGCCGATGGTCTGCAGGCGCTGGAGAAGTTGCAGGCTGAGCGTCCGACGGTGGTGCTGTCCGACATCGAGATGCCGCGCATGGACGGCTTCGACCTGGTGCGCAACATCCGCAGTGACGCACGCCTGTCCGATCTGCCAGTGATCATGATCACCTCGCGCATCGCGGAGAAACACCGCGAGCACGCGCGCGAACTGGGTGTCGACCACTACCTGGGCAAGCCCTACGCCGAAGACGAGTTGCTGGCCTTGATCGGCCACTACGCCAAGGCAACAGCCGAGTCTTGAGTTCTGCGCTCTGACCCTGTCGGGTCAGGGCTGCTTCAGCCCAGGCAACCGCGTGTGTCCACCCGGATCACGCGCTCCACCACCCCGGCCGCCAGGCCGCCTCGCACACCGACCATGAAGTCGTGGAGGTTGACGGTGGGGTCGCAATGGCCCGGTACCAGCCAGACCACCTCGCCCAGCTCGGGCAGTGGATGTCCACCTTGGGCGCGCAACACGCCGTGTTCGTCGCCACCGCTGGCGTAGCTCAGACCGGAGGGGAACCACACGCTGGGCATGCCGCTGTCGATGGCATGGCTTTTGTGGCCTGCGTCGCACACCGCGTGCGCCGCGTTGAGGCTCATCACCTGGCATTTCACGAACAGCGCGTGTTCGAACACCGGCGCCAGTGGCGTGGCTTCGTTGCCCGCGTAGTCGGCGTCCATGAAGAGGTAGGAGCCGACTTGCAACTCGCCCCACACACCGCTGCCGGCCTCCAGCAAAAAGGTGCCTGTGCCTGCGCCCGTGACCAGGGGCACGTGGAAGCCTGCGGTCTTCAAGGCATCTCGGGTGGCTTCTACGGCGTTGGTGGCCGCGGCCATGGCCTCGGCGCGCCCGGCGGCCGTGCGGTGGTGTTGCGCGCCACCGTGGTAGGCCTGCAGCCCGGCGAAGCGAAGCACGGGGTGGGCTGAGATCGCCTGCACCAGCGCCACCGCCGGGGCACCCGGCGCCACGCCGCAGCGACCGTGCCCCACATCGATCTCCACCAGCACGTCCAGGCTGGCGGGCGTGTCCACTCCGGCGGTTTGCAAGGCTTGCGCCAGGCGCGTCACGCCCAGGAGGCTGTCAACCGCGATGGAAAATTTCGTCGGCAGGTCACGCACGGCTTGCGCCAGTCGCAGCAGCTTGGCCGGGGCGATCACCTCGTTGCTGATGTAGATGTCGCGCACGCCGGCGTGGGCCAATGCCAGCGCTTCGTCGGTCTTTTGCACACACACGCCCACGGCACCGTGGCTCATTTGCAGTCGCGCGAGTTCGGCGCTCTTGTGCATCTTGGCGTGCGGGCGCAGGCGTACACCGTGTTCGCTGGCGAAGGCTGCCATGCGCGCCAGGTTGCGCTCCATCGCGTCGAGGTCGATCACCAGCAAAGGGGTGTCGATCGTGTCCACGCCATGGCCGATGCAGGCCTGCGCCCGTTGCCAGCGTGCTGTGATTGCCGTGTCATGCATGGCGTTCGTCCAGTGCAGTCACCGGTCGTTTGTGCAGGTGGCTGGTGTCTGCCCAGCCCACCAGGCTCAGGCCTTCGGGCGACCACAGCAGGCGGTTGATGGCGGTGTTGGTCAGCTCCCAGCTGCGCGGCGCCTGCAGGTCCAGGCGCGTGGCAGCGCGGTAGAGGATGTCGAGCACGCCGCCGTGCGCGACGACCAGGATTTGTTCGCCCGGGTGTCGCGCCGCGAGTTCCTCCACCGCAGGCACCACACGCGCTTCAAGCTGCAGCAGGGACTCCCCCCCGGGTGGTGCGAAGTCGGGCACCCGTTTGCGCCAGGCCAGTGATTCCTCGGGAAAACGCTGCTCCAGCTCGGTCCAGGTGTGACCCTCGAAGCGGCCGAAGCAGCGCTCGCGCAAGCCCGGGTGGGTGGTCACGGCGTGGCCTCGGGTGCGGGCCACGGCCTGCGCGGTCTCATGGGCCCGCAGCAGGTCGCTGGCGTAGACGGCGGCGATGGGTTCGTCGCGCAGCGCTTCGGCCAGTTGGGCCGCCTGCCAGCGACCGTGGTCGTTGAGTTCAATGTCGGTGTGGCCCTGGATGCGGGTGTCGCGGTTCCAGGCGGTTTCGCCATGGCGAATGGCGAGGATGCGGGTGAGTTGCAAAACAGATCCTTGGACACTGACGGGAAGAAGCCACTGTACCGGCAGGCCCGCAGCCACGGTGTGAAACGCCAGAAAAACCAGGGATTGCGACACAATCGGGCGCATGACGCCGACACGTTCTCCGTCCGACGGAGACTTCTCTTCCCTCTTCAACTTCCTTCCCATCGGGGCCTACCGCAGCCTGCCCGACGGGCAGATGCTGCGCGCCAATCAGGCTTTGGTGCGCCTCAATGGCTATGAAGATGAAGCGCAGCTTCTCCTGGGTGTGAAGGATGTTGCCACCGAGTGGTACGTGCAGCCAGGGCGCCGTGCGGAGTTTGTGGCGATGTTGCAGCGCGATGGCTTTGTGAAGGGATTCATTTCTGAAATCTGGCGGCACAAGACACGTGAACGGGTGTGGATCAGCGAAAACGCCCACTCGGTGAGCGACCCGCTGGGACAGGTGCTGTTCTACGAAGGCACGGTTGAAGACATCACCGAACGCATCCAGGTACAGCAAGCCTTGCGAACCAGCCGGGAACAGCTCGAACAGATCACCGACCAGATTCCCGGCATGGTGTTTTCGCTGCACCAGTCACATGACGGCATGCGCCGCTATGACTTTGTGAGCTCCGGGGTGCGCGGCATCTACGAGTTCGAACCCGGAGATTTGCAGCGGGACCCGATGCTGATCACCCGCCATCGCCACCCCGACGATGTGGGACTGCTGGAGGCCGAGTCAGAAGCGGTGAAGCAAGCCCCTGTGAGCCTGTCTGGCGAGTTCCGCATTGTTCTGCCTGACGGGCGCATCAAATGGGTCTACAAACGATCCAGCGCCGTGAATCACGACAGTCAGGGAACCCAGCGTGTGGGCGTGCTGCTTGACATCACCGCGCGCAAGGAGGCCGAGACGGCTCTGCATGCCAGCGAAACGCTCTGGAAACTGGCGCTGGAGAGTGCCGGTGACGGTGTGTGGGACTGGAACATTTGCACGGGCGAGGAGTTTTTCTCCAACAGCATCAGGGCCATGTTCGGCTACGCCGAAGACGACATCGCCAACCTCTCGGCCGAGCTTGATGCCCGCACCCACCCCGATGATGTGCAGCAGATGCAGCTGGATCGGCAGGCCCATTTCGACGGGCTGGTGCCGGTCTACCGCAACGAACACCGCATCCGTTGCAAGGACGGGAGCTGGAAGTGGGTGTTGTCGCGCGGGGTGGTGATCGCACGGGACGACAAGGGCCAGCCCCTGCGCATGGTGGGCACGCACACCGACATCACCGAACTCAAGGAAGCCGAAGCCCAGCAGCACACGCTCGAAGTGCAGTTGCGCGAGTCGCAGAAGATGGAAGCCATCGGCACGCTGGCCGGCGGTGTGGCGCACGATTTCAACAACCTGCTCGCCGCCATCCTGGGCAACCTGGTGCTGGCGCGCGAAGATGTGGGCGAACACCACCCGGCTCAGGAAAGCCTGGCGGAGATCAACCGCGCTGCCATTCGCGCGCGCCAGCTGGTCCAGCAGATCCTGACCTTCAGCCGCCGCCAGACCCAGGAGATGCAGCGCCAGCCGCTCAAGCCACTGGTTGAAGAAGCCCTGGGCCTCATGCGTTCGCTGTTGCCCGCTGGGTTGAAGCTGGTCACGCGCCTGCCGTCCTCAAGCCTGCAGGTGCTGGCGGATGCGACGCAGATGCAGCAGGTGCTGATGAACCTGTGCACCAACGCCTGGCAATCGATGGAGGGCCGTTCCGGTGACATCACGGTGGCGCTGCGCGATGTGCGACTGGATGCTTCTCAGGCCCTGCAACTGGGTGGTCTGGCCAGCGGTGCCTATGCCTGCTTGAGCGTGGCCGACAACGGCCCGGGCATGGATGCCGAGACACAGCGGCGCATCTTTGAGCCTTTCTTCACCACCAAGGCGCCTGGCACCGGCACGGGTCTGGGCCTGGCGGTGGTGCATGGCATCGTCAAGGCGCACCGCGGCGCGATCGACCTGCATTCCCGACCCGGTGAGGGCACACGTTTTGATGTGTACCTGCCGCTGGCGGCGGAGGGCGCCGCGGGTGAGGCATTGTCAGCCGCGTCACCGACCTTGCCAGCGATCGCCAAGTCCGCTCCGGCGGGCAAACACGTGATCTACATCGACGACTACGAAGCCCTGGTGTTTCTCGTGGGGCGCCTGCTGCGCAAGCACGGCCACGAGGCCACGACCTTCGAGTCGGGCGAGGCCGCACTCGAATGGATGCACACCCATCCCGAGGTGCCTGTCGATCTGGTGGTGAGCGACCACAACATGCCCGGTCTCTCAGGCGTGGAAACGGCCATCGAAATCCGCCGCCTGCGCCCCGGGCTGAAGATCGCCATCATCTCCGGCCACGTGAACGACCAGCTGCTCACCGACGCTGCCGCGGCCGGCGTGAGCGAGGTGATGGGCAAGCAGGACAGCATGGATGCGCTGGGCGAAGCCATCCGCGACTTGCTGGTCCGCGCCGTCTGACCGGGCGGCTTTCGGTCAGCGTGGCACTTCGATGTTGACCTGCCGCAGCCCCGCGGGTGGCGCCGGGAAGTTGCTCAAGGCGGCATCCAGCATGGCGCTCCACAAGGGGTTGGAGCTGTTCCAGCGGCCATCGTGCGCCGCCCGGGTCTCGTACACCACCCGCCCGCTGGCTGCGTGGCGGATGACCAGCGATACCTCCCGTTTGTAGTAGGGCGTGTCCATGCGCAGGAAGAGCGGTGCGTAAATGATCTGGCCGGTCCCGGTCACTACGTAGTCGCGCCCCGGAAAGCCGAAGCCCGGCCCGAAGCCGCCGCCCCAGTACCCGTCGAAGGGGCTTTCCCAGGGCGCGCGGGGCAGGCGCAACGTGCCCGCGCTCACCTCCACCGCCCATGGTGCCGTCACGCCTGCGGCGGCGGTTGTCCAGCCCACCTTGGCCAGGGCAATGGACGCCAGCTTTTCCAGCTCGTCCTGGCCTGCGCCCGAGCGGCTGTCCTGCTGTGAGGGCAAGCGGTCGAAGCGGTAGACCTGGGGCGCCTGGGGAATGGGATTGGCCGCGCCGGTGGGTGTGGGCCGGTCGGCCCAGCGCGCGTAGCTCTGCACCTGGTTGTCCACCAGGAACACGCTGGCACAGCCGCTGAGCGCGAGCAGCGCGCCCGCAGCAATCGTCATCCTGAGCAGGCTGGTCCAAGGACGATGGGAAGTCGGGATGGTCATGAAGTCTCCTGGGAGAGCGGCACGCCCCGGGCCCAATGCCCTCAGTGTGCTGTGGAAATGGATATGACCGTGCGCGCGCTGCTTGCGTTCCCGGCGGTGTCGCTTTCTTCCGGCGACGGTGGGGCCACTACCGGCAAGGGCTCGTCGTCAAAGGCCTTGTCTCCGTCCTCGCTCGCCTCGCCGGTGGCGCGGATGGTCTGGAACGGAAACAGCGAGCGGTCCATCAAGTGGCTGGGCACGATGTTCTGCAGGGCCGAGAACATGTTTTCCACGCGGCCCGGAAAACGTTTCTCCCAGTCCTTGAGCATCAGGCCCACCTGCTTGCGCTGCAGGTTTTCCTGGCTGCCGCACAAGGTGCACGGGATGATGGGGAACTCGCGCACCTCTGCCCAGCGGGTGAGGTCCTTCTCGGCCACGTAGGCCATGGGGCGGATCACCACATGCTGCCCGTCGTCGCTCACCAGCTTGGGCGGCATGCCTTTGAGCTTGGCGCCGAAGAACATGTTGAGCAGCAGCGTCTGCAGGATGTCGTCGCGGTGGTGGCCCAGGGCGATCTTGGTGGCGCCCAGTTCGCTGGCTACCCGGTACAGGATGCCCCGGCGCAGCCGCGAGCACAGGCTGCACATGGTCTTGCCTTCGGGGATCACGCGCTTGACGATGGAATAGGTGTCCTGGTTCTCGATGTGGAACTTCACACCGAGTTTGGTGAGGTAGGCCGGCAGGATGTCGGCCGGAAATCCCGGCTGTTTCTGGTCGAGGTTGACCACGATCATCTCGAAGCTGATGGGTGCGCGCGCCTGCAGCTTCTGCAGGATGTCGAGCATGGCGTAGCTGTCTTTGCCGCCGGAGAGGCAGACCATCACGCGGTCGCCTTCCTCGATCATGTTGTAGTCCACGATCGCGCGGCCGACCTCGCGGCACAGGCGCTTCTCGAGTTTGTGGTTTTCGTGTTCGGTGTTCATGTCGGTGTCCTCACCACTGTCCGCTTTCCATGCGGATCGCGACTTCGCAGTCGTCAAAAATTTCCAGCTTTGCGATCTTCACGCGCACGCCGATCACGCCGGGCATCTGCATCAGGCGGCGCGTGAGTTTGCCGATCAGGCTTTCCAGCAGGTTCACGTGTTCGGCTGTGCACTCGTCGATGATGATCTGGCGCACCTTGCGGTAGTCGAGCACGTGGCCGATGTCGTCGTCGTGAGGCAGCAGCGGCTGCGTGCCCTGGTTGAGCTCGGCGTCCACCTGGATCGGCTGGGGCGCCGACTTCTCGTGGTCGAGGATGCCCAGGTTGGCGTTGAAGCGCAGTCCGGTGAGCGCGAGGATCTGGGTGCCGGCGTAGGTGGCGGTCATGGGCGTGGGTCCGGTGTCATGAGCGAAAAATCGCGCTCGAAGCGCATGAGGTGCTGACCGCCGTCCACCAGCAGCGTGGTGCCGGTGATGGACTGGTTGTTCAGCGCAAAGGCCACGGTGGCGGCCACGTCTTCAGGTGTGGAGGAGCGGCCCAGCGGCGACTGCTTGTGCAGGGCAGCAAACTGCTCGTCACTCAGCATGTGGCTGGTGAGCGTGAGCCCGGGCGCCACGCCCACCACGCGCACGCGCGGGGCCAGGGCCAGCGCCAGCATGGTGTTGGCGGCTTCCAGCGCGGCCTTGGAGAGCGTGTAGCTGAAAAAGTCCGGGTTCATGTTCCAGAGCTTCTGGTCGAGCAGGTTGACCACAGCACCGCGTGCGTCACGCTCGCCCAGGTGCTCGTGCAGGGCCTGGGCCAGCAGCACCGCCGCGCCGGTGTTGGCGCGCAGGTGGGTTTCCATGGCGGCGAAGCCAAAGCTCTCGGCGCTGTCGTTCTCGAACGTCGAGGCGCTGTTGACCACCGCGTCGATTTGCCCGAAGTGCGTCACCACGGCCGGCAGCAGCGCGCGAACGCTGGCCTCATCGGCCAGATCGGCGAAGAAGGAGGCGGCACTGCCGGGACGGCCGGTGAGGGCGTTGCAATCGGCGGCGGTTTGCTGCGCGTCGGCGACCGAGTGGCGGTGGTGCACCGCCACGTTCCAGCCGGTGCGCGCCAGCGTGAGCGCGATCTCGCGCCCCAGGCGCTTGCCGGCGCCGGTCACCAGCACGGTGCGTGGCGCCTCAGGGGCGGTGGAGTCAGGGGAGGGCATTGGGCGACAATCCGGGGGTGCAGACCCCCATGGCAACAGAACCGACGAGTTTAACGAGCGACCTCCTTCACCGGGTGGTCGGGGCCATCGCACAGGCCGGGGGGTGGTTGCCGTTTGACCGCTTCATGGCCATGGCCTTGTACGAGCCCGGCCTGGGCTACTACGCCAACGCTTCAGCCAAGTTCGGCCACACCCCCGAAGGCGGCAGCGACTTCGTGACCGCGCCCGAGCTCACCCCGCTCTTTGGCCGCACGATCGCCCGCCAGGTGGCCCAGGCGCTGGACGCCACCGGCACCGACGAGGTCTGGGAGTTCGGGGCCGGCACCGGCGCACTCGCCTTGCAGGTCATCGAAGCCCTGGCCGACCAGGGCAGAGCGCTGCGCCGCTACACCATCGTCGACCTCTCGGGCAGCCTGCGCGAGCGCCAGCGCGCCACGCTGGCGGCGCACGCGGATGTGGTTCGCTGGGTGGACGCGCTGCCCGAACACATGGACGGTGTGGTGCTGGGCAACGAGGTGTTGGACGCGATGCCGGTGCAGCTGCTGGCGAGAGCCAACGGCGCATGGTTTGAACGCGGCGTGGCCTGGCACGAAGACCAATTGGTCGGGGCCGACCGACCCACCGATCTGCGCCCGCCGCTGGACGTGCCCGGCGAACACGACTACCTGACCGAGATCCATCCGCAGGCCGAGGCCTTCGTGCGCACCCTGGCCGACCGGCTGCAACGCGGCGCGGCGTTTTTTCTCGACTACGGATTCCCCGAAGCCGAGTACTTCCACCCGCAGCGCCACATGGGCACGCTGATCTGCCACCGCGCGCACCGGAGCGACAGCAACCCGCTGGTCGATGTGGGGCAGAAGGACATCACCGCGCACGTGAATTTCACCGGTATCGCCTTGGCCGCGCAGGACGCTGGCATGGCGGTGCTGGGCTACACCAGCCAGGGCCGCTTTCTGCTCAATGCTGGCCTGCTCACGCTGGCCCAGGCCGCCGACGCACGGCAGAACGCGATGATGCAGAAGCTGCTCAACGAACACGAGATGGGTGAGCTGTTCAAGGTGATCGCGCTGGCGCCGTCTGCCAGTGCCGATGGCTGGACTCCGTTGGGTTTCAGCGCGGGCGACCGCACACACAGGCTCTGACCATGATCCGCTGGATGATCGTCATCTTCCTGGCCCTGCTGCTCATCAGCTGGTTCACGCCCATGCTGCGCCGCCTGGGCTTTGGCCGGCTGCCGGGTGACGTGCGCTTCAAGGCCTTCGGGCGCGACTGGAACCTTCCGTTCGCCACCACCGTTGTGCTGAGCATGCTGGCCAGCTTGCTGAGCTACCTGCTCTGAGGCGCTTGCATTTGGCGGGCTGGGCACCATCTGTTCTGCCATGAGCACCGAAGCCCTGCACATCGTCTGTCCCCACTGCCACACCACCAACCGCGTGGCGCAAGCCAGCCTCGCGCAGGCGCCCGACTGCGGCAAATGCCACCAGCCGCTGTTCACCGGCCACCCGGTGGCGCTGGACGAGGCGGCGTTCGACAAACACATCGCCCGCTCGCAGATACCGGTGCTGGTGGACTTCTGGGCGCCGTGGTGCGGCCCGTGCCGCGCCATGGCGCCGCAGTTCGAGGCCGCCGCGCGCGAACTCGAACCCCACATGCGCCTGGCCAAGGTGAATACCGAAGAGGCGCAGGCGCTGGGCGCGCGGCTGCAGATCCGCAGCATTCCCACGCTGGCGCTGTTCGTCGGCGGGCGCGAGGTGGCGCGCCAGCCGGGCGCCATGGGTGCGGCCGACATCGTGCGCTGGGCGCGCGCGCAGCGCCCGGGTTGAACCCGGTGTGCGAGCCCGAGGTGCCGGGCTATCATCCGCCGCTTTGCGCCACCTGCCTTCAGCTCGGTGCACCCAAGGAGGTCCGTCGCCATGTCCCCTGACGTTTCCGAGACCGGCCGACTGCTGGCCGATGTGGGCGGCACCAATGCCCGTTTTGCGTGGCAGGCCCATGA
This sequence comes from Hydrogenophaga sp., assembly GCF_022844385.1. Lineage (GTDB taxonomy): Bacteria > Pseudomonadota > Gammaproteobacteria > Burkholderiales > Burkholderiaceae_C > Hydrogenophaga. The sequence goes on along the minus strand of NZ_JALHLX010000001.1, from coordinate 18,786 downwards.
CGGCGCCCCCGTGAGCGACGTGCAGGTGCTTCCCGTCGCCGACCACCCCACGCTGCAGGCCGCCATGCACGCCTACCTGGCGGGCCTGGGCCGTGGCCGGCCGGCCCTGGCGGCCATCGCCATCGCCAACCCGATCACGGGCGACCAGATCCGCATGACCAATCACCACTGGGCGTTTTCGCAGGCCGCGGTCAAAGCCGAGTTCGGCCTGTCCCACCTGCGCCTGCTCAATGACTTCACCGCACTCGCGCTGGCCCTGCCCGATCTGCCGGCCAATGAGCTGCGGCAGGTGGGTGGTGGTGCCGGTGAACCCGACAAGGCCAAGGCCCTGCTCGGTGCAGGCACGGGTCTGGGCGTGTCGGGTCTGGTGCCCAATGGTGCGGGCGGCTGGGTACCGCTGGAAGGTGAGGGTGGTCACGTGACGCTGCCGGCGGTGAGCGCACGCGAGCGGCTGGTGATGGACGGCCTCACCCGGCTGCATGGCCGTGCCTCGGCCGAGCGGCTGTGCAGTGGGCAGGGACTGGTCGATGCGTTCACGCTGCTCTGCGAGGCCGACGGCGTGGCCTTGAGCGGGCTGAGCACGGCGGCTGCCGTGACCGACGCGGCCTTGAAGGCCCGCCAGCCGCAGGCACTCGAAGCCCTCAACATGCTGTGCGCCGTGCTCGGCTCGGTGGCGGGCAACCTGGCGCTCACGCTGGGTGCGCGCGGTGGCGTGTACATCGGCGGCGGCATCGTGCCACGGCTGGGCAGCTGGTTTGACACTTCGCCGTTTCGCCAGCGCTTCGAGGCCAAGGGCCGCTTCCAGACCTACCTGAAAGACATCCCCGTGTGGGTGATCACTTCAGCGCAATCGCCTGCCTTGCTGGGCGCTGCCCGGGCACTGTCGGGTCTGCGCTAAGCTGCCGTTCATTTCTCATTCAGGAGCCCACCATGAGCCAGCCTGGCCTTCGCATTGCCCTTGTGTTCAACCCCGAAGACCAGACCTGGATGCGCCGCACCTCGCTGGCCGTGCCCGACTTCTGGCGCGACCACGGCGTGGCGCCGGTGCCGGGTGACGTGTTCCGCCTGGGTGGTCGCCAGTTCACCGTGCAGGGCCGATTGTGGGAACTCGACGGCGAAGGCACCGTGCTGCGTGTGTTTGTGGGCAGCGCCCACGCCGAGAGCGACTCGGTGTTCGGCTGAAGATGCGCGGGACGTTTCAGTCGTCCTGCAGGTTCCACCGAAAGCCGCAGCGTTTGCAGCACACCGGCACCAGCCGCTGGGCCGCGAGGCGCCGGTCCTCCACCTCCTGCAGCTTGAGCAGCCCATAGGCCTGGCACTGGGCGCAGTTGGCCTGGTTCGCCATTTCTTCCGCGTGCATCAGCAGGTAGATGTAGCGGCGCATGGCCCACAGCGCGATGGCCCCGCTTACCACCACAAAGGCCGTGTTCATGAACTTTTCGCTGGTGCTGGCGCCGCGAAACGCCTCGAAGCTGGCCATCATGGCCACCGCCGAGATCAGCGCCAGGGCCATGTGCGCATGGCTGGACAACAGCTCGCGCTCGTACCACTTGCGAAAACCCACCCGCTGGATGCCGTCGGCCAGAGAGCGGTTGAGGGGGTTGCGAGCGGTCATGGTGGGCTCCAGATCGCCGCATGGTGGCACAGCGCAGCCGGCCCTGCCCGCGGGTCGGGCAATCGCTGCCCGGCGCCCTGGTGTCAGTCGGTGGCGAGCTGCTGCAGGGGAAAGGCCGGCGCCTTGCCCTGGCGGTCCTGGCCGGCGTACACCGTCATGTGCGGGTAGGGGATCTCGATGCCGTGCTCGTCAAACGCGGCTTTGAGCCGGCGCAGGTACTCGCGCTTGACGCCCCACTGTTCCAGCGGCAAGGTGCGGAAGCGGCAGCGGATGATCACCGCCGAATCCGCCCAGCTGTCCACCCCGGCGATTTCCAGCTCGGCCATGATCTTCAACTGGAAGTTCGGGTCCTTCTGCAAGTCAGACGCCACCTGGCGCATCACCGCCATCACCTCGTCCACGTTCTCGCGGTAGGCCACGCCGATGTCCATCACCGCGTTGCTGAAGCCGCGCGTCATGTTGATCACGGTGCTGATGTGGCCGTTGGGCACGTAGTGCACGTTGCCGTCGTAGTCACGCAGCTGCACGTAGCGCAGGGTCACCACCTCCACCATGCCGGCGTGGTCGCCGAGCTTGACCACGTCGCCCTGGCGGATCTGGTTTTCCAGCAGGATGAAAAAGCCGGTGAAGAAATCCTTGACCAGGCTTTGTGCGCCAAAGCCGATGGCCAGACCCACCACGCCGGCTGCGCCCAGGATGGGCGCCACCGACACGCCGAGCTCGGCCAGCACCAGCATGATGGCAATCAGGCTCACGACCACCGATGCGAGGTAGCGGAACACGCGTCCCAGGGTTTCGGCGCGCTTGGCCGATTCGCGGTCGTCCATGCGGCTGGCGATGCGTTCGCGCAAGGTGCGGATGGCGCGCTGCAAGACCGCAACCAGCACCCAGGCGGCGACGATGATGAGGGTGACCCGCAAGAGCGTGGTGGCCGCACCCCCCAGGCTGATCCACCAGCGGGAGGCAATTTCAATCAGGTTGTCGTTCATGGGGTCCTCCGGCAAAAGTGAAATGGGCAAAGCTCGCGCCGGCCTGATGGCCCGCGCGAGCAGGTGGGGGGATTACGGAGCGGGGACGGCCGCGAGCGCGTCCAGGAAGCGCTTGCGCCACCAGTGCACGTCGTGCGCGCGGATGCCGCCCAGCAGCGCCTGGTGGCGGCGCTGGCGTTCTTCCAGCGGCATTTGCAAGGCGCGTTGAATCGTCTCTGCCGTGCGCGTGGTGTCGTACGGATTCACCAGCAAGGCCTCGTGCATCTGCTCGGCCGCGCCGGCAAATCGCGAGAGCACCAGCACGCCGGGGTCGTCCGGGTCCTGGGCAGCGACAAACTCCTTGGCCACCAGGTTCATGCCGTCGCGCAGCGGCGTGACGAGTGCGACGCTGGCTGCGCGGTACAGGCCTGGCAGGCGCTTGCGCGCCACGTTGCGGTGGATGTAGCGCACCGGCATCCAGTCGAGTTCACCGAAGTTGCCGTTGATGGCGCCGCACAGGCTCTCCAGCTCCTGCCTCAAGGCGGCGTAGGCGTCGACCGATTCGCGGCTGGGCGCTGCAATCTGGATCAGCGTGGCGCTGCCCAGGTTTTCCGGATAGGCCTGCAAGAGTTGGCGAAACGCTTTGAGGCGTTGCGGCAGGCCCTTGGAATAGTCCATGCGTTCCACGCCCAGCAGCAGGCGCCGGCGCGAGTATTCGCCGCGGATCTGGGTGTACATCTCCTGCGCTTCAGGGGCTTCGCCGAGCTGGGTGAACTCGTCCACATCGATGCCGATCGGGAAGGCCTGCACCTGCAGGGTTTTGCCGAAGGCGCGGAACTCGTGTTCCCCGAGGATGTCGGCGCCGGTCTCGGTGCCCACGTAGCGCGAGAAGTGGGCCACATCGGCCTCGCTCTGGAATCCGACGAGGTCGTAGGCGAACAACGAGCGCATCAGCCAGTCGTGTTCGGGCACAGCGGCGAGTATCAGCGGCGGCGGCAGGGGAATGTGCAGGAAGAAACCCATGCGCTGCTGGCAACCCATGGCGCGCAGCTCGGCCGCCAGCGGGATCATGTGGTAGTCGTGCACCCAGATGATGTCGTCGGGGCGCAGCAGGCTGGCCAGCTTGTGCGCCATCATCTGGTTCACGCGCCGGTAACCACCGATGTAGCCGGCGTCGAAGTCGGCCAGGTCCAGCCGGTAGTGGAACACCGGCCACAGCACGCCGTTGCTGTAGCCCAGGTAGTAGCTGTCGTGGTCTTCGCGGCTCAGGTCCACGGTGGCCAGCTGCACCTTGCCGGCGGTCTGCAGGTGCAGGTCGCCTTCACCCGGCGTGCCGTCTTCCACGATCTTCCCGCTCCAGCCGAACCACAAGCCGCCGGTGGCTTCGAGCGCCTGACCCACGGCCACGGCGAGTCCACCGGAGGCTGCCTTGCGTGGGTCGGCCACGCGGTTGGAGACGATGACGAGGCGTCCCATGCTTTGCGCCGTCAAATGACGGAATCCCATGGCGCGGAGAGACGCATCGCCGCGTTGATGACGCCCACCATGGAATAGGTTTGCGGGTAGTTGCCCCACATTTCGCCGGTGGTGGCGTGGGTGTCTTCGGAGAGCATGCCCAGCGGGTTGCGCGCGGCCAGCATGGTCTCGAAAATGGCGCGGGCTTCGGCCTTGCGGCCGGTGCGCGCCAGCGCGTCGATGCGCCAGAAGGTGCAGATGTTGAACGCGGTCTCGGGCTTGCCGAAATCATCGGCCGCCTCGTAGCGGCGCATGTAGGGACCGTCGCACAGGTGCTCTTCAAGCGCTGCGAGCGTGGCCACGAAGCGGGGGTCCATCGGGTCGATGAAACCCACCTCCACCATCAGCAGCACGCTGGCGTCCAGATCACGCCCGCCAAAGCTTTCGGCAAACGCCTGCCGCTCTTCACTCCACGATTCGCGCAGGATGCGGTCGCGCATGGCGGCAGCCCGGTCGCCCCAATGCGCTGCGCGGCCGGGCAGGTCGAGCGTGAGGCCGATCTTGGCCAGGCGGTCGCAGGCGGCCCAGCACATCAGCGCCGAGCTGGTGTGCACGCGGGCGCGGGTGCGCAGCTCCCACATGCCGGCGTCGGGTTGGTCGAACACACGAGCGGCCTGTTCGCCCACCGCCTCCAGCCGTTCGAACTCTGCCAGACCCGCCGGGTGCAGCAGGCGCCGGTCGTGGAAAGCCTGCGCGGCGGCGAGCACCACGTTGCCGTACACGTCGTGCTGAAAATGTTCCTGCGCCTGGTTGCCCACGCGCACCGGACCCATGCCGCGGTAGCCCGGCAGCGTCTCGCAGATGCGCTCGGGCAACTCACGTTCCAGGCCAATGCCGTGCAAGGGCTGGATGTGGCCACTGGCATCACCGTCCCTGGCGCCGACCACCACGTTGGACAACCAGCGCAGGTAGTCCTCCAGCGTGCCGACCTCGGCCAGGCTGTTGAGCGCGCGCACCACAAAAAACGCGTCGCGCAGCCAGCAGTAGCGGTAGTCCCAGTTGCGCTGGCTGCCCGGGGCTTCGGGGATGCTGGTGGTCATGGCCGCCACGATGGCGCCGGTGTCTTCGAACAGCGACAGCTTGAGCGTGATGGCCGCACGGATCACGGCGTCCTGCCATTCCAGCGGCAGGGCCAGGCGCTGGCTCCAGCCGCGCCAGTAGGCCAGTGTCTCCTGCTCGAAGTGGCGCGCGGTGTCGCCAATGCCGCCTTCCAGGGTCTCGTCAGGGCCAAACATGAAGTTGAGCTCCCGCGTGAGCAAGAACGGTTCGCGCGCCAGCACGTGGCTGATGGACGCGTCGGTGTGCAGGCGCAGCGTTTGTGCGTCTCCCACGTAGCGGATGTGGTGGCTGCCCGAGGTGATGCGCGGGGCTTGCGCACCCCAGTCGAAGCGCGGTGTGAGCGTCACGCGGATGCGCGGCGCACCTTTGAGCGGGCGCACTCGACGCACCAGCTGCGTGGGCCTGAAATAGCGGCCGCGCGAGAGGAAGCGCGGCGCGAAGTCGGTGATGGCGATGCCCTGGCCCTGGCTGTCCCACAGCTCGGTCACCAGCACGGCGGTGTTGGGCTCGTAGCGCTGAATGGCCTCCACCATGTCTTCGAGTTCGATGGCCCACGAGCCCGCCTCGGCGTCGGCGCCGCCGAGCAGCGCGTGAAACACCGGGTCGCCATCGAAGCGCGGCAGGCAGCTCCAGACCACACGGCCGTGCGGATCGATCAAGGCGCTGAAGGCGCAGTTGCCCACCACGCCGAGCGAGAGCGATGGGGCGGCGGGCGGCGCGAAGCCGTTCGAGGACAGGGTCATGTGTGGATCAAAGGGGTTTGCAGGGCATCTGCGAGCCAGGCGCGCAGGGCTTCGGGGTTGTCGCAGCGGTGACGGGCGCAGCTCGCGCCCGCACCGACCTTGATGCCGGCACCGCCCAGGCGCTGCACCACGGCAAAGCCGGCTTCATCCGTCAAGTCGTCGCCGGCAAACACGGGCGATCGACCAGCGAAGGGTGCTTCGTTCATGAAGGCCTGGATGGCGAGACCCTTGTTCACGCCCACCGACTTCACTTCGATCACGGCCTTGCCGCGCAACAGTTGCAAACCGCTGGCGTTGTCAATGGAGCGCGCCAGCGTCTCCACGCACAACACCTCCAGCGAAGGTGCCAGCCGAAAGTGCAATGCCATGGAGGTTTGTTTGACTTCCAGCAGCAGCCCGTTGTGCCGCGAGACCAGGTGCTGTGCTGCGGCCACCGCACGGTCGAGCCCGGGCGGGCGCAGCGCCGCCGCATCGCCGTGGGCCGAGATGCGCAGGGCGCCGTGCTCGAAGGCAGCCGGCCAGCGCCAGGGGGAGAGCATGGGTTCGATGTCTTCGCGGGCGCGGCCAGTGACCACCGCCAGTGCGCCATTCAACTGCCCGTGCAGCCGATCGAGCAGGCGCGCAAGATCACCGGGCACATCCACCGCATCGGGCCGGGGTGCCAGATCGGCCAGCGTTCCATCGAAGTCCAGGAAGAGTGCTGACCCTTGCGTCAGCAGCTTGGGCAATGTACTCATCAGCCCGCCACCGTAACACGCGAACTGCGTGCACCGCCAGAGCGCCGGCATACCCCACCTTCAGGGTGCGAAGTTTTTCAAGCCGCTTGACGGATGCCGATAGCGCTCAATCGCCAGCAGCGGCGGGGCTTGCAGCGCCGAGGCCCTGCGCCACAGCAGCCACGCGGGCTTTGTGGATCTGCTCGCCCACCTTCGGTCCGCTCAGGCCATCGGCCTGCGCTTGCGCGGCGATGCTGGCCGTGTCCACCGACTGTGCCCACACCAGCGCCTGCGCGAGTCGATTGCGTTGCGGGTAGGCGATCTCACCCATGCCCAACCGTCCGCGCGCATCGCATTCGCAGGCCAGCAAGACTTCGTGAAAGCGCGCAGGCTTGCGCAGCGCATCGCAGCGTTCCAGCAGCCGTACCAGGGCCGCAGCGCCCAGTGTTTCACTGCGGTGGATGTTGCCGTGTTCGCGCGCCACCACGTCGGCCAGTTCGCGGCAGTCCACCGGCACCCGCAGCCGTTCGCACACGCCCTTGAGCAGGCGTGCGCTGCGCTCCTCGTGGCCGATGTGGCGCGGCAACACATCGGCGGGCGTGGTGCCCTTGCCGAGGTCGTGGCCCAGGCAGGCGAAACGCACGGTGAGCGGCGCGGCCAGGCGCGCGCTCATGTCGAGCACCATCATCAGGTGCACGCCGGTGTCGATTTCAGGGTGGTAGTCGGCGCGCTGAGGCACGCCCCAGAGCCGGTCCACTTCGGGCAGCAGGCGCTTCAAGGCACCGCAGTCGCGCAGCACGTCGAACATGCGACTGGGCCGCTGTTCCATCAGGCCGCGCGCGAGTTCCTGCCACACGCGTTCTGCCACCAGGTGGTCGACCTCGCCGTGCTCCACCATGTGCTGCATCAAATCCAGCGTTTCGCGTGCCACCGAAAAATCGGGAAAACGCGCCGCGAAGCGCGCCAGTCGCAAGATGCGCACGGGGTCTTCGGTGAATGCGTCGGTCACGTGGCGCAGCACGCGTTGCTGCAGGTCTCGCTGGCCGTTGTGTGGGTCGATGATCTGTGCGCTCGCCGGATCGTTCGCCTGATCGGCCGCCACGGCCATGGCATTGATGGTGAGGTCACGCCGCGCCAGGTCGTCTTCCAGCGTCACGCCAGGCTCCGAGTGAACGACAAATCCCCGGTAGCCGGGTGAGGACTTGCGCTCGGTCCGCGCGAGCGCGTATTCCTCGCGCGTGACGGGGTGCAGAAACACGGGGAAATCGCGCCCCACGGGCAGGAAGCCTTGCTGCACCATGGCTTCGGGTGTGGCACCCACCACCACCCAGTCGCGGTCGACGTGTGAGGCTTCCGGTGTGTTTGAGGCGCGTGACATCAGCGCATCGCGAACTGCGCCGCCGACGAGATAGGTTTTCATGCCGCCGAGTTTAGGGTCAGCAAACCTTGCAGCGCGGGAACGTGCCGATACGGCGCCGGGCCGCCCCAAGCCGGATCAGTCCCCTCGGGGGCCAGCGGACCTCGCGCAGCGGGGGAGCATGGGGGCCACCTATCTGCCCAACCTGTAGGGCTCGTCAAAGTCGATGAAGTCGTGCTCGGCCAGGGCCTCGTCGATCCAGGCTTTCACCCCCGGCAGCGAACACACACGGTCCACATAGGCCATCAGATCGGCTGGCAGCGGCAGCTCGTAGGTCTTGATGCGCATGCACACCGGCGCGAAGTAGGCATCGGCGATGCTGAATTCGCCGAACAACAGGGCGCCCGACGGTTGAGCGGCGAGCAGTTCGCTCCACAGGCCGCCCATGCGCGCCATGTCGGCGCGAACGGCGGGTTTGTCGCGCCAAACCAGGCGGCCGATCTCGGGCAGCGAAGCTTCGATGTTCATGGGACAGTGGTTGCGCAATGCGCTGAAGCCGCTGTGCATTTCGGCGCAGACACTGCGCGCGCGGGCACGGGCGCGCGCATCGGCAGGCCACAGCTGCTTCTCGGGGAAGTGCTCGGCGAGGTACTCGGCAATGGCCAGCGTGTCCCAGATGGCGAAGCCGTCGTCCACCAGCACCGGCACCTTGCCCAGCGGGCTGACGGCGCGCAGGCGCTGTTTGAAAACCGAGTCCACGTCGAAGGAGTCGAAGCGGATCATGACCTCGTCGAACGGGATGCCGGCCTGCTTCAGGAGCACCCAGGGCCGCATGGACCAGGACGAGTAGTTTTTGTTGCCGACGTAGAGCTGCAGTGCCATGGGGCCTCCTGAAAGAGTCGCCATGGTACGGCCTTCAAGCCGGTGGATTGATGCGGAAAATGCCCTGGATTGATCTGTGGCGCCCAGGGCTCAGGCGTATTTTTCAAGGATGCGGGTGGAGCGTTCGACTTCGCGGAAGGTGTGCACCTCCGATTCGGAAGATGACACGGCTTCCATCACCGAGGTCGCCATCATCCGGTAGAAGGCCTTGTCCATCGCCTTGCGCGCTGCCGCCATTTGTTGCGCCACGTCTTCGCAGGAGCGGCCGTCTTCGACCATGTCGATCAGGCCGCGCACCTGTCCTTCAATCCGTTTGAGGCGGTTGATCACATCGCGCTGGTGTTCGGTGCGGTAGACCGGGCCGCTCGCGGGTGCCACTGAGCGGCGGACTGAAGGCTTCACGCTGGAGTCGTTCATGGGAGTTCCTCGGGTTGGAGTTGTACTGTGTACGGTTTAATGTAAACCCGAAGAACACCCTGAAAAATGCCACCTTGGTGTTATTTGTAGAAGAACAAATCAGACAAAAGTCACACTTCATGCGGCTTTCAGCGGGTGGGTGGCCGCCCGACCTGCCGGAACGCCAGCAGCTTGCTGCGGCCGCCGCGCCGGCCCAGGTAGGTGGGGGCAACGGTGTGCACGCTGGCCGGCGCGATGCCCAGCGAAGACAGACCCGGCCATTGCTGGGTGGCCACGTTGTCGACCGACATGGCGTCCAGGTTGTCCCGGCTCATCAGCGGTTCACCGGGCATGAGTTCCATCATCCGTGCCTGGAGCCTGCCCATGAAGGTTGGAAGCGGCAACACCGGGCGTTTGTGACTGCCGTGCTGCCCGGCGATGCCCACGAGTTCGGCCAGGGTCAGCACGTCGGGGCCGGCACATTCGAAAGTCTGGCCGACGGTGCTCTGGGGCAGACCTTGGTCGGCCAGGCAGACCGCTACCGCGGTGGCCACGTCCTCCACCCACACGGGCTGGAATCGGGCACCGGCGCTGGCCAGTGGCACCACGGGAAAGATCGATTGCAGTCCGGCGAACACGTTGAGAAAGCGGTCGCCCGAACCAAAGATCACGCTGGGGCGCAGCACGGTGAGGTCGAGTCCCGCAGCGCGCAGCAGTTCTTCGCCGCGGGCCTTGCTGCGCTGGTATCGCGAGGGCCCGTCCAGGCTCACGCCCAGCGCGCTGATGTGCACCAGACGACGCACATTGTTGGCCACGCAAGCCTCCGACAGGGCCAGCGGCAGCTCCACGTGCACGCGCTCAAAGGCTTCTTCGGTGCCGTGCAGGATCGCGATCAGGTTGACCACGGCGTCGTGGCCCGCGACCAGTTCCAGCAGCTGCGCGGGGTCGTGCACGTTGGCCTCGATCACGGTCACGCGCGGCAGGTGTTGCACCGCCGCAGCGTTGATGGCGCGGCGGGTGGGCACGGTGATGCGCCAACCCTGACGATGCAGCTTTTCACAGACGTGGCGACCGACAAAACCGGTGCCGCCAAGGACGAGGATGTTTTTCATGGGCTCAGGGGAGGTCTTTGTTGATGGTGGCTTCATCGCTCACGCGCGGGCCGACGGTGCCCAGGCGCGTACGCAGGGACTGCGGCTGGCCCGTGAGCAGCGCCGCGTAACTGGTGGTGTTGGCCAGCACGCGTTTGACGTAGTCGCGTGTTTCTTCGAACGGAATGTTCTCGGCCCAGATCTCGCCGGGCAGTGCCGGGCCGTTGCGCCAGTTGCGTGGGCGTCCCGGCCCCGCGTTGTAGGCGGCCGCGGCCATGGGCAGTGAGCCTTCGAAGTCGTCAAGCGCGAGCTTAAGGTAGGCGGTGCCAATGAGGATGTTGGTGTCGCGCTCGGTGATCTGGGCCGGGCGGAAATCGGTCAGGCCGATCTTGCGCGCGGTCCAGCGCGCGGTGGCCGGCATCACCTGCATGAGACCCGAAGCGCCCACGCCCGAGCGTGCGTCGGTGACGAAACGGCTCTCCTGACGGATCAGCCCGTACACGTAAGCCGGGTCCAGCCCGATCTCGCGCGAGCGCGTCACCACCGCCGATCGGTGGGGCGTGGGGAAGCGCTGGGCATGGTCTTGCGCGGCGGGTGTTCGCAGGCTGGTGTTGATGCAACGGTCCCACAACTCGGCTTCGCAGGCCAGGGCGGCAGCGGCCAGCAGATCGCGCTCGCCCAAGCCGCCGGCGTCGTGCAGGCTGGTGGTGTAGTTCCACTCGCGCACGCCTTCGCTGCGCAGGCCCAGCCGCATGGCAATGAGCGCGCGGCGCAAGCCGGGGTTGCGCTGCGCGGCCGTGATTTCGTCGGCGCTCAGGGGCGCGGGGGCTGCCGGGGTGGTGATCTGCCGGCCCAGGTCTTCGAGTGCGAGCTGTTCGTAAAAGCCGCGCTCGGACGCGATGGATTCGAGCAGTACGCGTGCCTGCGCGTTGGCCGTCGTTGCGTCGGGCAGCTTGAGCGCTTGCAGCGCGCGCGCTTTCCAGTAGATCCAGTCGGGCAGGTTCTGATGTGGCGCGCTCATGGCAGCGATGGCGTCGCGCACATGGCCCCAGGCGCCAGCCCGCATGCCGGCGCGCGCTTTCCACTCCAGGTGGTCGTCGTGCATGTGGCGGTCTTCGCCGTTGACGAAGTAGGCCAGCGCCTGCGTTTCCAGCTTTTGCGCCGAGCGTTTGCCGATCACGCCCCAGACCCAGCTGCGTTCTTCGGTGGTGAGCTGGGCTTTCCAGCGCGTGCGGTCCATCTCCAGCGCGGCCGCCGCCGGGTCGCTGGAGGCGAGCCGGATGATGGCCAAGGTCACCAGTTCCTTGGTGCGCGGTCGGATGGCGGTGATCTTCTCGTCCAGGTACTTGGTGGGGTCCTTGGCCACGGTGTCCACCATGGCGGCCCAGTCGGGGTCGATCAGGCCCACGGCCTGGCTGGCCACGCGCGGGCGGTTGGCGTCCATGGCCAGGCGCGCGCGTTGCCACGCAGCTTCGGGCTTGAGGTGGCCACTGCTCAGCAAGGACTGTGCGGCGGTGGCGCAGCCGTCGTCGGCCTCGCGCTGCGCGTGCCACAGCGTGCGCACGCGCTCGGCGGCCAGCTCGGGCGGCATGCGGCCGCTGGCGGCGTCGATCATCAGCGCGTAACAACTCACCTGCCGGTCGTCGTTCATGCGGAAGCGCGGCAGCTCGGTGGAGAAATCTGCCCAGTTGCGAGCCCGCCCGAGCAACAGCAACCAGTCGTTGCGCAGCCGGTCTTCCCAGTAGGTGCCGGGCATGCGGTCCATGGCGGCGCGGATGTCGCCCGCACTGGCCGTCTCCAGGCGGGCCTTCATGTCCCAGTAGATCGCCAGGGGTTCCAGCGCGTGGCCACGCAGGGCGGGCAGCAGGTTGGCGAGCTGGGTGGTGTTGTTGCGGCGGAAGGCCTCGCGCATCTCCAGCAAGCTGGCATCGCCCCCGGCCCTGCTTTGTGCGTGCGAGAGCCCCGGCAGCACCAGCACAGCCATAATGAGCCGAAGAACCCATCGGGGCATGCCCCGCATGTCCGTTGTGTTCTGCGCTCTTGATCCCTGTTTCACACCAACCTGTTTCATGCGTTGATTATGGACACCAAAGACGGCCAGAGTTCCCCTCCACCCCACAGGAAACAGGCCGAAGGATCAACGGCGGCAGCCCTGAAAACCGAATGGCGCAAGGCCCTGGTTGAAAAGCGCCTGGGCCTGGCCGACCGCGGCTTTCGCAACGACATGCTGCAGCGGGTCATGCGGGTCTGGCTGATCGAGCGGCCCGACGCGGTGATCGGCGCCTACTGGCCCATCAAGGGCGAGTTCGACCCCTTGCCGGCGCTGTTTCGCTGGCAAGAGGCTGGTCTGGAAGAAGACGCACAAGGTGCGCAACAGCACCGTCGTATTGGCCTGCCGGTGGTCAACAAGGTCGACAAGACGCTGACCTTCTACACCTGGTACCCGGGCTGCCCGATGGAAGAAGACGCCTACGGCATTCCCAAACCCAAGGACACCGAGATCGTTGTGCCCACGCTGATCTTTGTGCCTTGCGTGGGCTATGGGCCGGGTGGGTTCCGTCTCGGCTACGGCGGTGGTTTCTACGACCGCACGCTGGCGAGCTTGAATCCCAAGCCGTTCACGGTGGGGTTGGGCTATGACTTCGCCTACCTGCCGCATCTGCTTCCGGAGGCGCATGACGTTCCCCTCGACGCCATTCTGAGTGACACCGGCGTCATGTGGCCTGAAAGATAGTGCCCCCACGCTCCGCCGCTGCGCGGGTCGCTGCCCCCCGAGGGGGCTGATTCGCCTTGGGGCGGCCCGGCGGCGAATCTTCGCTCAGGGATGTTCCGCGTTCGCGTGCACCTCGGTGATGCGCTTCTCGCGCCGAACCAGGTAGAGCCCGCTGCCGATGATGATGGCCGCGCCCCACCAGGTGTGTGAGGCCGGCAGCGTCTGCCAGATCAGCCAGTCCAGCCCCAGACCCCAGGCCAGCGCGCTGTATTCGAACGGCGCCACCGCCGAGGCCTGGCCGTGACGAAAGGCTTCGGTGATGGCGAGCTGGCCTCCGAAGCCGGTGATGGCCAGGGCCAGCAGGAGCGGCGCGTCGCTGCGCTGAATGGCCACCCAGTCAGGCCAGGCCAGGGCGCCCGCGCCCACCGACATCAGCACCATCATCCATAGCACCATGCTTTCGCTGCTGTCGGTGCGACTCGCCAGGCGGCCGGTGACGGCGGCCACGGCGTAACACAGCGCCGCACCCAGCGTGGCCAGGCCACCCACGGTGACGAAGCCGCTTTGCAGGTCCTCACCGCTGGGCCGCAGGGCAATCAACACACCGACAAACCCGACTCCGATCAGCCACCAGTGCGCGGCGGGCACGCGCTCTTTGAGCACCGGCACCGAGAGCATGGTGATGAGTAGCGGCGAAATGAAGAACAGCGTGTAGGCGGCCGACAGCGGCAGCTCGCGCACGCCGAGCGTGAACAGCGACAGCATGGCGATGCCGAGCACGCCGCGCAGCAGGTGCAGCGGCCAGCGCACCTTGAAGACGGTGTGCCAGGCGCCGCGCCACGCAATGTAGAGCAGCACCAGCGGCATGGCGGTCATGCCGCGCAGGGCTGCGATCTGCAGCACCGGGTAGTGCGCAGACAGCGTCTTGAGCACCGCGTCCATGAGCGCAAAAAAGCCTACCGCGACGAGCATGAAAACGATGCTGCGCAGGTTGCCGGCAGCGTGGTGGCGGGGTGTCGACATCGGCCTCAGTCCATCTGGTCAACCGTATCAGGGTCGGGCACGTCGCCGATGGCTTCGCGTGTGGCCGCGGCCTGCACCAGCAACCAGTCGCAGAACGCCTTGACCTCGGGCCGCTGCGCGCTGCGCGGTGCCACCATGAGCCAGTAGACAAGCGGAGAGTCCAGGCGCGTGTGGGGCAGCGGCTCCACCAGCGCGCCGCTGGCCAGACTCTCGGCCACCAGCGGCAGGCGCGCGAGTGCCACCCCTTGGCCGGTGAGCGCGGCTTGCACGATCTGATTGGCGTAGTTGAAGTACATCCAGCGCTGCGGCGAGAGCTTGGCCGGCGCGCTGGCGCGTGTGCGTTTGCCCGAGGCCGCCACGGGCTGCGCGCCGAAGGTGTCGAGCCAGCGCTGCCAGGTGAGCCATTCAAGGTGGCGCGTGCGGTGTGCGTCGCCCGCTTCGATGAGGGCGCATTTGGAGAGGTCTTCGATGCTCTTGATCGGATGGGTCTTCAGCAGCCAGGGGCTGGCCACGGGCGTGAGCTGTTCGCCAAACAGACGCTGCGCGCTGGCGGGAATGCCTTGCGGCACGGCATAGCGCAGCGCGAGGTCCACGTCGGAGGTGGCGAGGTCCACAGCGTTGTCTGTGGCATCGATGCGGATGTCGATGTCGGGGTGGTCGCGCTGAAAGGCCTCCAGCCGCGGAATCAACCACATGGAAGCGAACGACGCCCAGGTCGTGATGGCCACGCTCTTGCGCCCGGCGCTCTGGCGAATTTGCCGCACGCTCGCATCAATGCGCTCCAGCGCAGAGGCCGCGGCGCGCAGCAACTGCGAGCCCGCGCTGGTGAGTTCGACGGCGCGTGTGTGGCGCAGAAACAAGGCGGTACCGACCTCATCTTCCAGCGCCTGGATCTGTCGGCTGACCGCGCTCTGCGTCAGCGAAAGTTCTTCGGCGGCGGCGCGGAAGTTGAGGTGGCGCGCCACCGCTTCGAATGCACGCAGGTGCCCGGCGGCAATCGGTCGGGTGCGGGGGTGGCTGCTGGTGAGCTGCATGGAGGTGCTCCGAAGCATTGATGCGGTTATCGAATCAATAGCTTAGCGCGCTTTCATTGGACGGCGGAGGGGTGAAGCGCGAGCATTGGACCCCAGGATGAGCTTCATCCCTTCTCCGGAGTCCCACCATGAACGCCCTCTCTGCCCTCGACGCCCCCGCCCTGAAGCACCGCCTGCCCGCGCGCGGCTGGCGGCTGGATGCGCGCCGTGCGATGAGCCTGCGCCCTCAAGTGCCGAGCCGCCTTCACATCACCCAGGGCCGCGCCTGGGTGACGCTGGGCAAGGCGCACGAAGGTGCGGGCAACGAGTCGGGCGACCTGGTGTTGAACGCCGGTGAAAGCCTGATGGTGCCGGCCGGTGCCCGCCTGGTCATGGAGCCCTGGCAGCCCAGTGCCGGACCGGTGCGCTTTGACTGGTATGCCGAACCCGAGACCCACGCCCGTGAACAGGCCAGCCGGTTTGGCCGCGAGGTGGTGGCGCCTTCGCGCGAGCTGGTGGTGGCGCTCGGCCAGGCCGGTCTGGCGTTCGCGCGCCTCGTGCGTGGGCTGTTCGGCTACAGCGAATTTCTGGTGGCTGGTCGGGGCCGGGTGCTCACGCCCTTCGAATCCAACCCACCGTGAACTGGACTATCCGCGCGTTCGCCGCTTCGGCTTTCGCGCGGCCACCGCAGCCTCCAGCGCCAGCCGTGTCCACGGCAGCATGAGCGCGGGCGATTCCAGCGCCTCATCAGGCGGCGTGTGGTAGTTCAGCTTCATGGCCTTGCCCTTGGCTTCATAGACGAAGGGCCGCCCACCGGCAGCGAGCCAACGCGGCTCGGTGTCGGCGTTGGTCTTGAGGAACAGCGTGTCCCAGGCAATGATGGCGATGTTCATGCCGTCGGTGGAAATGCCCCAACCGCCGAACATGCGCCTGGCTATGCAAGGCCCTGCGCCCGATAACAGCTCGCAGGCGTGCAGCGCAAAAGGATCGACCGGTTTGACCATGGTGCAATCTTAGAAGTCTCCTCCGGCAGAATGCGCCGATGGCCAGACCCAAATCCGCTTCCCATGACTTGAAACGCGACGAAATCCTCGACGTTGCTGCCAACTGTTTCGCGCGCCAGAGCTTCCCCGCCGCCAGCATGAACGACATCGCTGCGGCCTGCGGCACCAGCAAGGCGAGGCTCTACCACTACTACGAGAGCAAGGAGGCGATCCTGTTCGACCTGCTCGACCGCTACACCCAGCGCCTGCTCGCACTCATTGGTGAATCAGAGGCGCGCGCGCAGCGCAAGAACCTGAGCGAGCGCGATGCCCTGAGCGAACTGGTGCGTGCCTTTCTGGCCGAGTACGAGACCTCGGCCACGCGCCACGTGGCGCTGGTGTCCGACACCAAATTCCTGGGCGAGCTGCAGCGCGAACTCATCCTCAACCGCCAGCGCGACGTGGTCGCCGCCTTCACCCGCTTCCTCAAGCGCGCTTACCCCGAGCGCGTGACCCCGACCAACCAGACCGCGCTGACCATGATGCTGTTCGGCATGATCAACTGGACCTTCACCTGGCTGCGCCCGGACGGTCCCATGAGCTACAGCGCCTTTGCCGACGAGGTGGTGGCCGTCATCGAGCGCGGTTTGAACGGCTGATTTCACCGGTGTTGTGGTTTACCCATGCGTAATTGATTTCGTTTAGGTAAAATCCAGCGCTTCCCCCACTTGGAGACCGCCATGAGCAAAGCCTTCGCCTCCCAGGCCGACCTGGACGACAAGAAAACCACCTTTGAGCAGCTCAGCAAACACTGCTGGGCCTACACCGCCGAAGGCGACCCGAACTCGGGTGTGATCATTGGCGAGAAGTTCATCATGGTCAGCGACGCCACCGCCACGCCGGCCATGGCACAGGACCTGATCAAACACATCCGCACCGTCTCTGACAAGCCGATCAAGTACGTGCTGCTGACCCACTACCACGCTGTGCGTGTGCTGGGTGCGAGCGCTTACGTGGCCGAGGGCGCCACTGAAGTGATCGCCAGCCGCGGTACCTATGAGCTCATCGTGGAGCGCGGCGCACAAGACATGCAAAGCGAGATGGAGCGCTTCCCGCGCCTGTTCCGCGGCGCCGACAGCGTGCCCGGCCTGACCTGGCCCACCCTGGTCATCGGCGACGGCCAGCCTGGCCGCCAGGGCAGCCTGGAAGTGGACCTGGGCGGCGTGAAGGTCAGCATCTGGCACCCGGGCCCAGGGCACACGCGCGGCGACACCATCGCATGGGTGGAAGAAGAAAAAGTGCTGTTCAGCGGCGACCTCGTGGAATACGAGGCTGGCGTTTACACCGGCGATGCGCAACTCGAAGAATGGCCTGCCACCCTGGAGGCGCTGCGTGCGCTCAAGGCCGAATACATCGTGCCGGGCCGCGGCGAGGCCATGAAGGGCAACGCCGACGTGAACAAGGCGCTGGATTACACGCAGCGCTGGGTCACCACGCTGTTTCAGGCCGGCAAGGAAGCGGCAGCAGCCGGCATGGACCTCAAGACCGCCATGGCGCACACCCGCAAGAGCATGGACCCTGTGTTCGGCCACGTGTTCATCTACGAACATTGCCTGCCGTTCGACGTGAGCCGCGCCTACGACGAAGCCAAGGGCATCAAAAACCCGCGCATCTGGACCGCCGAGCGGGACCAGGAGATGTGGAACGCGCTGCAGGCCTGAGCCTCTGCGCCTGTCGCCACTCCAGCCGCCTTCGGGCGGCTTTTTGTTGCGCCGCGCTACGATCCGCGGCTCCTCGCCCTCCATCCATGCCCATACACGCCATGAACCCCGCCGCCACCGACTGGGGCATCGTCGCCGTATTCGCCACCGTCTACCTCGGCATGTTCCTGGGCGGCCTGCCGCGTCTGAAGCTGGACCGCTCGGGCGTGGCGTTGCTGGGTGCGATCGCGGTCATTGCGCTGGCGGGCATTCCGGTGGAAGACGCGGCGCGTGCGATCGACCTGCCCACCATCGTGCTGCTGTTTGCTTTCATGGTGGTGTCGGCGCAGATGCGCCTGGGCGGCTTCTATGCGGCGCTCACGCGGCGGGTGGGCGCCATGCCGCTGTCGCGCAGCGGCCTGCTGGCGGTGCTGATCTTCGCGGCAGGTGCGTTGTCTGCGGTGTTCTCCAACGACATCGTGTGCCTGGCCATGACGCCGGTGGTGGCGCGGCTGTGCCTGCAGCGCGGCATCAACCCCATGCCTTTCCTGATCGGCCTGGCCTGTGCGGCCAACATCGGCTCGGCCGCCACGTTGATCGGCAACCCGCAGAACATGCTGATCGGCTCGGTGCTGCAACTGCCGTTTGCGGGTTATGTGCGCCAGGCGCTGCCGCCGGTGCTGATCGGGCTGGTGGTGTTGTGGGGGTGGTTGGCGTATGGGCCGGGGGCGGGGGCGGGGACGGGGAGCCCTCACCCCTGCCCTCTCCCAGAGGGAGAGGGAGTGAACACGGAGCCCGCGTTCGACATCTGGCAAACCACCAAGGGGCTTGTGGTTGCTGGTGCGCTCATGCTGATCTTTCTCTTCACCGACTGGCCGCGCGACGTGGCGGCACTGGTGGGCGCTGGCGTGTTGCTGTTGAGCCGGCGTTTGCACACCTCGCACTTCATGGGCCTGGTCGACTGGCCGCTGCTGATCTTGTTCATGGGCCTGTTCGTGGTGAACCACGCGTT